>JAYTLO010000346.1:0-5121 GCA_043729385.1 Akkermansiaceae bacterium
CCGGTGTCAAACAGCATGCCGTCTCACCCCGAAAAACCACCCTCCCAACTGAGCAGTTTTAATTGTCGTCGCCGCACAGCTTTAATTGTCGTCGCACACGGAGCCTCGCTCAACGGGTCTCATTTCTTTCCTCCGTTCTGAACCGCCGCCCGTGCCTCGAGTTTGAGGATCGCATCGAGTGCCGAATTGTCGGAGTATATGGAGCTGATATTGCGATATCTGAGTTCCGCCTTGGCAAGGGTTTGCGGATCGGCATCCGGCTTTTGACGGAGAAGCGTGAAATAGGCTTCTGCGGCATGATCGGCTTCCTCCGCATTTCGGCTGCGCTGTGGATCCTTCACGCCCTGCACGTCTTCGATGATGTTTTCGATAGGCTGCCCGGAATACTCCATTTCACCCGCATCCTCGCGCAGGGAGATCAGTTCACCGGGTTGCAGCGATTGAATGAGGAACGGCGAATGGCTGGTGCAAATAAACTGCATCGCGGGGAATGTCCTCTTCAGATCATCAATCACCCGGCGCTGCCATTTCGGATGAAGGTGCAGGTCCAATTCATCGATCAAAACCACTCCGGGAGTTTCGGCGGCAGCCTTCATCCCAAGGTGTGGATTGAGAGTCAGAGCCTTGAAGGCAATATCACCGACCATGGCGATCATGTTCCGGTAACCGTCGCTCAGGTTGTTGAATGGCTGTCGGCCTTGCCCCTCAATGTCCAGAATCAGATCCGCCAGTTTGACTGAAAAATGAAGATTCTGGGCTCCTTCGATGCAACCGAGTATGGCTTTTGTCAGCAAACGCAGCTCCACCGGATTCTTTCCTTCTTCGAGAGCGATGAATTGCTGGGTCTGAATCCAACGGAACAGGTCTGCCGCGCTGGATCTCGGGTCGTGACTGTTGGTATAACCGATAAAAACGCTCGTCCGCGCCTTGGACGCGGAAGTCGCCCGCTTAGCTTTGAGATCCCGCGGCTGCTGCCAGAGCCTGCCGGTGCCATAGTATGAGATCAGCGGTAGCATGACAGGCTCGCCCCCCATGGCTTGGCGTCCGATCTGCTCACCCATGCGCTTCAGATCCGCAGACCCGGCGCTCGTCGTGCGCCCCCTGACTCCTTCGAGAGTCCGAGTCCAGGAGATTTCTTGTGATGCGACATTTCCGTTGGCCGTCACCTCGACTGGAAACCGCCTTTCGTAACGAGCGACTCTTCCTCCCTCCTTCACGGCTCTCAACTGCACCTCCGCAGGAAGAATCGACCGTGCCTTGCATTGGGCACTGTACTTTGACAGCCCGAGAAGCCATGAGCCGGAAGCCACCGCGAGCGCTTCCAGCACCGAGGTTTTACCACTGCCGTTTTCACCAACCAAGAGGTTGAAGCCCGGTCGAAATTCAAAGCTCCGTTCGGTGAAGCATTTGAAGTTTCTGAGCTGAATTCGGTCGATGTGCATGGCTGGAAGATGGCTGTATTTAAGGCGTGAGACAATCCCCAAGGAACGACTCCGAGAGGATGATCTTGGGCAGGGCGGCGGTATTGATCGGCTCGCTGGGATGGGGATTCGATGCCGTCTGATGAGACGCCTCCTGTTCCAGCGGGTAGGTCCGGAGCAGGGTCATGAGTTTGTCCGCGAGGACGGAGGGCGAGACTTTAACCTGCTTGACGGATTTCTGGAGCTTGTTGATGTCCTTCTGGAGTTGTTGGAACTTCGCCTTGCGGACGGCGAGCTTGGCGGAGCGGATGAGGTCCTTTTCGGAATCGGCGAGGAGGTTGAGTTTGAGGAAGGCGTCGAGGAATTCGAGGGCGCGGCGTTCGTTGGGGCCGGGGTTGTTATCGAGCGCCTTGTCGGCGACGGCGGCTTCGGCAGCGCGGTCGCGGAAGCACTGAAGGGCATCGCGGATGTCTTCGTGATGATGATCCGGCAATGGCAGGGAAGGCTCGGCGGGATCGGGTGCGCGGAACTCGCGGGCGGCCTCGACGATGGAGATTTCCTCGACGCGGAGGGCGGGAGTTTCGCCACTGGCGCTTGCTTCGGGGTGGGCGGTCTTGCCGATGCGGAAGAATCCATCGCGGCGGGAATCGCGGATGAAGGCGACGCTGCTGCCGCTGCGGCTGGCATCGCCGCGGTCGACGCGGGCACGGAGCGGGAGATTTTTTACAATGCGGAATTCCTCCGGGTTTTCATCGCGGAATTTCCGGAGTTCCATGAGCAGGCTGAGGCGTTCGTCGCGCTCGGCTTCCTCCGGGGATTTGTCGAAGAGGCCGAAGGTGTCCACCTCCTCGTCGGGCGAGTAGATCTGGCTGTCCTCGCCGAGGGCGCTGTGGAAGGCCTGGAGCTTGAGGATGGCTTTCTTCCGCAGCTCGATGTCGTCATCGACACGGGAGGTCGGATAGAAATTGTAGATGTAAATGCAGGTGGCCTGGGTGCCGATGCGGTTAACGCGGCCGATGCGCTGCATAAGTCGAGTGGAGTTCCACGGCGTGTCGTAGTTCACGATCACGTTCGCCCGGTGGAGGTTCACGCCCTCTGCGAGGACTTCCGTGGAGACGATGATGTCGTATTCGTGGGCCTGCTCCTTGAGCGGGTGGTTGGCGTCGAAATTTGCGCGGACCAGTGGCATGACTTTGGCGCGGTTCGCAGCGTCCACGGTGAGGATGTTCCGCCCGATGCCGGCGGCGTTGAGTTTCTCGGTAAGGTAGGTGGTGGTTTCCTTGGACTCGGAGAAGACGACGAGCTTGCCATCGCGGTTTTCGTCGCGGTTGAAAAGGTCGGCCTTGAGGTAGCGGAGGAAGGTGTCGAACTTCGGGTCCTCCTTCACGGCTTCCCAGCGGATGCAGAGGTCTTCGAGGATGGCGAGGTCACCTAGCAGGCCGGTGAGAAAACCTTGCTCGAAGTCGTCCGGCGTGCAGATGGAAATGGTGGGATCGGTGGGTTGGCACTCCTCGATTTTCGCGATGAGTTCGGCCTCCCGATCATCCAGAAGATACTCGGTGACCTTGAGATTCGGCGCGATGTAGATGGCACCTTTTTCAAACATGGTTGCCATCACGCGGGTGGAATCGCGGAAGCGGCGGAGGGATTGGCGGAAGGCGTGGAAGCTGCTGTCGAGTCGCTTGACTAACAACACGCGCATGATGGTGGCGAGTTGGAGGGAAATGAGGTCGGCGTTGGCATAGTTCGCCTTGATTTCCGGCTTGAGGAACTGGATCGCTCGGTAGCGATTGTAGGTAAATCCACCGCTGCCTGACGCGGCGAGCGTGGACATGGTGCGGTCGTAGAGCGTCTCGATCTCCGGTGGCAGCGGATAGAAAATCCGGCGCGGCGGGGCGACTTCCGGAAAGAGGATGTTCTGGGCGTCGAGGTCGGTTTTGTATTCGGGATTCTCGATCAGGTCGCGTCGGGTCCGGCGGACGATGATTTCCGACATGATTTTTCGCGGATGAGTTTGTAAACCGCCTTCACTTCATGGCGGGCGGTTTCCTGATCGGAGGCATTTTTCGCGCGTTGGAATTCCTTTTCTCGGGCGGCGAAGAAGCGTTGGAGGTTGTGGACGTTGAGCGTGGAGTCCTTGAGGTCTTGGAACAGTGCGATGAGGTTGCGGAGGTCGGCTGGGCGGTTGTTGAGCGGCGTGGCGGAAATGAGAATGACCTTTTTCCGCAGGGGCTTGCCGTCGTCGCCGATTCTCCGGGTGTCGGTCTTGCAAATGCGCTGGAGTAGATCGAACGCGCCGGCCGAATCGTTGCGAAAGCGGTGGGCCTCGTCCACGATGATGAGGTCGTAGCGCTCGGCATTGCGGACCTTGTGGAGGCTGCCGTTGGTGATAATGCGAACGTTGTCGAGGTGGAATTGGTCTCTGGCAGCTTCCCAGTTTTCCAGCAAGGCGGGTGGGACAACGATGAGCGTATGCGAGCGATGATCGGGGAAGCCGTTGTGGAAGAAGAATTTCCGGGCGATCAGCGTGGCGATGATCGTTTTTCCAAGACCGACGACATCGGCGAGAAAGAAGCCGTTGTGCTTCTGCAGCAGGCGGACGCCTTGGGTGACTGCATCGACCTGATAGCTGAGGCGTTTGAAGCCTTTCGGCAGGTCCTCGGTGGCGTTGGGATCGTAGTCGATGGCCCGGCCGAAGTATTCGATGAGGAGCTTGAAGTAGAGCTGATAGGGCGAAATTTCGGTGCCGAGGTAGGTTTTGGCGGCGACCTCCTTGATGTCCTTCGGCAGGACATCGACGGATTCCTTCCAGAGCGCCTCGAATTCCTCGGTGGCGAATTTCACGTCATCGTAGTCGTGAAGGAGGACGTTGAACTCGTAGTTCGACTCGGGACCGCGAGTGCCGAGGCCGGCTTCGGTGAGATTCGAGGAGCCGGTGATGACCGCCCCGGGCCGGTGTTCGTTGAAGCCGTCCGGGCGGAAGATGTAAATTTTTGCGTGAAGGTTTTTCGTCGGATGGGCGCGGACTTGAATGCGCTTGGTCGAGACGTCCTCGATGAATTGAATGATGCCTTTTTCGACTTGGGATGAGTATTCGGCTTCCTCGATGTCCTTGAGCAGACTGGCTTTGATCTGCGCGAGTGTTTCTCCCTCCGCACCATGAAAAAGCAACCCGCGCTTCTGGTAGTCGGCGATCAGGGAATCCACGTTGATGCCGACGAGGATCCGGATTTCAGGGACGTTTTCCAGAAGTGGCCGGACCGCGAACCAACCCGAAGAGCGGAGGTATCCCACCAAAGCGTCGAATGCCGCGAGATCCTTGTTGGACGAGAAAACGCCTTCGAATTTCGCGAAGAGCGTCTGAGCGCCGTGGTTGGTGAAGAAGCGGGTGGACATTTAAAACTGCGAATGCACTGGCTGAAAGCGACGTTAGTCAACCCGCTCATCCGCAGGAAGAACGAATTGACGACTATGGTCAAACTCGGCAAAGCAACCGAGACTACACGCTTCTAGAGCCTCGGCGAAATTTCGCCCCACAAGTTCAGCCTCAGGATTGACCTCGAGCCTCGCCTCGACCATGTCGAGTATGAAGAAGGCAAAGGCTCATTCGCGTCAGGTTAGCGCGTAAATAACTGGTTTAAAGTGATTTATACAAAAACAATTCAATTAAAAGCTTGACGAAGTGAGCGAGCCGGCAAGC
>JAYTLO010000347.1:0-23824 GCA_043729385.1 Akkermansiaceae bacterium
GCTTGCCGGCTCGCTCACTTCGTCAAGCTTTTAATTGAATTGTTTTTGTATAAATCACTTTAAACCAGTTATTTACGCGCTAACCTGACGCGAATGAGCAACCGCCATAAACGACATAACTAGGGCTTCTTTAGCAATTTTAAGATCAGAAAAAATAAAATACTTAGACGTTAAAGAAAGCCAAGACCCATCTTTGGTGGCCATTGAAAGTGTCATAGTCAAGATCAATGGGTTTATTGATCCAAATTGGAAGCACTTGCCAGTGTCCTCGAGTGTCATGCCGCCAGCAGGCACTCCAAATGCATCGGCAGGGATGAGCCCGGACACAATCGCAGACCCACAGCTACGGAAACAGTATTTGGATTTGATCAATGCGAATCGAAAGAACAACCTGAAAAACGGGCAACAACGGGCATTGCGTGCCGCAAAGGCGGAACTCATAAAGGCTCTGTCAACCCTGGTGATGCAGGCACCTGAAAGAGGCTGGAATCAAACGACAGTAGCAGGGAGGTTTTGTAAAGACGAGGAGTCGAAAAAGCTACTGGCGAAGCAGCTAAAAGACTGAAGTGGTTCGGGTCCCAAATACCGGCCATGGACAGTAGTGGCCCTGTTGATCATGGCGGCAACTGGCCTGCTGTGGTTGGTGCGCAAAGGACGAAAGTAGTCGCCTGTTACTTGCCGGAGTCGCTGCTCGGCAGCTACCAGAATAGCCCGATCTTGCACAACAATACGTCCTGTAAATGACCCCACCTTACCGAAGAAATAGTTCCCATTCACTCTCACACACAAAAATACGCAAAATCAAATGAAACCACATCACTCCCGACGCAATTTCTTGCTACTCCTCGCCGCACTTACGCTTTCCGCTCATTCAGCCTTTGCTGAACGTCCGGATGAGGTGACGGCTATCGTGGCCGCTCCGAAGGCCACTGAACAATCCACCAGCACGGCGAAGGCCGATGCAAAGGTAAACCTCCAACCGCTCGCCGCCGTCGCCCCCGGCAAGCTGAACGTCTCGAAGTGGGTCGAAGAAACCCGCGTGAAGGCGAACGCCCGCGCTACCACCGTAAGTGCCCTACGCCAGAAGGAATTGGCTGATGGACTCGCCCATGAGGAGGCCAGCGTGCTCAGTCCCACGACAGATACGCTCACCCTGAAACTGGCCAACGGCCAAGTACTGAAAATGCGCAATTTCGGCCTCACCGACGCCACCGTGATCGGAGCTAACAAGGTCTGGCCCGGGGGTGCCAATGCCGCCTCCCTGAACGGTGGTGGCATCACCGCTCCACCATCCGGCACCACCATCGGCCAGTTCGAGCAATTCATTCCTTACCTTCCGCACGTCGAGTTCGGCAGCCCCACCCGTGTAACTGATCCACTGGGAGTCAACTCCCCTGACAGCCACGCGACCTCTGTGGCCGGAGTGATGATCGCCGCAGGTGCCTCCGCAGGTGCCAAGGGCATCGCTTACCAAGGCAGCATCAATGCGTATACTTGGATCGATCCCTTCGGCACCGTCCTCGGCCAGGGCGCTTCGGTCAGTCGCGTTTCGAACCACTCTTACGGCGGTGTCTTCGGCTGGGACACCTCGATCCTGACCATTCCCGTCTCCGGCGGTCCTTCCATCACGCGCCCAGTGAATTACTTCATCGGTGATATTTTCGCCAACCGCTCGGAGTCCCCTGACTTCGGCCTCTATAATTCCGAGTCCCGAATCGGAGATGAGACCGCCTGCCTTCAGCCCTACCAGTTGCTCGTCGCCGCCGCCGGTAACGACCGCGGCCAGAACGAATTCGCCGGAAACAAGCCCATCTTCGTCGGTGGAAATCCCTACTTCGTCGCCCAGGCTGGCCTGATCACCCTAGGGGTGCAGGAGGACGTCCTCTTCAACGGCACCGATTACTGGTATTTCAGCCAAGGCTCCCTGTCCGTCGTGAATGCCAATACGCCGAGCGAGCAGATCCTCTTCAACCCAAGCGGCGGGCAAACCGCCAGCCCACTGAGCGGAAAGCCTGGTGCCGATGGCGGCGCGCTCGGCTTTGACACGATTCCCAAAGGCCTCCAGACCTCCAAGAATGCGCTCACCGTTGGCTCCGTCACCTCCGCCAGTGCCCTCTGGTTCCAAGCCCAATCTCCGACCGTGGTCGGACAGGGCACGGTCTTCGGCCCTACCGATGACGGCCGCATCAAGCCCGATGTGATGGCGAACGGCGTCAACGTGAACACGCCGAAGCTCACCATTGTGGCCGGCGTCCCACAGGCTAACCAATACGAAACCGCCGCCACCGGTACGAGCTTCTCCGCCGCCGGTGTATCCGGCGGAACGGCGCTGCTCAGCGAGCTTCAGGAACGTAGCGTGAACTACAGCCCTAAGGAGCCGTTGCGAGCCGCGACGCTGAAGGGACTCGTCATCCACACCGCTACGGACATCTCAACCATCGGCCCCGACTATCGATCCGGCTGGGGTATCGCCCAGATCGACAAGGCTGCCGCCCTGATCCAGGCGAACTATAACAGCGCCGCCCGGACCTATGTGAAGGAAGTCGTGCTGCCGAACAACAAGGAGGTCGCCTTCACCGTCCGCGCCGCCGGTGCCCAAGCGATCAAAGTCACCGCCTCCTGGGCGGATCCCGTCGCCCAGCCGGATCCTTCCACCGGACTCCTCCCCGACCAACAAGCCTGGACCGAGAGCAGCCCGGGTAGCGGAACCTATGTCGAGCCGACGAATTCGGTCCTCAATAACAACCTTGATGTCCGAATTTATCCGATCATGGACAACACGACGAATCCACCGACCGTCGGAGCCGCCATCCTGCCATGGAAGCTGAATCCGGCCTCCCCTGCGACCGCTGCCACCCGCGGCCAGAATGACGTGGATAATGTCGAGCAGGTGGTGACGCCTACCTCCCCTCCAACGGGCACGCTCTATCGTGTAATCGTTTCGCAAAAAACAGGCACCACCCTGATCGATTTGGATGGGAATGGCTCAGCCGATGCCCAGCCGCTCTCGGTCATCGTCACCGGCGTCTCCACTCAGACCGAAAATTTTGCGATCACCGGCCAGAGCTTCTCCTTCGGCGGCGGTAATGTGACGGCTACGCTGACGTGGAATTCTCTCGTCGGAGGTTATTACATCATCGAGAGTTCGACCAATCTCAGCACTTGGACGACGGCTTCGGGGATCTTCAATACGATCACCGAGAGCACCACGGCCGCCTCCACGCCGCTGCCCTTAAGTCCATCCAAGTTTTTCCGCGTGAGGAAAGTCTCCCCGAACCCCTTCAACGTCCCTTGATGAAATCCCTCCAAAGCCCATGGCGTTTGTTCGCCGGGCTTGGACCCCTGAAGCATGTCGCCATTCTTGGTGGCATGCTTTTTGGGGTCCAAGAATCCCACTCCGCCGTCATCTTTGTCCAGCCGCTCCAGCGCATCGCACTCAATAGCGGGAATCCCGCCACGCTGGACTATAACATCGATTTGAATGGCGATGGCATTTTCGACCTCCAGCACGATTCTTCGGGCAGCAGTTCCTACCTCCGCACTTGGGGCGGAACCCGCCTGCTCGGCCTGCGCCAGCAATTCCAAGGAGTTTCCTGGTATGACTCGCAGCCCTATCCGCTAACCACCGGCGTCTCCATCGGGGAGGATTCGCCCGCCCTCTTCCCCCAATATGGTAAACTTTCAGGCTGGCAGTCCCATCCCATCGGTGTGCCCGGCGCAGCCTCGCTGCATGTCCGCTACAATGTCGGCACGTCCGGCTCCTTCCTCGGCATCCGCGGCTACCTCGGAATCGAATTCCTCATCGACGGGCAGGTCCACTATGGGTGGATGGACCTGGATAACTATAACTGGAATCAAACCGAGATCCGCGGCTGGGCCTACGAAACCGAGCCCGGCAAACCGATCCACGCAGGCAGCATCCCCGAGCCGACCACCCTTCTACTCGCCTGCGTCACTTTGGGTTCATGTTTGTTTATTCGTGGACGGTGTGAAACTTTCAGCATGCTTCCGTAGCCAGCTAAAAGGCGCTTGGGACTTAACCGTTCCGCTTCTAGCACGTGAGGAGAGTCTGCCCGCAACCCCTTCAACGTCCCTTGATGAAATCCCTCCAAAGCCCATGGCGTTTGTTCGCCGGGCTTGGACCTCTGAAGCATGTCGCCATTCTTGGCGGCTTGCTCTTCTGGGTCCTGGAAGCCCCAGCCGCCGTCATCTTCGTCCAGCCGCTCCAGCGCATCGCGCTCCACAACGGAAACCCTGCCACTCAAGACTACAACATCGATCTGAATGGCGATGGTGTCTTCGACCTCCAGCACGATTCCTCCGGCAGCAGCTCCTTCCTCCGCACCTCGGCCGGGACCCGCCTGCTCGGCCTGCGCCAGCCATTCCAAGGAGTTTCCTGGTATGACTCGCAGCCCTATCCGCTAACCACCGGCGTCTCCATCGGGGAGGATTCGCCCGCCCTCTTCCCCCAGTATGGAACGCTTTCGGGCTGGCAATCCCACCCCATGGGTACTCCTGGCGTCGCCTCGCTGCATGTCCGCTACAATGTCGGCACCTCCGGCTCCTTCCTTGGCATACGCGGCTATCTCGGATTGGAATTCCTCATCGACGGGCAGGTTCACTACGGCTGGATGGACCTGGATAACTATAACTGGAATCAAACCGAGATCCGCGGCTGGGCTTACGAAACCGAGGCTGGCAAGCCGATCCTCGCAGGCAGCATCCCCGAGCCATCCACCCTGCTGCTCGCCTGCGCCACCGTGAGTTCGTGTTTGTTCATTCGCAAGCGGCTAGGACCTGCCAGAATGCTTCCGTGACGAGACCCAAAAGCTACGCAGGAATATCTCCTCGGCGGCAAGCTCCTCATCACCGCAGACCATGGAAACTGCGAGTTCATGCGCAACGCCGACGGCTCGCCTAACACCGCGCACACCACCAACCTCGTCCACCTCTTCTACGTCGCCGCCGACGCTGCGGACTACACCGTGAGAGACGGCATTCTAGCCGACGTGGCACCGACGCTCTTGGAAATGTTAGGCCTGGCCCAGCCCAAGCAGATGACCGGCAAGAGCCTGCTCGTGAGCAAGCTGAAGAAGGCGGTCAAAACGGCAGTGAAGCAAGCGCCGGAGCCGACGGCGAAAAGGAAATCAGTCGTGAAAAAGAGCAAGGGCCAGGGTTTGAAAAAGTGGAGCCGCTGACCGGCTATTTCGCCAAATTCGCCGCCAGCAAATCATAAACCGTCGTCGCGTCGTAGCTCAGTAAAATCAGATCCACCCCGGCGGCCATGCTTTGCTCCGCCGCTCTAACTATGCCGCCACGACCGTGTGAAATGGGCGACATCGAGAAATCATCCGTCACGAGTAGGCCAGTCGCGCTCCAGGTTTCTCGCAGCAATTTCACGGTCGCTCGCGAGCAGGATGATGGCCGATCCGGGTCGAGCGCGGTCAATCTAACATGGCTCAGCATGATCCCCGCATTCGTCCGCTGGGAAATTTCCCGGAAGGGCAACCAGTCGGTCGTCTCAAGGTCCGCGAGGGAACTATCCAATCTAGCAGCGAAGTGATGCGTATCCGCAGGCACCCGTCCGAGTCCTGGGAAATGTTTGATAATGGCGGTGACGCCGTGACGCTTCAGCACGCGCACGTAGGTTTCAGCGGCCATGGTCACGGTCGCTGGATCTGCGGCGAGCGCGCGGGTGGCGATGCGGCTGTGAAGATCCAGCGCGTCGGGCGGAGCGGCGGGTCGCAAATCCACCACCGGGGCAAAGTTCAGATTAATCCCGGCTGCGGCCAGCGCTTGGCCTTGGATGTCCGCGTAGGCCGTCACTCGGCTCACAATTTCCACCGCACGCGCCGGATCGGCGGCGAGGCCGGGACCGTCGAAATTCGTTAGTAATGAACCCAACGCAGGTTGCACCGGCAGCGGCGGCGAAAGCTTCTCGACGACCCCGCCTTCCTGATCGGTGGCGACCCACAACGGCGGCAAGTTGCCTTCCCGCCGTGCGGCTTGCAGCGCGTCCACCGTCCGGCGGATTTCCTCTAACGAGACTCCTGCCGGGAAATCTCGACGCGTTAGAAACACTCCCGCGACCGCGCCCTTGGCCACCAGCGCCCGGGTTTCCGCAAACCCGAGCCAACCGACGACAAGATGCTTCCCGATTTCCGGCATCCGCGCCGCCGGAGTTTCCGCCACGATCCGCCGGTTTTCGAAATGCCGCCAATGCCCGTGGCCGGCCAGCAATCCTCCAAGCAAAGCGGCCCCAGCAGCGAGATGGGGAAGGCGTGGGAAATCCTTTTTTCCGCGAAAAATCAACCACCCCAGCGCTAACAACCCAACCGCTGTCCACACCCACATCGCCGCCTCGCGGACAGGCATTAGATACGGGCTGCGCAAATTCAGCGCGGCGAACACCCAGCCGACCGCCGCCACCCAGATCATAACAGCCAGCAAACGGGACACTCGGTTAGACATCGGCGGCATCCTCTACGCTTTTGCCTGCGCTTGCACACGCCGATTGTCAGAAAGTCTCTCCCGGCTGAGACAGCCGGGACACAATTCATCTCACGGGGATTGTGCTTGAGGTCATGTTAGGAAAATCCACCATCCAGCCATCAAGGTTCGTGGACTCCGCGTGGCCCTTGCATTGGGAAATTCCGCATGAGCACCGAGATGTCTGACATTACCTCCGTCGCCCGAGTCTCGGGCGCGATCATGGACGAGCTGGCGAAGTCAATCGTCGGCCAGCAGGAAATTGTGAGCGGGCTGGTGGCGTCGTTATTCGCTAACGGCCACTGCCTGCTGATCGGCGTGCCGGGCTTGGCCAAAACTTTGTTGGTGCAGTCCATCGCGCGGGTGCTCGGGATGGATTTCAAGCGCATCCAGTTCACCCCAGACTTGATGCCTGCGGACATCCTCGGCTCGGAAATGATCTACGAACACCAGGGCAGCATGGAGTTTCGCTTCCGGCCCGGTCCGGTGTTCACGAACCTCCTGTTAGCCGACGAGATCAACCGCACGCCGCCCAAAACCCAGTCCGCGTTGCTAGAGGCGATGCAGGAACGCCGCGTCACCATCGCCGGAGAAAATCGCCCGCTGCCCGATCCATTCTTGGTGGTCGCCACCCAGAACCCCATCGAGCACGAGGGCACCTATCCACTGCCGGAAGCGCAACTTGACCGCTTCATGTTCTCGCTCGATCTCGGCTATCCCGCTCGCGCCGAGGAAATTGAAATCGTCCGCCGCACCACCATCGGCGAGGTGGGCCAGCTCTCGCCGATCGTCTCTGGCAGCGAAATTCTTGCCATCCAGCAGCTCGTCCGCGCGATGCCGGTGGCCAATCACATCCTCGCCTACGCCATCGATCTAACCGCCGCCACCCGCCCGAAGCAGCCCGGCGCGGGAAAGACTGCGGAGACCTACATCGAGTGGGGTGCCGGGCCGCGGGCGTCGCAGTATTTGATCCTCGGAGCCAAGGCATTCGCCCTGGTGAATGGCCGCGCGGCTCCCGAAGCGGCGGATGTTAGACGAGTCGCCTCGCAAGTGTTGGCGCATCGGATCGTCCCGAACTACCGCGCCACCGGCGAGGGTCTCAAGGCCCGCGATCTGGTCGCGACTTTAGTCCAAGAAGTGGCCGAGCCGATGTATTAGAAATTTGTCATGGCCGCGATCCCACCCGAATCCCAAGACTCCGCGCTGCGGCGGGCGATGGATACGGCGCGGCATCAGGTGGCCTCGGGGATCAAGCTGCCGCCCCCATTGCCACGGCACACGATGCCGCCTCCGTTGCCGGACTCGGCGGCGGTGACCCAGCAGAAAGTGGATGCCAAGCGGGCCGCCCTGCTACTGGATGAGGCGGAGTTGGAACGTTTCAAGAACCTCATCGTGTTCGCCAAAACCACGGTGGAAAGCCGCTTCCAAGGCCGTCACAAGTCGCCCGACCTCGGCGCCGGCGGTGAGTTCTCCGAGTATCTAACGTACGAACCCGGCCGCCCCGTGCAGGCCATCGACTGGCACGTGTATGCCCGCAGCCGCAAGCTGGTGATCCGCCGCTATCGGCAGGAAACGGACATGGACGTGCATCTGCTAGTGGATGCCTCGGGGTCGATGGCCTACCGTGGCGGCAAGCGGGAACAGAAGGGGACGCGGGCCGCGCGGATCGCCGCCGCCCTCGGCTATTTGATGATCAAACAGGGCGATAAGGCGTCCATCACCTTGTTCGCGGATCGGGTGTTAGAGCATCTCCCGGCTGGCGGCACGCGGCGCCACTTAATGGCCATGCTTCGCGCGCTGGTGCGGCCGGCTTATGATGCGGCTGGCCGGACAAACTTGCCGGCGGCGATCCACGAGTGCGAACGCTTGATCCGCCGCCGCGGGCGGTTGGTGATTCTATCAGATTTCCTCGGCCACGATCCAGAGGCGGTGTACGACGCGCTCGGCCCATTCATCCACCGAGGATTTGAAATCCTGCTGATGCAGCTAACCGATCCTGATGAAATGACGCTGCCAGACGCGCCGCTTGCCCGCTTCGTGGACATGGAAACTGGCGATACCATCGAGGTCGAGCCCGCCGAGATCCGTGCGGAATACGAGGCCCGGATGACTGCTAAGGCCACCGCCTTCGCCACCGGTGGGGCGCGCCACCGCATCGACTTCACCGCGCTTGATACCGCCCGTCCTTACCGCGAGGCCGTCGAGGCTTACCTCGGATTCCGGCGGGCAAACGGTTAGTTCATTTCACCCGCCATGCAATTTCTCAACGCCTCGCTGCTCTGGCCCTTGTTGCCGTTGGTGAGTATTCCGTTGCTCATCCACTGGTTGAGCCGCCGGTTTCCGAAGAAATTTCTGTTTTCATCCATTGAGGACATCCGCCTAACAGTCGCCGGGCGCTCACGAGTTTTCCACTGGCGGCACTGGTTGATGATGTTGCTGCGGACCTGCGCCATGGTCGCGCTGCTACTCGCATTTCTGAAACCGGTGGTCGCCCCGCGGATCGCGCCGGACAAGGGCAAGCGCAACGTGCTTTTGTTAGTCGATCATTCGTCGAGCATGGCTTGCGCGGAGAGCGGCGGCTCGGCGCGCAGCCGGGCGCGGGTCGAGGTTAAGCGTCTGCTAGACTCGCTTGATGCTGACGACCGCTTCAACCTCATCCGCGTCGATCACGCGCCGACTGCCGCGTTCACATCGTTCTCCACCAATGCCGCCGCAGCGCTTAAATTCCTTGATGAATCGAAGCCGCCGCTGACCCGCGCGGATTTCCGCGCGGCTAATCAACTCGCCGCCGAATTGGCGCAGGAAACCAAGGGCACGCCAGACGTCTATTACTTTTCCGACTTCCAGCGCCGCGACTGGGCTGACGTAAATTTCGACAACTTACCCACCGCAGCGCGCTTATTTTTCGTCAGCGCGACGGACGATCCACAACGCTCTAACCGGGCCATTGACTCGCTCGGCATTGGCCAAGGTGCGGTCATCGCCGGCGGCGAGGTGGAGGTGAAAGCGCACGTCGCGAACCACTCGGCGGCTGACTGGCACGGCAAGCTCGAAGCCGGATTCGGACCGGCGCACTTGCGCGAGCGGGAGCTGGTGCTGGCACCGTGGTCGGAGGGGGATTTCACACTGAGCGTTCCCGTTCCAGCGGGTGGCTTGCTCAAACTAACAGCCACGCTGCCGCGCGACAATCTGCCGGTGGACGACTCGCGCAATCTGGTGGTGCAAGTCCGCGAGCGCGAGGAAGTGGTCATTCTAACTGGCGATGACCCGGAGGGAGCCGCGCCCGCGCCGTCATTATTTCTCACCACTGCAGTCGATCCCTTCGGCGGTGACAAGGGCGTTTACCGGCCGAAACATCTGGGACCCGCTGCGCTCAACCCGGCTGCGCTTGCTGCCTCCACGCGCGTGATCGCCTCGCGCTTGCCGCTGCTAGACGACGCGCAAGCCGGGACTCTGGCGACTTTCCTCCACAGTGGCGGCGGCGTGATTTTGTTCCTTGATGGCAAGGCGGACGCCGCGAACTTGGAAAAACTCGGCAGCCTCGCAGGCGAGTCCTTGCCCATCCGCCTCACCGATAAACTCGACTCGAATCATCTCGCCGGCGGGGCGATGCGGGTGGCCAGCGGGGATTTCCATTCGCGCTTCCTCCGGCTCTTCGATGGCGTGCGGCGGCAAAATCTAGCCCAGTTAGAATTCTACGATCTCTATCATGCGGCGGCGACTGGCAGCGGGAAAATCCTGCTCACTTATGCCGACGGCACGCCCGCGCTCACCGAGAGTGCGGTCGGCCTGGGCACCTTGCTGATTTGCAATTTCTCGGTGGCCGAGGCATCCAGCAATCTGTCCCGGCAGCGGCTATTCCCCGCATGGATCCATGAAATGCTGTTGCGGATGAGTCCCAGCGGCAGCGCCGCAATGGAGCCATACGGGGTGGGGGACTCGATCGCCGGCGAGACCTGGGCGGCGGAGGCCACTGGGCGGGAGCTGCTAGGACCGGACGGTGCGGCGGTCCACACACGCAGCGAAGTGTTGGGCGAGCGACTGCGGCTCGCCTTCACCGCCGAGGCTCCCGGGTTCTATCGACTGCCAGGCGCGGACAAACGCGATCTGTTAGCGTTCGCGGTGAACCCCGATCCCGATCAATCCGATCTGCGCTCAATGGACCCCGCCGTGCTGCCGGACCGTGCGGGCACGGCGCATCCAGACGCCTCCTTCGTCGGGGCGACCACCGACTACAGCCTGCTGCTGCGCGGGCGGCCGGTGTTCCATTGGTTTCTGCTAGCCGCGCTGGCGCTGCTATTCATCGAAGGCGTCCTCTTCAAATCCGCACCGCGAAGTCTTTGATTTACGATCCCGTCATTCCGATACCATGGATCGCCTGCATCGCGGCTGTGATGTTAGGCACCGCCATTTTCTATCAATTGCGCTCCGCCCGGCGGCTTGCTCGTGGTCGCAAGATCTTTCTGCTCGTTTCACGGCTCGCTACGCTGGGGTTCATCGTGCTGCTGCTGCTCCAGCCGTCGCGCGAGGAAAAGGTGCCGGTGCCAGCCCGCGAGAAGTCGGTGATCTTCGCCATGGACGCTTCCACCAGCATGGGCGAGCCGCACAGCACTGGCTCCAGCCGCATCGATGCCGCCCGCGCGGACCTCGAAACGGTGGGCGGCGCGCGACAAGCTGGCGCAAACTATCAGTTCTTCAGTTTTGCGGAAACGGCCACGGCGGCGACTGCGAATTCGCTTCAGAGCACCCCGGCTAACGGCAAGACGACGCGCATCGACACCTCGGTCACGGCGATGCTGAGGATGGCCAGCCAACCGCCGCCCGCCGCGCTGTTTATTCTATCAGACGGGCACGATTTCGATCTGGTGCCGCCGGGTGACACGGCCCGCCGCACCCGTGCGCGCGACTTGCCGATTTTCACGATCCCCTACGGCACGGCGGACACCGCGCGGGATGTCTCGGTGCGCATCGCCAACTATCATCCACACACGTTTCTCCGCCAGAGCACGCGGCTGGAAGCCTTCATCCGCAACGTCGGCTGCCCGCATGAAACGCTAAACCTCGATCTGTTATGCGATGGCAAGAAGGTGAAAAGCTTGAGCGTGGAAACCGGCACTGAGCCGTTTCACTCGGTGCACTTCGACGTCACCCATGAGGAGGCCGGGCAGTATGAATACTCCTTCCGCCTCGCCCCGGTGGCCAATGAGCGGGAGCTGTCTAACAATAGCGCGACGACTTATCTGAATGTGATTTCCGAACGCATCCGGATCTTGGAAATCGAAGGCACGCCATTCTGGGACAGCACGTTCTTGCGGCGTTCGTTTACCCGCAATGACAAGTTCGACATCGACTCGCTGGTCGCCTTCACCGGCGACCGCGTGCGGCCCATCCGCTCGAATCCCGAGCGCGCGACTGCCGAATTGAAACCGCCTGTTAGCGTCGCTGACCTCAAGCCTTACAACCTCGTGGTTTTCGGGCGCAACGTGGAGCGAGTCATCGGCACCAACGGCATCCGCGCGGTGGAAACGTGGGTGAAGGACCATGGTGGCGTGTTGATTTTCGCCCGCGGACAGGCGTGGCCGCGCGAGGCAAAGGTGGCTGCGGAGCTGGAGCCCATTGACTGGGCTAACCATTCTGCGCGCGGCGCGCGGTTAGAAGTCACGCCGCAGGCTGGCTCGGTGTCGGCCTTCCGGTTACTGCGCGAAGTGGCAACGGTGGATGAGTTCCCCGAGGTGATCGCATTTCCCGCGGCGAGTGCGCCGAAGACGCTGGCGGCCACGTTTTCCGTCGCCGGAGATCAAGCACCGGCGGTGGTTTACCGCCGCTATGGCAATGGTCAGACGCTGTCGTTAGGGGTGGGGAATTTGTGGCGCTGGGTCTTCAATCCGAAGGCGGAGTATGACAATAACGCCTACGATCGGTTCTGGGATCAGCTCGCGCTTTGGCTGTTAGCGAATGGCGGCGTGACCCCACTGGAAGGCTACAGCTTGAGGGCGGACACCTCGAATTTGCCGCTCGGTGAGACGATCCGTCTGCGCTTCGGCGTCCACGGCCTGGACGTGCCGGCGGTGCTGCCGACGCTGGCAATCTACAAGGACGACGTGGCGGTGACCACGCTGACGCTGGCGGCGGGTGACGATCCGCTATTGTCCCGCGCGGAGTTCACGCCGCGCGATACTGGGCGCTACAAGGCCGAGGTGAAAACGCCTGCTGGGAAAGTGTTAGTCACGCATTTCATCGTCTTCCGCGAGGACATGGAGGCGACCGATACCGCGATGGACCGGACCTACCTGGAGCAACTCGCGAAAGCTTCCGGTGGGCGAATGCTAGCCGCCTCGGAGATCGCCGGAGTGGTGGATAACCTGCTGCGGGAAACGGCTGCGCAAGCGCCGCTGACCCGCCGGACTCCGGTGTGGGACCGGCCATGGATCTACGGGCTTCTTTGTTTCCTGCTGGGTGCGGAATGGTATGCTCGCCGCCGCTGGGGTCTGACTTAACGCCACATCATGCAACCGAACGATCCATCTCGCCAACCGCTGCTAGACGTCCTCCGCCGGGCGGGTGCCCTGCATTCGCGTCAGCGGGCGATGCTGTTAGTGCTGCGCTCTGCGGTGTGGCTGGTGGTCGCGATCCCGCTGCTGATGGTGGCGGACGTGTTGCTTCATTTTTCCAATCCACTGCGCTTGGCCGGAGCAATCGGTGTGGTGGCGGCGGGTCTAACTGTGATCGGCGTGGCGGCGGGCATCGCGTGTTTCGCAAGACCGCCGTTGTTGCGGATCGCGCGGTTGTTGGAGTCGAGAAACCCGGCGCTCGGCTCCAAGTTGGTGAATATCCTGCAACTCGACGCCGACGCTAACAGCGAGCAAGCCGCGCCTCTCACCCGCGAACTCGCCCGCCGCGCGGTGGCGGATGCCGGTAAAACGCTCGATCTCCCCGCGCTGCCGCCGCTGGCCCGCGAGCCACTTTTGCTGCGCCGCGCCCTGCACGCCGGGGTGGCTGTGCTCGTGTTGGCCCTTCTAATATTTGCGGGCGGACGCCACGTCCGGCAGGAGTGGTTGCGCTTTCTCGATCCTTATGGCGACCATCCAGCGTTTTCTCTAACTCACCTAGAAATCCTCAAGCCGGCTGTGGGTGAGAAGGTGCTCTACGATGGCTCCGTCACCGTGGAAGTCCGGGCCAGCGGGCATCAGCCACGTGCATTATTTCTCACCGCCAAGCCGGTGGACGGAAGTGGCGCTGCGCTCACAGTGCCGCTGTCGGCGCGGGGCGATGGCACATTTGTGGGCCGCTTGGAAACGATCCGTGATCCGCTCGAACTAACCGCCCACACGGGCGATGGCACTAGCCGCAGTCATCGGCGGGTGTTAGGCCTCGTGCTCACCCCGCAGATCGGCGCGGCGGTGGTGCGGCTCGTGCCGCCCATTTACACGGGGCAGAAGGCGCGGGAGATTCCCTATCGGTTCACGGCATTGCAGGTGCTGGAAGGATCGCAAGTCGGATTTCAAATCGCGTCTAACCGTCCGCTTGGCGTGGGCAAGATTCTATTTGAAAGCGACAGTGAAACTCCGGCGGCATTTCCACTTCAGCCCGCTGCCGAAGGTCCGGCGGAAATTGGCCATACGGATTTCACGGCGGATCGCTCCGGTCGGTTGTCGTTTGCGCTGGTGGATGTGGCTGGAAATGCCGCCACCGAAACTCCGACGGCCTCTCTAACGGTCACGCGCGATCTCCCGCCAGCCATCGCCATCACGGTGCCGGAGAAGGATGCGTTGGTGGTCGCTGGACTCGCCTTGCCGGTGATGGTGGATGCCACGGATGACTATGGTTTGCACTCCATGCGGCTGCACATCGGGATCAATGACACGTTTCTGCCGTTAGAGCCGGTGGTGTTTGACGCGCCCGACACCCGCCGCCATCGCATCGCGCACACGCTGGATCTCGCGACACTCGGGGCCAAGCCGGGCGACAAGATCGCGCTGTTTGCGGAGGCGATGGACACCCGACCCGAGCCGCAAATCACTCGCACCGGCACGCGCCGGATGGAGGTGATCACTGAGGAAGATTACAATGATAGGCTGCGCGAGAAAGTGGATGTGGCGATGATCGCCGGCAAGTATGAGGCGTTGCTCAAGCGCTTCGAAGAGCAGATTGCGGCGCAAAAGCGGATCGAGATAAAGCTGGCGGAGTTGCAAAAAGAGCAGGCTAACAGCGAGAAGTCGTTGGCAGGAATGGCCGAGGCATTCGCCGAGCAAAACCAACTCAACCAGCGGCTGGAGCAAACAGCGGACGACATGGCGAAGTTCGGCCGCGACCAGCCGGTCTATGATTTTGAAAAGGACTTGCAGGAAAAACTGCGCGAGCAAAGCGCTGAGATCCGGAAGTCTGTGGAGAAGAATCGCGAGGAGAGTGAGAAGGCGTTAGAATCCGGCCCGCCGCCGCCCGCGCCGCCGAGTGTGGCCGTGATGGAGGGGCTGGAAAAAGCCGCCCGCGAGCAACGCGAGCGGCTGCAAGGCGGGAGTGATCGGGCGAAGGAGGAAATCCAAGAGCCGCTGCAAGACCTGGCGCACCTGCACGAGCTGATGAAGGACTTCAACCGCTTCCAACAACTAACGGATGAGCAGCGAGAACTCGCGGCACAAACCAAAGCCTATCAGGACAAGTCGCAGCTCAACGCGGAAGACCGCTTGGCATTGCGCGATCTCGGTGCCCACCAGCGGGAACTCGCGCCAAAGCTCGACGGACTCGCAAAAAAGCTCCAGCACGACGCCGCTGCCGCAGAGAAAAATTTCCCCGAAGCGGCGGGCAGCGCGCGCGGGTTGGCCGATCAGATTGAAGCCGCCGGCATGCCCGGACTCGCGCGGCAGGCGGCGCAAAGCATGTTAGAAAGCAAGGCGGGCGAGGCCCAAGCGCAGGCTCGTAATCTGCTGGAGGAAATGGAGCGCTTGTTTTCCGAGGCCGGACAACAGGGCCAACAAGGCGTCGCGCAAGGTCTCGACCGCGCGTTACAACTCCGCCGCAAGATGCAATCCGGCGACTCGCTGCGACAGATGATGCTCTCGAAAAATTTCCGCCCACTGCCGGGCGAAGGGGCCAGCGGCGCGGGACTTGGCGGCTTCATGGCCGACTCCGCGATGGATGGCGAGCCACAATTGTTAGGCGGCGAGTCGCTGCTAGACGGACCGATTGCCAGCTCCATCGCCGGGCTGGGCGATCAAGGCGGACCAGGCCAGCCCGGTGCTCCCACCGCACGGCTCGATCCTGCGGACCAAGCGAAAATCGATCAACAATCCGCCCGCCGTACCGCCACTCCCGGCGGCAGCACTCTGCTTCTCGACTACGAAACCATCGCGGACGCCTATTTCCGCCGCCTCACCACCAAGCCATGAAATCTCTGTTAGCTCTCCTCATGACCGCCACCTTTGGCAGCGCTGCCGCGCCTGCCTTCGATTGGAACACCGAGACCATCCATTGCGGCCAGCTCGTCTATGGCGACAACCAGACGGCGATTTGTTTCGCCGACGCCTTCCTAACCGATGCTGCCAAAGAGATGGGACTCAATGTTTCGCCGAAGTTTAGCCTCATCGGGTTGGCCAAGGACGAGGTTTTCACCACGCCGTTGTGCGTCTTCACCGGCCAAGGGGATTTCACTCTGAAGGGACCTGAGCGAGTGAACCTCCGCCGGTATTTGGAAAATGGCGGCTTCGTTTTATCCAGTCCGGGCTGCTCGAACGGCGAGTGGACTGCGGCGTTCAAACGCGAGATCGCGCTTGCCCTGCCGGGGTATGAGTTGAAGGAAATTCCGATGAATCACGAGATTTTTTCCACCGTCAATCGCATCACCAGCCTCAGTGTGAAAGGCAGCCCAGCTCACTTGCAAGGCATCTTCATCAACGGTCGGCTGGCCCTCGTCCATTCGCCGGAGGGACTCAACGACGCCCACAGTGCCAAGGGTTGCTGTTGTTGCGGCGGTGCCGAAATCAGCGAGGCCCGGCAGGTGAATGTCAATGCCGTGGCCTACGCGCTCCTTCACTAACTGCACGCCGTGAAAGCCGCCCTCCGCATCGCTGCGACGATTCTGCTAGTGGCTGCCGTCACCGGCGGGGTTCTCTATATCACCCGGACTCACCCCCAGTCCGCTGCCGGAAAACTAACGGTGCACTTCACCTGCGACACCGCCGGGCGGCTCGAGCCTTGCGGTTGTTTCAGCGGCCAACACGGCGGCCTCACCCGCCTACGGACCTGGCTGGAGGGGCGGGAAAATCCTGGCCCCGTGCTCAAGCTCGACGTCGGCGGTGCCCTCGCCGGTGGGGCGGACTACGACCTCATCCAGTACCGCTACCTCGCCCGCGCGTACGGCACCATGGGCTTCGCCGCGCTCAACATGGGTGGCCGCGAAGCGATGATCCCGGCGGAGACTCTCACTGCGCTCGCCGCCGTTTCTCCGGTGCCACTTGTCAGCGCGTCTCTTGTCGCTGCGGCTACCCGCAAGCCGGTGCTCGAGCCATTTCGCATCGTCAAACTCGGCGGCATCCGGGTGGGCATCCTCGGCGTGGTCTCGCCCCGCAGCGTGCCCGAACCCGGCGATGGGCTGGCAGTGTTAGGGCTGAATGAAGCGATCAGCCGCCAGTTGCCCGCACTCGCCGCGCAGACCGATTTAGTGGTCCTGTTAGCCTTCGCCAACGAAGCTGAGATGCGCCTGCTGGCCCGCGACTACTTCGAGTTCGCGCTCATCCTCGGTGGAGACGTGGCGGGGCCGACGCAGGAAATTCTCCGCGAAAACGACTCGATGATTCTCTTCACCACCAACCAAGCCCGCACTGTCGGCACGCTCACCGCCCGCATGGCCGGGGAAAAGCGCAAGCGCCTGCTAGATCCCAAGTATGAGATCGATTTGCTGAAGGAAGAAATCCCGCAGAGCGCGGACTTCTTAGCACTGGTCCGTGAATACCGTTCTGACATCCGCCGCACGCCGCTAGCCATCGACGATCCGCACGCCGTGGACCCCAACGCGATTCCCGGAGTTTCCGCCACTGCGACGTTTGTCGGGTCCGCCTCCTGCCAGAGTTGCCACTCGCAAGCTCACGAGGTTTGGCAAAAATCCGGCCACGCCCGCGCCTTCGCGACGTTGGTGAAACGAGGCTCGGACGCGGACCCGCATTGCATCAAGTGTCACACCGTTGGCTTCGGTCAGACCTCGGGGTATCGCCGTCCGTTAGGGGTGGATGCGCTCGTCGATGTCGGTTGCGAGTCGTGCCACGGCCCGGCCAGCGAGCACCTCGCCCAACAGCTCGACAACAAGCCGGACACCTTCAAATTCCGCCCTCTTGGTCCCGGCGATTGCAAGTCCTGTCACTTCGGCGAGTTTTCCCGGCCCTTTGATTGGGAGAAATTCTGGCCCTCCATCGCCCACGGCAAGGAGATGAAAGTGGGGAAGTGATCCGGGGAGCTGCGTGATCCCGTAAACGAAACTGGCCAGATGACTTGATACGTCTCCGTCATTGACGGAGGTTTCGCCCATGCGGTTCGTCTTTCGTGAAACGTCGATTTTCACCCGTCAGATCATCGAGTTCTTTCGGACGACGAATTGAACGCCTTGCAATGGGCGTTGATGACCGCTCCTGAAAGCGGCGATCTCATCCGTGGTTCTGGCGGGCTTCGCAAGTTGCGCTGTGCCGGTTCCGGTCGTGGCAAGCGAGGTGGCTTACGGGTCATCTACTACTGGCACGTTCCTGGCAGCACCATCCTCTTTCTCCTCGCCTACCCGAAAAACGCACAGGGCAACCTCACCCCCGCCCAGCTCAAATTCCTCAAATCCATTATCGAAACCGAATTCCCATGAACGACGAACTCTTCCAACAACTCGCCGCCAGCCTCAAGGAGGGTGGCGCGATCCTGCGTGGCAAAGCGAAAGCCTCGCGCACCACCACGCTTGAATCGCCCGATGCGAAGGCCATCCGCGAGAAACTCGGCCTCAGCCAGACCCAGTTCGCCACGCTCATCGGCATCAGTCCTCGCACCCTGCAAAACTGGGAACAAGGCCACCGCCATCCCGAAGGAACCGCCCGCGCGCTCCTGCGCGTCGCCGAATGCCATCCGGAAGCGGTTCTGGAGGCGCTTCATCGGTGAGTTCTTTCAAGGGTTGTTAGCCGGGATTCCAAAGCTGGCTGCTCCGACTCGTCCTGCTAGTTTGGCCTAAGGTCCGCGCCCCGTTCCCGCAGCCTCAAGCCTGCTTGGCAAAACACCTGGCTTTGGGAAACCCTCCAGGATCGCAATAATGAACGTGGAAACGGTCACGCCAGCGAGTTCATGCCCACCCTCACCGAGTGGATGCGCCACCTTGATGCCATCCTCGGCACAGGAGGAACCTCAACTTTGCGATTTACTGGTGTGATCCACCACGATGTCAGATGACGAGTATCAACGCTCTGGCATTTCAGGCCACCGAGAAGCGCACAAGGAATGCCGTAACGCGCTGATAGAATGGCGGAACATCCTCAGCTTTGTATTCCGGCAGGTGGTGGGCGGCGGCGTTTCCGACTCCCGCCATCCCGTCGATGTCTTTTACTCCGATCCGGTCGATCGCAGTCGCCGCTTGGAGAGACAGCTTGAAGTTTTCGATCGTCGGACGCTGTTTGGTGGGCATGCAGTTGTTGCTTTTGCACAACTTGCGCAACCGCTCTTCCAACACCGCCCGGAGGATGATAGCAGCAGCCAGATGATACTTCGCCTCGATCAGTTCCTCGGCGTGCTCAAGCAAGAACGGGTTCGTCCTCGCGGAAGCGGATTTCCGATCTTTGATTTCCAATTGCAATCTGGAGCGTGAGGATCAATCAACAGTGGCGCCTGATCTTCCGTTGGAATGACGGGAAAGCGTCCGATGTGAAAATCACCGACTACCATTGATGACCATAAAACGAAACACAGACCTGCTACCGCTGGTGAACTTTTTCGCGGAAACGCTGCACGAAACGCTGGGCGAGTGGGACGTCTCGCAGGCGGAAGTCTCGCGAATGACCGGCATTCCCTCGCCCCATCTGACCGACATGAAAAAAGGCCGCCGACGCTGCACGCCGGAATACGACCTGCGCTTCAGCCGCTATTTCGGAACCTCTCCCGGCTTCTGGCTCCGTCTCCAATTGGACTACGAACTGATGCGGGCCGAACGCGAGAACGGCGAACGCATCGAAAGCGAAGTGCAACCGCATGCGGCATAAAATGCGAAACCTGACTTGATAAGCAGGATCACTAATGCCGCGATCTCCGACGAACTCGGTCTGATGGCCGGAGACGGATTCAACCTTTCCTCGGCGCGGGGAAAGATGGATCCCGCTCGGCCCGGTTGGTCGGTTTACGAATACCGGGTCGCCGCGCAATTGCGGAAGGAACTGCGGGGCATCCTTGGTTACGATCAGCCTCTGCGCTCGCGCTGAAGCGAACTAAAGATGAGTTTGGCTGCTGGGACACTGCAGCCGTCCCCCCACTTACAGTTTCGCCTTCCAGAAGGGATGGGCGGCGCCACCGTTGCCGTCGAAGCGTGCGATGTCGCTCGCGGAAATGAGGCCTGAGCTGCCGTCGTAATACACGACCACGGCCTTATCCTCGTGGCGGAAGGCCATTTTACTGTCGGTGGATTTTCCTTCGACGGGCTTGGTTTTCCACAGGCTACGACCGGCGTAGGTGACGGTGTAATCGGTGGCGGTGGCCATGAACGCCGTGCGCGAGGGGTCGGCGGTGTATTCGTTGCTGGTTCCGGTGATTTGCCATTTCCCGGAACCCTGCTTGACGATGCTGGTCGGGTTGCCAGCGCTGTCGTCATTGAGGTCCATGTTGAGCAGGTTGTTACCGGGATTGCTGCCAGCCAGCGTCAGCGTGCGGGCACTGAGCTGGGAGTTGAATCCCATGGCGAGCGGGGTGGAAAAATGGACGATGTCGGTGATCGCCGTAGCCGAGGAATCGAGGGTGCCGCCGGCCAAGCCAAGCGCGAATTTGCGGTTGGTGGTGGCGACGTTAGCTGCTTCATGGCGGAGTGTGCCGCCGTTGATCACGAGGTTGGCGCTGACGTCGGACGCTGCGCCGATGCCGCTGGGAGAGCCTGCTGCGGCGAGGGTGTAGGCGACGAGGATGCCGCCACTGATGACCGTGGGCGTGGTGTAGTCGTTAGCAGCGGTTAGAGCCAGCGTGCCAGCCCCGCGCTTGGCATCCACGACGCCACCGACATTGGTGAAATTGCTGCTGCCCTCGGGCGCGATGGCGAGTTGGAATTTCCCCGACGCGCCGCTTTGGCGGTAGCCGAGCTTCACATTCCATGGCCCGGCGGCAGGCACCGCGAGGGCCAGCGTGATGAAATCACTCACGCCGTCTGCGGCAAGTTGGCGGCCAGTTCCCGCACTGAGGGTTTCTTGGCTAAATGTGTTGGTGGAATCGCCGTTGGAAAAATCCAGCACGGTTAGTTTCTCCGCCTGATTGGCAAGCGCGTTCCAGACGGCCCAGTAGGCGGGCTTTCGCTGATAGGTTTCATCAAACAACAACGCCGCGCCGTAGTCGTTGTAGAACAGCAGCGCCTGCGGATCCGCCGTAGCCGTGCGGATGAATGTTTCCTCAATGTAGCGCGTGCCATTCGCGGCATAACCGATCCCGGGCGAGTTATACCAAAAGCTGTCCCGCAAGGTTCCATTGTCGTTGAACGCCTCGTTCACCGCGTCCCAGCAGTAAACATCGCCCTGATAATGGGCGGCCACGGTGTCGATGTGGTCGAACAGAATGTCGCGCGCCTCGGTGGTGGTGAATCCGCCGCCCGTGAGCCAGGTGGGATTAGATTTATACCAAAGCATCGTGTGGCCGCGGATTTGCTGGCCGACGGCGCGAGCGAAATTGGCGTTCGCATCGGCAGCCGACCACGCAAACGTGTTCTGGCTGGGGCGAAGTGGACCCCACTTGGTGTCGTTTTCCGGCGTGGGCAGGTTGAACTGATGGCGGAGGGTATTGGCGTAGGCCTGACCTCCCAGCGAGCTTGCTTTGATCGCAGCCCCCACCCGCAAGCCGGGGAAATTGGCAGCCGCCTCGCGCAGCGTCTGGGCTGGCAGCCAGCCCAGCGCGATGATCCAGCAACTCGCCGAAATGATGAGGACTCGGAACTGCGATGCGATTGGGATGGGTTTCACCGGAAGCGGGTTGGATTTGGCCAGACTTTGGGATGTCAGAGAAGTCATCTAAATTATCCGCCGCCCCTGGCTCCGTCTATTGGCCGATCAGCCACGCGTTCTCGTTTCCCGCCGGCTGCGGAGGAAATAGCTTCTGCGGCGGCGTTGCGAGGGCTGGCGGTCGCCGCTTTCATCCAGAATGCCATGACCGGACGGGGTTTCTACAATTCCGTTTGTGGCGGATGGTTCGTTGACCCGTCACCACCAATCGGGTATAGACCGGCTATGACAACCACTTTATTTATGAACGGTCGCTCGCAGGCGGTAAGAATCCCCAAGGAGCTGAGGTTCGACGGCAAGGAAGTCTCGATCCGTCGGCTGGGCGATGGGGTGCTCTTGGTGCCGGTCAAAGCTTCCACTTGGCCTGACGGATTCTTTGAGAACATCCGTATCGATGACGCCAATTTCACCCGGCCCGATCAAGGAGAACTCCCATCCATCGCGGATTTCACCGCATGATCTACCTTCTCAATACCAATGTTTGCATCGCCGCCATGCGCGGAAATCCGAAGGTAGTCCAAGGACTTGCAGCTTACAGTCCTGAGAATTGCGCCATCTCGATGGTGACCGTTTTCGAGCTGTTCGCGGGCGTCTTCCGTTGCAACAACCCTGAGCGGGAAGGGCAAAAAGTCTCCTCCTTTCTCGCACCGTTTCACCTGCTGCCCTTCGATTGGGACTCCGCGATGAAAGCGGCGGAAGTCCGCTACCAGCTTGAGAAAGTCGGCATGATAATCGGCCCCTACGATCTACAACTCAGCGGCCAGGCACTCTCGCTCGGCTTGATCCTCGTCACCCACAACACCCGCGAATTCAAGCGCGTGAACGATTTGCGGACCGAAGATTGGGAAAGTGAAGAAGGCACTCTTTAATACTCCCCCAACTCTTGAGAATTAATATCGGTACTGCTTCGACGAATCCCCAGTCGCCGCGCAATTGCGCAAAGTGCGGCAGGAAACGGCATCTGCATCTGCGCTCCCGCTAAATGCCCAACAAGCATGAAGCGTTCTCGTTTCAAGGTTTCAGCAGCCCGCGCTCGAAGCCGCGGGCGACGGCTTCCGAGCGGTCGGATGCTTGTAGTTTCACGAGTAAGGCGGCGACGTGGGCCTTGGCGGTGCGTTCTGAAATGCCGAGCAGGCGACCGACTTCGGCGTTGGTGAACCCTTGTCGGACGAGGCCGAGCACTTCCATTTCGCGGCGTGAGACGGCGCCGTGCTCGCTGCCTGCGGCTAGCAATCGGGTGACGTGCTCGCCGATCGGTCGGCCGCCGGCGTGGCATTCGCGGATGGCTTCGACGAGTTCGGCGCGGCGCACGTTCTTGGTGACGTAGCCGGAAGCCCCGGCTTCGAGCGCGTGGCGGACGTCTTCCTCGGCTTCCGAAGAAGTGAGCATGAGCACGCGGGCCTCGGGGGCATTTGGCCGCAGGCGGCGAATCGTTTCGATGCCGTCCATGCCTCCCATGCTGATGTCCAGCAGCATGATGTCTGGCTGGTGTTCGTGCCACAGTTTGAGCGCGGATTCGCCGTCATCCGCCACCGCCACCACTTGTAGGCCGGGAGCAGAGTGTCGTGCAAATTGGTGGCAAGGCGGGTCCGCTCGTGGAGGGCTGGAATCCTTGCACCACTCCGCGCACTTCGAGGCGCTGGCAATCATCCGCTCCGCTGAAAAATCGCGCCGGGTCCATCTGCAGTGCCGTCGGCATTGCCTTCCGTCCCACCACCCGCAGCGTTTTGGGTAAAATCTGTGGGGCATAGCCGCCGGGATCAGTTTCACCTTCGGTCTCGACTTCCGTGCCCTCGCGCATTTTGTCCACTTCGGCATAATTTCCGAGCCAAAGCCCGCGCACCTGCGCGCTGGTGACGCTCACCCAAATCCCGGCGGAATCATCCTGGATGGTTAAATTCTCGCGACCACTCCGCCACGTCACCACCCCGCGCGCCCGGACTGGCAATGCCATGCCTGCTTGCCCGCGCGGTAGCATCCGGATTTCCGCGATGCGGGTCAGCGGTTCGGCAGCCGCCAGCGTCAGTCCCGCTAACAGCAGCCAGCAGATCCTAATAATGAATTAGGAGTTCCTTGGCTAGGTAGTGTAAATCTTTGTCTGTAAGTTCGCGAGGCACCAGCCCGCCGCAGAAGCG
>JAYTLO010000348.1:0-3633 GCA_043729385.1 Akkermansiaceae bacterium
CAATCGAAGACGCACTTGAAGACACCTTGGGGGCGTCCTACTCCCTATCACAAATCGAGCTCAAGCCGATCGTGGATGACGGCAATCGTGCATTTTTCAAAACCGGGGTTGATGCCCTCAATACTCACTTGATCCGATCCAGGCTTTCGCTTTACGAGGCAAAAACAGCCGCCGCTCGGGCCGCCTTACTCGCCAGCATCATCAAGTCGGGCAATACCGGCAGATCCTTGGCTGAAATGCGGGTTGTCCCAAGCGCTCTGAATCTGCTGAAATCACTCCGAATCGACGGGCGCTGGAAAAAGCTGCATACCCTACGCAAATCCAACATCGAAGCGTTCTACCTCTGGCATCTGGCTCATTTGGAAGACGGCGGAGCCAGCGTCTGATTTTTCCCGATTTTTCCACCCGATCCATCCATGAGCATCCGTTACCATCTCGGCAAGTTTCCTCCCACCGGCATCCAGTGGGAGTGCCTGATTCCGCTACTCGGTCCGGCGAGCGCGGCCTTGGCCCGTTACGATGGTTTGCTACAGGCAATCCCGAACCCACAGGTGCTGCTCGCGCCGCTGACCACGCAGGAAGCCGTGCTTTCCAGCCGCATCGAAGGCACGCAGGCCACGGCCTCGGAGGTTTTCGAGTTCGAGGCGGACGAGGCCCGCTTTACTGGGGAACGCCGGGACGACATCCGGGAAGTTCTTAACTACCGCCGGGCGCTTTCCCTTGCGGTGACGCAGTTGTCGCAGCTGCCGCTTTCCCAGCGCATCCTCCTGGACAGCCACCGCCTCTTGATGTCCGGCGTGCGCGGAGCCAGTAAGGATCCCGGTCAATATCGGCGCATCCAGAACTGGATCGGTGCTCCGGGTTGCACCGAAGAAACGGCCCGTTTCATTCCCATCGCTCCCCAACTCCTCCCTGACGCCATGGGTGAGCTGGAGAAATACATCCACACGGATGCGCCGGATTTCATTTTTCAGTTCCCCACCTTCACCAGTCCCACCTTCGAAAAGCGGTCTGGTATCCCCATCCCCACTGCTCGCCGTGTCCTCCGAGTCCTGCGAGAAGAGGGTATCTTACTGACGATCAGAGAGTCATCCGGAAGATCACCCGCACTACTGTCGTTTCACAAGCTTCTTCGCTGCGCCGAGGGACTTGTGGATCACCCATGAATGACAACAATCTTTGTGGATCACATTCTCAAAAATATGATCCACAAATAAACTTGATGTGATTACATGCACCACAAACGGCCCCCAATCCCCTCGGGATGGAGGTAATTACCCAACGCGGATTTTCCGAGAAATTCCGCGTTGGGTAATCGGTTAAAGTTTTTGAAATGATGACCATTTGGTCGGAGCCGACCAGATGGTCGGGACACGGTTCTCCGGCAGGATATGGAGCCATGACACTCTTGTCGTGGATGCGAATGAAGTGCCTTTGGAAGAGCTTTGCGCTTTTCAAAGACCAGCCATTCACCAGCACCACAGGAGTGTGGCGCCTCCTTATTCACGCCACTTGCACCTGCTTGTCCACATCGTCGCGGAGATTCGCGATGATGAAGTCTTGGCGGTCTGGGGTGTTCTTACCCATGTAGAAGGCTAACAATTCTTTTACGCCTTTGCCTTCTTCATATTCCACATGGTCGAGCCGCATGTCGGGGCCGATCATGAAGCTGAACTCGTCGGGTGAAATTTCCCCGAGTCCCTTGAAGCGGGTGATCTCGGCGGCTTTGCCGAGTTTAGCTAAGGCTTTCTTGCGCTCGTCATCATCATAACAATAGATGGTTTCCTTTTTGTTACGAACGCGGAAGAGCGGCGTTTGTAATATCCATAGATGACCATCGCGGATCATTTCCGGGAAGAACTGGAGGAAGAATGTTAGGAGTAACAGCCGGATATGCATTCCATCGACGTCGGCATCGGTGGCGATGACGACTTTGTTATATCTTAAATACTCAATGCCATCCTCAATGTTGAGCGCAGCTTGGAGCAGGGCAAACTCTTCGTTTTCATACACAATCTTGCGCGGCAGGCTGTAGGTGTTGAGCGGCTTGCCACGAAGTGAGAAGACGGCTTGTGTTTCCACGTCGCGGCTCTTGGTGATGGAGCCGGAAGCGGAGTCGCCCTCGGTGATGAAGAGGGTGGATTCCTCGCGGCGCTTGTGTTTGCTGTCGTAACGGACGCGGCAGTCGCGGAGTTTCTTATTATGGACCTTCGCTTGCTTGGAACGCTCGCGGGCGAGTTTCTGAATGCCTTTGAGATCCTTGCGCTCACGCTCGGCTGCCATGATGCGCTTCTGGATCGCTTCGGCAGTTTGCGGGTGCTTGTGGAGGTAGTTATCGAGATTGGTCTTGAGGAAATTCCCGATGAAAGTGCGCAGCGATTCTCCATCTGGAGCGATGCCGGCGGAACCGAGTTTGGTCTTCGTTTGCGATTCGAACACCGGCTCCATGATCCGCACACAGACGGCAGCTTCGATGCCGGCGCGGATGTCGGATGGCTCGTATTGTTTTTTATAGAAACCACGGATGACTTGCACCAATGCCTCACGGAACGCAGCGAGGTGAGTGCCGCCTTGTGAGGTGTTCTGGCCGTTGACAAATGTATAGTATTCCTCGCCGCTCTCGGGAGTGTGAGTGAAGGCGATTTCTATATCTTTACCGATGAGATGGATCGGCGGATAGAGTGCTTCATTTTCCATTTCCTCGCGCAGCAAATCTAGCAGCCCGTCCTTCGAGCGGAACTTCTTTCCGTTGAAGTTGATGGTGAGCGCCGGATTCAGATACGAATAGTAGCGGCACATCTTCTCGACGAACGCTTCCTTAAACTTCGCCTTCGCGGGGAAGATCGTGCGGTCGAGTTCGAAGGCGAGACGGGTGCCGTTCACCCCGTCGTCGCGGCGCGGATTCTTCATATCCAGAGTGAGCATGCCTTTGGAAAACTCGAGCGACTTGGTCTCGCCCTCGCGCCAGGCTTGGATCTCGAAAAAGTTAGATAGCGCGTTGACGGCCTTGATGCCCACGCCGTTGAGGCCCACGGATTTCTTAAACGCCTCGCTGTCATACTTCGCGCCGGTGTTGATCATCGCCGCGCAATCGAACAATTTCCCGAGCGGAATCCCCCGCCCGAAGTCGCGCACCTCCACGCGGCCTTCCTCGTCGATCTCCACGCGCACTTCCTTGCCGTAGCCCATGATGTGCTCGTCGATGGAGTTATCCACCGCCTCCTTGAGCAGGATGTAGAGGCCGTCGTCGGGCGACGAGCCATCGCCGAGTTTCCCAATATACATGCCGGGTCTCATGCGGATGTGTTCGCGCCAATCGAGTGATTTGATGTCGTTTTCGGTGTAGTCGGCTGCCATGGGGAAATTGTTGCGCGGTTCCTAAACGGTCGCCGAGACGGGCGCAAGGGCGGCGATCAATCGTCGTGAAACCGCCGCAGATTCTAAGGCAGGGCGCAATTTCCCGTTGCCAGCGGCGGGAGGCTCCCCCAGCTTGCCGCCGAAATTTCATGGACTGGACTTACAATATTCTCGGACCCGATCCCGCGGCGGGCCTCATGGTGGTGCTCATCCTCGTCATCATTGAAGGCGTGCTGTCGGTGGACAACGCCGCCGTACTTGCGACGATGGTCATGC
>JAYTLO010000349.1:0-8207 GCA_043729385.1 Akkermansiaceae bacterium
TTCGCCGTGAGGATGAGATGACGATGACAAGACCCTTTGGACCACGAATCGGCTCATCATCCGCGTGGGCGGACACGTTCCGCCCCTCCTTGGGGCCAATCTCAGACCACTTCATGTCTAGGATAATTTTTTTGTCCCGCACCCGGGCACCTTCTTAAAATCAGTGAATCAGTGCAATCAGTGGTCAACTCTGACCTCTTCGACCGCTAGCAGCAAATGCAGTTGAAGTCATCGAATTGGGGCACCTAGGTTTTAGTCCCACGGGTGAACGAAGTGAACTTCCAAAGCCGTAGTGGAGGCTCCGCAACCCACGCGGCTGTTGAAACAAGTCCATTCTGCCATGCGTCCTTCCATCTCGTCTCTAATCGTGCTGAGCACTCTCGTTTCCTCTCCAACCCACGCCGCGAAAGATGACCCGAATGAAAAGTCTGGGAACATCCGCCCGCAAATTTCCAAGCTCAGCCCGGAGCAGGAAGCTGAAATCCTGAAGGACGTGAAAGTTCCAGACGGCTTCGATGTCAGCCTATTCGCCACTCCCTCGGCGGCGAATTATCCGGTCTATGTGGCCGCCGCGCCGAATGGTGATCTCTATGTTTCATCCGATGGCAATGGCTCGCTTGGCCGCGATCCAAGCCGGGGGCGGATCCTCCGTTTGCGAGATACTGACAAGGACGGCCGTGCCGACGAGGTTATCGAGTTCGTCAAAGACGTGGACTCGCCGCGTGGCTTGGTCTGGGATCACGACCGCCTCTACCTCGTCCACCCGCCACATGTTAGCTGTTTTATCGACTCCAATGACGACGGCAAATCCGATGAAGAGAAAAAGCTGATCACGGGAATTGCCTTCGGTTTCAAGGACCGCCCCGCCGACCACACGACCAACGGCCTGAGCCTCGGAATCGACGGTTGGCTCTACATCGCTGGCGGTGATTTCGGCTTTACGGACGCCGTCGGCAGCGATGGCAAACACCTTCAACATCGCGCCGGCGGGGTGATCCGCTTCCGTCCAGACGGCTCTGGGCTGGAAATTTTTAGCACCGGCACCCGCAACATCCTCGGCACGCCGATCAGTCCGTTGCTCGATATTTTCGCCCGCGACAACACCAACGACGGCGGCGGATGGGATGTGCGATTCCACCATTTCACCGGCCTCGAAGACCACGGCTATCCGCGGATGTATATCAACTTCGGCGATGAAATCGTGAAACCGTTAGCCGACTATGGCGGCGGCTCCGGCTGCGGCTCGGTCTATCTATCAGAGCCGGGATTTCCTGCGAAATGGAATGACGCGCCGCTCACCTGTGACTGGGGCACCGGTGCGCTCTGGCGTCACACCGTCGAGCCGCAGGGTGCGACCTTCAAGGAGTCCGCCAAGCCGGAACCCTTGATCAAGATGACTCGCCCGACCGATGCCGACGTGGACGGGATGAGCGGGATCTATCAGGCAAGCTGGAAGGGCGCGACCTTCAAATGGGATGGCCCGGATGTGGGCTACATCGTCCGCGTTTCGCCACAGGGTTACACGCCCGAGGCACTGCCAAATTTCGCCAAAGCCAGCGAGGAGGAGCTGGTCCGGCTGTTGGAATCGCCCAGCCAAGTGCGCACCCTCGAAGCGCAGCGGACCTTGTTGCGCCGGCCCGGCACGGCGACCATGAAGGACGCCTTACTCGCTCTAGCAGGAAATACTAACAAGCCGTTGCCCGCTCGCGTCGCCGCGCTTTACGCCCTCACCCAGCGGGCGCTCGAGGCCGAATCCGCAGCGCCCATCCTCCAGGCGGTCGCGCCGCTCGCCGCTGATCCCGCGCTCCAGCGCTTCGTTTTGCGCGCCGTGGGCGATGCCGGACTCGACCAATTTCCCGCAGGGAAAGCCACTGCGCCGCCTGCCCTCTACACCGACGGTCTGAAAAGCAACGACGCGCGAACCCGCCTTGAAGCGGTCGTCGGGGCCACTCGCCAGAACCTGCAAGTCGTGGCTCCGCAAATCGCGATGTTGTTAGGCGATGGGGACCTCGTCCTCGCCCACACCGCCTTCCGTTCGTTGGCGAAGTTGCAAGCCGCCGCTCCATGTTTCGCCATCGTGGACGATTCCGCGTCCTCCGCCGCCCTGCGCACCGGAGCCTTGAGGGTGCTGATGCGCATCCACACCCCGGAAGTCGTTAGAGGACTCATTGAGCGGTTAGCGAAGGCCAGCGTGCCCGCCATGCGCGAGGAAATTTTCAGTGCGCTCTGCCGTCTGCATTTCCACGAAGGTGAGTGGAAAGGGGATTCATGGGGCACCCGGCCAGACACCCGCGGCCCCTACTATCAGCCAGAAGCTTGGGGCGAGACTTCGAGAATCGCCGCCGCCCTCAAGTCCGCGATGGAGAAAACCTCGCCAGACCGACTCCTCGTGCTGCTGCGTGAATTGCAGCGCAACCGCATCGAGATGGACAGCGCAGTCGTCAGCCTCACCGAGATGGTGAAGAAAAATCCCGCGCTGCTGCCGGACTTGGTTGCCTCGCTGGCCACCGACGAGTCGGTCTCCGCCGCCGTCATTCCCTACCTCATCCAAGCCGCAGAAGGGGATTTCCCCGCGCTAACTGTTTCCAGTGCCGTCGCCGCCCTTGCTAAGACCGATTCCAAAGAAGGCTGCCTCGCGTCCCTCGCCGCCATCGACAAACTCAGCAAAGCGAAGGGCGAGGAAAAGGCCTACAACGTCGCAAAGACCGCTTTCCTAACTGCTCCTAAGCTTGAGAACCACCATTTGTTACTTGAAGAGCAAGCCGCCAAGCTTGCAGGCGACTCGTCGCTCTGGGCGGACGCCGCGCTGTTAGCCTTGAGCGACCGCAAGGCGGGAAGTCCCGAGTCGCGCGAACTCTCACAGAAAGCCCTCGACCAAGGTTGGGCGAATTTACAACGCCGCGTCCAGATCTTGAAAGCCATCCAAGCGACGGGCTTCCACGGTCTCGACGACCTAGTCCGCACCGCCATGACAGATGCGGACGCCACCGTGGCCGCCGCCGCCAAGGACACCGCCAAGTCCCTCAAGCTGCAGAAAAAAGGCGAGGACAAGACCCCGCTTGTTAGCACGCTCAAGCCCGAAGAGGCCGTCGCCGCGATCATGACCACCAAAGGCGATGTCGCGCTCGGCGAGCAGTTGTTCACCCGCCAAAGCTGCACCACCTGCCACGCCACCAGCCTCGATCAGGCGCAAAAAGGGCCATACCTTGGCACCATCGCCCAAACTTACCCCCGCGCCGATCTGGCAGGAAATATCCTCGATCCCGGCAAAACCATCGCCCAAGGATTTGCCACCGAGATGTTCACCATGAAGGACGGCAGCAGCCAAATGGGCTTCGTCACCTTTGAAAGCACCGATCAAGTGAAGGTCCGCAACATCGCCGGCATCGAATCCACCATGAAAGCCAGCGACATCGCCAAGCGCGACAAAGTGCCGGTTTCCCTGATGCCGCCCGGCCTTGTTAGCAGCCTCACCGTCCGCGAATTCGCCAGCTTGCTAGACTACTTGGAATCGCTGTCCAAGAAGTGATGGAACTAAGGGGAAGGGAGTCTCCTCCCTTCGCGTCTCAGAGGTAAACCCCCGTTAGATAAGTGTTTGCAGTTCAGTTTCAATGACCGCAGCAGCCTCGACCAAGGTGCACGAGCGAGCCTCGGCGGGGGCGATGGGTCTTGCTGGGTAGAAGAAGGATGAACTCGGGCTAATGACGTGTCATTTGCGCGCCCCATCCATTCAATGGCTCACCGCAAATACTCAATTGCCTCCCGCAGGTCTTCTGCGGTGACGGTGTTGATGACCTTCGCGCTGCCGAGCGCGTCGAGGACTACGAAGCGGATGGCTCCGGCGGAAAACTTTTTGTCGCGGGCGAGTTTTTCCATGACGGTGTCCGTGGTGATTTCCGGCGGTAGAACTAACGGCAGGTGATATTTTTCCAACAGCCCGATGACCTTCGCGCTGGCGGCGGGTGGCAGTCCGGCGTGGCGTTCCGATAGAAACAATGCCGCGCGGATGCCCAAGGAGATCGCCTCGCCGTGGAGCATTTGGCCGTAGGGCACGGATGCCTCGATGCCGTGGCCGATGGTGTGGCCGAAATTTAACAAGGCCCGGATGTCGCGAGTTTCATGTTCGTCGGCCTCGACCACGCGGGCCTTGATGGCGATGTTGCGCGCGATCAGATCCGGTGGGACGTCGCGGCCGTTAGAGTCGAATGCGGCGAGATCGTCGAGCATCGCCGCGTCGCGGATGGCGGCGTGTTTGATGGCCTCCGCGAAGCCTTCGCGGAATTCCCGGTCGGGCAGCGTCTGCAACGTTTCCGGGTCCACGAGCACCAGTCGCGGCTGATGGAAGGCACCTAACAAATTTTTACCCTCACCCACGTTTACCCCGGTCTTGCCGCCGACTGAGGAATCCACCTGCGCGACGATGGTCGTGGGCACCTGCACGAAGGGAATTCCCCGATAGAAAATGGAAGCCACAAAGCCGGCCAAGTCGCCCACAACGCCACCGCCGAGTGCGACGACCAGCGACTTGCGGTCGTGCCCGGCGCGGATCATTTCACGGCACAACGTCTCGGCTTGAGACATCGACTTCGACGCCTCGCCCGCCGCCACGGTGTGGAGCGTGGGCTTGAAACCGGCAGTTTCTAACGACTCCATCAGCACTCCGGCGTGAAATCTAGCCACGGTATCGTCGCTGATAATTGCCGCGCGCAAGCCGAAGATCCCAGCCTTGTGGAGTGCTTCACCGGCAAGGGCTAACAGCCCCGGTTCGACAAGGACAGAGTAAGTGCGCTCGGCGAGATCGACGTGGACGGATGGCATGGCGCGGAGCATGAAACAAGGGCGGCGCATGTCCAGACGATCTCTGGAGCAATTCGAGGTGAGGGAGATTTAAGGTGCGGCGGCGTTATGAGTGGGGACGAGACGTCCCCACCCCTTATGCGCGGTGCTACCTCCGTCGCGGGGCAAGCAGGCCGTATTTCGGGCTGAATAGATAGGCTGCGATGAACAGTAACCCGAGCACGATCACGATGGCCGGACCGGGCGCGATTCCGAATTTCCCGGACAAGAGAACTGCCGCTACGGAGCCGACACCGCCGATCAACCCGCCACCCCAGAACAAGGCGGAGGTGCGGTCGGTGAGGAGGGAAACCGTCGCTGCCGGCGTGACTAACAGGCCGACGGAAAGCACGCAGCCCACCGCTTGCAGCGAGGAGACCAGTGCCAGCACTAACAGCGCGAAGATTAGATACTGGATGAACCGTACCGGCACACCTTGCGCCGCCGCCACGTTTGGCTCGAACAGGGTGAGCAAGATGGGCCGCATCAGCAGGTTGGTGATGAGCAGGGTGGCGGCACCGATCCCGAAGGCGATCCAGATGTCAGCATTCCCCACGGCGATGATGTCGCCGAAGAGCCAATGCTCCAGCTCTTGGCGGGTGTCGAGTTTAGGAAGCAAAGCGATCCCGGCGGCGAAGGCGGCGGTGTAGAGCACGGCCAGCGCGGTGCCTTGCTCCACCCGGTTGCCGCGGGCGACGGCCACTGAGCCGAGTCCGACTAACAGCGCGGCGAACATCGCGCCGAAGAACGCATTCCACTGGCTCAGTGCGCCGGTTAGAAAGATCCCCAGCGCGATGCCCGGCAGCATGGTGTGCGACAGCGCGGAGACGGAAAGCGCGTTGCGCCGCAGCACGACGAAGCCGCTGAAGAAGCCATTGGCAAAGCCGATGAATCCGGCGGTGGCAAGCGCGCGCTGATAGAAGGGATTGGTGAGTAAATCGAAAATCATGATCAGGCGTGGGCGGCTGGCTCGTGGAAAGTGCGTTCGATCAGCTCGGGAGTTAGAACTTCCGCCACCGGCCCGAAGGCGAGTGTGCGTGTCGCCAGAACTAGCGCTTCATCGAATAAACGCGGCACGGTGTTGAGGTCGTGGTGCGAGGCGATCACCAACCGCCCCTCGTGAGCGAGCCGGGCTAACAGGTCACCCAGCAGTTGCGCGGCATTCCGATCGAGTCCAGCGAATGGCTCGTCTAGCAGCAGCACATGCGCCTCCTGCGCCAGCGCACGGGCGAGGAATGCCCGTTGCTGTTGCCCGCCGGACAGCTCGCGGATCTGGCGGTGTTGTAAATCTAGCAGCGCAAGCGATTCCAGCGCCCCATCCACCGCGGCACTATCGGCAGGGGAAAATTTCCGCCACCAGCCAGTTTGCGGATAGCGGCCCATTTCCACCAAGCCGCGCACGGTGATGGGAAACGACCAGTCCACCTCCTCGCGCTGGGGTAAATATGCAAACTCGCGCGACCACTTTTTCACCGCCGTGCCGCGCCAACTGATCGAGCCACCGTCCCGTGGCACCAGTCCGGCGATGACCTTGAGCAGCGTGCTTTTACCCGCGCCGTTAGGGCCGATGAGCGCCACGCGGTTGCCGCAGGAAGTCGCCAGGGAAACGTTGTCTAACGCCAGCACCCGCCGGTAGCGGACGGTCACATTCTTGATCACCAGCTCGTGGTGTTGGCCGTGATGGGCGCAGCCGTCGTGATGGGTCTTGCTCATTTTACGGCAGGGAAGGGGAGTTCTAGGAAATCGTCGATATCACCCGCAGCGTCGAAGACATGCGTGAAAGTGGCTTGTCCGGGAGCTTCCAGAGTCAGCTTCGCGAAACGATGTTCGCCGGGTGTGCTTGGGTTTTTCCAGCGCACCACCAGTCCCAGCCGTGGGTTGTTAGGGTCGAGTTCGAGCATTCCAGAAACCGCCGATTGCTCCACCTGCGGACGGATCAAGTGGCCGGTATCGATTTCCACTGCGGCCGCCGGAGCGGATAGAACGAGGTGAAATGGCACGGCCGCCAGTGGTGCTCGCTCGACGTGCGGTGGCGGGGGCGTTAGATCGGCGGTGCCTCGTGCTGCGGTCACGCGCAGCAAGCCGACGGCCGTCGCCGCGAGGGCGAAAACGAGTAGGATGAACCGAACGATGGGTGAGCCGCGCACGCCGCGACCCTTGCCCGGCTTTCATCAAAATGCAAGAGACTTGCAGATGCCCCCAGACTGCTGGAAGGGGACTCAAATATTCGCGCCATTGGTGGGCTGGTGCTTCGTGCGGAGTTTCAGATTTAACAACTCCACGCCGAGTGAGAAGACCATCGAGAAATAGATGTAGCCCTTGGGAATGTGGAAGTGCAGAGCCTCCGCCATCAGCGCCGTGCCGATCATGATCAGGAACGAGAGCGCCAGCATTTTCACCGACGGATGCTTCGAAACAAACGCGCTGATCGCCCCCGAGGCGAGCATCATGACGCCGATGGCGAGCATCACGGCCACCATCATCAGCGAGACCCGCGTCGGGTCATTCACCATGCCGACGGCGGTGATCACCGAGTCTAACGAGAAGATGATGTCGATCACGGCGATCTGGACGAGCACCGCGCCGAAGCTGGATTTGGCGACGCTGGTGAGGGTGGCTTCCTGGTGGCCTTCCAGGCTGTGGTGGATTTCCTTGGTGGATTTCCAGATCAGGAAAAATCCTCCGACTAACAAGATGAGGTCTTTGACAGAGATCCGGAGCATCCCGGCGTGCTCCTTGGCGCTGGGCATCATGTCCCACAACGCGGGCAGAATGGGGATTTCGAAGAGCGGCTTCTGCATGCTCATGATCCAAGTGATCGAGAGCAGCAGCACCATCCGGGCACCCATCGCCAGGCCCAAGCCCAGCAGCCGACCCTGCTTGCGCTTCTCCTCGGGTAGCCGATCCACGAGGATGGAAATGAATACGATGTTGTCGATGCCGAGGACGATTTCTAACATCGTCAGGGTGAACAGAGCGCCCCAAGCTTGGGGATCGGAGAGCCAGTTGAATTCGAGGAGGGAAGCGATCATGGGGGTGAAGCAAATTCGAGTGCGCGTTTCTTCATCTGGTTTGCCATTAAATTCAAGGCATTTGCCCGAGTCGGCGCGAGATGTTCCTTTAGCCCGGTGCGGTCGATGAAGCCCATGTCCGCCGTTAGAATGTCATCCGGCGTCTCTTCATCCAGCACGCGGACGAAGAGCGCGATCATGCCCTTGGTGATGAGCGAATCCGAGTCCGCGAAGTAACGGACTTTGCCGGCTTCGTGGCGGGCATCCAGCCAGACTTGCGATTGGCAGCCCTTGATCAGGTGCTCCGAGTTTCTCGAAGCCGCATCCATCGGCGCGAGTTTTTTGCCGAGGCCGATCACG
>JAYTLO010000350.1:0-23551 GCA_043729385.1 Akkermansiaceae bacterium
GGGGGAGGCTCTCCACCAAGGAGGAAAATTGGTGCCTGCGAAGGCGGAACTCGATGCGTTCATTCTCGCGAATCCCAAGCACGCTGGTGTTCTAGCATCGCGCGGCAGGGTGCTCCGGGAGAGCGGGCAAAACGCTGCGGCGCTCGCTGATTTCCGCGCGTCGCTGCTTGTCGATCCCGTCGTGGGACCCGAGCTGGTGATCGAAATCGCCGATGCGATGGCGGACTCCGGTGCCGCCGAGGAAGCTGCGGTTCTCCTGGCTTCCGCGCTCAAGCTCCATGGAAATGACACGGCGGTTTTGCTCAAAGCTCTTGAAGTCGATCAGCAAACCAAACGCTGGGATGCGGCGCTGCAATGCGTGGCCGCGTTGCAAAAATCCGCGCCGCGTCCCGAGCCATGGATGGCGAAACGCGCCGCACTCCTCGCCATGGCCGGCCGTCTAGCAGATGCCCGCGCGGCGTGGCTGGCCTTCAAGGATCACCTCGCCCTGCTGCCGAATCTGGAACGCGGAAATCCGACGATGATCCAGCTCGCGAAGGAGGCGGACATCGCACTCACCGAATTACCGATCATCACGGGCGGTGACTTCGGCGAGGAACTCGAACTCGCGGATTTCCATCTAGCAGAGAGGCCCGATGACGCCGCGTTGTGGTATCTGCGGAGCACCCTTGGCATTCGTCACGGCGACTGGCAGCGGGCCATCTCGGATGCGGAAAAAGCCGAGCAACTCGCTCCGGGAAAATTTCCCACCCGCGCGGTCGTGGCCCGGGCATTCGCCGAAACCGGCAAGCGCGGCGATGCACTTGAGTTGTTGGAAACCGAGATCGCCCGTCAGCCGAAACAAGCGGAAGCAAGGCTGGTCCGTGCGAGGCTTCGAGCGGCTTCCGGTGAGCACGAACTCGCGATCACCGATTACCGGGTGATGATGGAAAATCAGGTTTCTCCCGGCTCGGAATTGTTTCTCGAAGTGATCGACTGCCTGCGCACACTGGACCTTCTAGCAGAAGCGTCGGCGCTTGCTGGAAGTTCTATCAGCCGATTGGGCAATGATCCGTCGCTGCTCGCCAAGGCGCTGGAGATCGATGTCGCGCGTCGCGATTTCGACTCGGCGCTCTTGAGAGTCGCGAGCTTGGAAGGAATTTCACCAAGCCCCGAACCTTGGATGGCGGAGCGGGCGCTAATCCTCGCGACTGCAGGCCGCGCGGCGGACTCGCGGGCGGCATGGACGACGCTCCGCGACCGCATTTCCGCGATGCCCAACCTCGCGCGCGGCCATCCGACACTCTCTGTGCTCGCGCAAAGAGCGGCATCCCATCTCGCATACCCCGACCGATTTCCCGCACCTGTCGCGAATCAACCCGCCATCACTCTAGACACACCATGAAACGCCCCCTACTCGCCGCCCTTTTTGCAATGGTAGCCCACGGCCATGCCGCCATCCCCCTGACCGCATCCAATACCACGGGCATTCAGACCTTTGCCGCACAGCCTGCGGCCAGCGAGTGGTCCACCACCTCCATCGGCACGAGTTCGACAGCCTACTCCACGATTGCCAACGTGGACGCCGGGACTCAAACCCTCGCCTTCACCGCCATCACCTCCCAACTCGGAGCGGCGACCGTGCCGGCGACAAACGCTCTGGCAAGATTCTCCGGCTCGGGAGCGACCGGCCTGATCTACACGGCTCCGACCACAGTGAATGCCACCTTTTTCATGGCAACGCTCCAGAACGACTCTGGCAGCGCGGTGAATGCCATAACGATCACCTATGACCACGCGCGCACGGGAGCCACCGTCGTCGAGCAGGTTGAAGGATTCCGCGTTTACTACAGCCTAACGGGTGCGACAAACTCCTGGACACCGATCACGGCTCTCAGTGGAATCGCCGCCACCCAAGCCGGGCTAACAGCGACCGTGGGACTCTCCTCCGCCTGGACCAACGCCTCCAAGCTCTATCTTCTGTGGGCGGACGATAACAATTCCACGGGCACCGACAACGCCTTCGCCATCGACAACTTTTTCGTCACCGCCGCGAACCCGCCTCCCTCCGTCGCGATCTCTTCTCCGGCATCCGGCAGCGTCGCAGCAGCACCGGGTGCCTTCACGATCAACGCAACGGCCAGTGACAACGGCAACGTAACGCAGGTGGAATTCTTGCGCAACGGAACGGTGATCAACACGGACACGACGTTTCCTTATTCTTTCGCCGATAGCAGTCTTGCCGTGGGCTACCATACTTACACCGCCCGTGCGACCGACAATCTCGGAGCGACGACGACAAGCAGTGCCGTGACCGTCGCCGTTTTCACCGATACCGCCAACACCGCGCTACAATTCGATGGCGTGAATGATTATGTGACGATGGGAGCCGCCACCAGCACGCTGGGCGCCACCACTTTTACCATCGAGTGCTGGTTCAAGCGCACCGGCGCGGGTATTGGCGGCGCATCCACCGGGTCCAATGGAATTCTCGACGCAATTCCCCTAGTCACCAAAGGCCGCAGCCAGAGCGACAACTCCAATGTGGATTGCAACTACTTCATGGGAATCGACACCTCGACAGGCAGACTCTGCGCGGACTTCGAAGCGACCCTCAGCACTCCACTCAACGGCACCGGTGCCCCTAACAATAACTATCCGGTTATTGGCACCACCGTCATCGCCAACAACATCTGGACCCATGCTGCCGCCACTTGGGATGGCAGCGGATGGAAGCTATGTATCAATGGTCTGGAGGAAACCACCACGCTGCTGAACACACTACCTTCTCCGGCACCGATACCCCGTTCGGACAGTATTCAACACTTTGCCATTGCGTCCTCGCTGCAATCCACGGTTGGGTCTAACGCAGGTTTCTTCCAAGGCGTTATTGATGAAGCGAGGGTCTGGAGCATCGCTCGCAGCCCGGCTGAGATCGCGGCGGCAAAGGACTCGCCGATTACCACTCCCACGACGGGACTGCTCGCTAGCTACGGCTTGAATGAAGGCACCGGTCTAACCACCGCGAATTCGCCGAATTCCGGAGTCCCCGCAGGCACGCTCACTAACGGCCCGCTGTGGGTCGATGGAGTCACCCTCGCGCCTAACGATCCGCCGGTCGTGAGCCTCACCGCGCCGCTTGCAAACACAAGCTTCGTGGTCCCGGCCTCGGTCAGTCTCACCGCCGATGCGACCGACCCCGATGGCTCGATTTCCAAGGTCGAGTTCTATCAGGGTGTTAGTAAACTCGGCGAGGATCTGACCGCGCCATATGAGTTCCTCTGGGCCTTGCCAAATTCCGCCGCGACTTACTCGCTCACCGCCGTCGCCACCGACAACCGTGGCCGCACGACCGCTTCGTCCGCCGCCTCAATCACCGCGACTCTTCCGCCTAACACTTCGCCGACAGTCTCACTTACCGCGCCAGCCGATGGGACGAATTTCTTCTTCCCCACCGCGATCAACCTGACCGCCACCGCTGATGACACCGACGGAAATCTCGCGAAAGTGGAATTCTTTCGCGGTGCCGTGAAACTCGGCGAGGACACGACCGCGCCTTTCGAATACGACTGGACCAATGCCGCCGTCGGCTCGTACTCGATCACCGCCGTCGCCATCGACACCTTCAACGCGGCCACCACCTCCGCCGCTGCGGCCATCACGGTCACCTTGCCACCTAACGACCCGCCGGTCGTCACGCTGGACAGCCCCGCCAGTGGGGCAAATTTCGTTTTCCCGGCCACCATCAACCTCGCCGCCACCGCTTCGGACGTGGACAACAATCTGGTGAAGGTCGAGTTCTATCAGGGCACCACCAAGCTCGGCGAGGACACCACCGCGCCCTTCGAGTATGCATGGACCAATGCCGCCATCGGCAGCTACGTCCTCACCGCGAAGGCCATCGACAATCAGAGCGCAACCACCACCTCGATTTCTGCCGCGATCAACGTCAACCTCAGCTCGAACGTCCCGCCTGCAGTGACCGTTTCGGCGCCTGCCGACAACGCGACCGGCATCGGTACTTCCACGAATCTAACTGTGAACATCGCCGATCCCGAGGGCGACGCACAGACCGTGACGTTCTACGGGCGCAAGCGCGCCCCGTTAGTTCCGGGTCCGGATTTCTCGCTCGGCACCCTGCCGGACACGCAGTTTTACTCGCAGAATACCGGCGGCACCCGCGCCGCCACCTTCTATCAGCAGACCCAATGGTATGCGGATAACCGGGACACGCTCAACCTCGCCTTCGTCAGCCACATGGGCGACATGGTGCAGGACAATGACTCCATCGACCAGCAATGGGTCGTCGCCTCCACCGCGATGAGCACGGTGGAAAACCAGCCCGCCACCCTCCGCGCCTATGGCATCCCGTGGGGCGGCGCTCCCGGAAATCACGACGTGGCCGGTAGCGGCTCAGGCGGTGGAAATGCCGTGAACGCGAAGTGGAATCAATATTTCGGCAACAGCCGCTGGGCAGGAAAACCTTACTACAAAGGTTCGTTCTCGGGCACCAGCAGCGGCAACAACTATCAGTTCTTCAGCGCCAGTGGACTCGATTTCATCATCATCCACCTCGAATACATGACCTCCGGTAACCAAGCCGTCCTCGATTGGGCGGACGCGCTTTTAAAAGCCCACCCGCACCGCCGCGCCATCATCACCAGCCACTGGATCCTCAACACGCCACCGACCAACCCCGTGCCTGCGCAAGCTCCATTCGGGGGTCCCGGCCAAGCGATTTATGACAATTTGAAGGACAACCCGAACCTGTTCATGACCTTGTGCGGACACATCCACAACGAAGGCCGCCGCGCCGATGTCTTCCAAGGCCGCACCGTCCATTCCGTGCTCCAAGACTATCAGGACCGCGCCAACGGTGGCGATGGCTGGCTGAGATATTTCGTCTTTTCCCCCGCCAATGGCACCATCCTCGCGAAGACCTACTCGCCGAAACTCGGTATTTATGAAACTAACGCGGACAACGTCCAAAGCCCGGCCGACACCCAGCTCAACGAAGCCAGCGAATTCACCCTCGCCTACAACATGCAAGGTTCCGCCAGCGACTGGATCCCGCTCGGCACCGTCAACGTCGCGGCTAACGGAACCACCGCATCGCTGCCATGGACCGGCCTGGAAAAAAGCTCCGCCTACGAATGGTATGCCGCCTCTAACGACGGCACCAACTCGGCTAACAGCAGCGTCGCGAAATTCGCCACCGTCGCCGCAGCCGCCCCGGTAGTCGCCATCACCTCGCCGGTGAACAGCCAAAACGTCGGCCTGCCAGCGGCTGTGAACATCGCCGCCACCGCGACCGATGCGGACGGCACCATCGCCAAGGTCGTCTTTTTCAACGGCAGCACTTTGCTCAACGAGGACAGCACTGCGCCCTACGAATACGCCTGGAGCGCGCCTAGCGGAAACTACACGCTCACCGCCATCGCCACTGACAACGAGGGCAACGCCACCTTGTCAAATGTCGTCACCTTCAGCGTCTTCAACGCCGCCAACATCCTGCCGACCGTCGCCCTAACATCGCCCACCGCTGGCGCGAGCGTGGAAGCCGGAACCATTTCTCTAACTGCCACCGCTGCGGACACGGACGGACTCATCACCAAAGTCGAGTTCTTCAACGCTGCGGTGAAAATCGGAGAGGACGCCACCAGCCCCTACACCTTCGATTGGTCTGGTGTCACCGTGGGAACCTACAGCCTAACAGCCAAGGCCACTGACAACGATAGCGGCACCGCCACGTCGGCAGCCGCCGCCCTCACCGTCACTCCCGCCGGGGCGTTTGTTGCCTCGTATTTCCAAAACTTCGACGGCATGGGCCTATCCGGCACGGCCCGCCGCCCGGCATGGACGACATGGAACGGAGCCGCTGGCACCACCAATGGCACTTGGACCGCAGTCTCGGGAGTCACCGCTGCCGGTGTGGCCGCGATGACGGAAAACACGGGGGTTCTGGGCGTCGCGAACCCACCCGCGGGTAACAACAACAACGGCATCAATGCAGGGCTCACCGCCACCGACACGAACCGCCAGTTCGGCTCGGCACCGACCACCAGCGCTGGCTCGGCCCATCAGCTCCAGCTCACTAACACCAGCGGCAGTCCGGTCAACGGTCTCAACATCGCCTACGACATCCGCCGTTATAACGCCTCGGCATCCGAGAACGAACTTCCCGGTTACGTGCTATTCTACAGCCTCGACGGCACGACGTGGACGAATGTTTCCGCACTCAATCCGACGAGCACGAACGTCCCTAACAGCGTGGGACTCACCTCCATTTCGCCCACGAATTTCACCCTAACTGGAGCATGGGCTAACAACGCAGTCCTCCGCCTGCGCTGGGTGGATGACAATGGTGGGCCGACCTCGCCGGACCAAATGTATGGCCTCGACAACGTCGTCATCCACGCCGGTGTCAACGCCGCCAGCACCCTGACCGCCACCCCGGTCGTCAACGGCGACGGCATCACCCTCGCCTGGACCGACAATTCCACCAACGAGACCGGCTTCCGCATCGAGCGCAAGCCGGCTGCCGATGCGCTTTGGAATCTTCTCACGAACACCCAGGCAAATACGGTTAGCCACGCAGATGCCACCGCCGGACCCGGAGTTTCCTTCGACTACCGCGTGACGGCATTTAACTCCGTCGTCACCGGCGATCCATCGAACATCGCGAACTCCGCCGCTTACACCGCATTGCAGGATTGGAAACTCGCCACTCAGGGAAATCCCAATGCGCCTAACAATTCAGACAATGACGGCATTTCCGATCTGTTCGAATTCGCCTTCGGTCTCAATCCCACCGTCAACGACGCAGGCCCGATCAGCGTGAACGTCGCCGGCGGTCTCCTAACCACTCGCGGCCAGCCCGCCGTGTGGTATCAAGCCACCAGCAACGGCACCGACTTCCGCGTGCTCTTCATCCGGCGGAAAGACCACCTCGCAGCGGGCCTAACCTACAGTCCACAGTTCAGCGGCGACATGGCCACTTGGGTGAACAGCGCCGCGATTCCCACAGTCGTCGCCGATGGTGGCGAGGTCGAAGCGGTGAGCATCAACTACCCGTTCTTCGCCGCAGGAAAGAAAGCCCGGTTCTTCCGCATCGGCGTCAGCAGCAACCAGTAATTCCGCTTCAAATCCGTTCCTATGAAACTTCCCTCACTCGTTCTAACCGCCGTCGCGCTGGCGTCCACCTCGCAAGCCGCTATCGTCGCCAGTGGTCTTCGCGACCTCGTGATCACCACGGATCTCACCGGCTTCTATCTGGACATCGACGGCGGCGGCCCGGTGGCCGAGGAAACTGTCGGCTGGGACATCAATCCCTTCTTCGGCGGGGAAGCCATCGCCAGTAGCCCGTCGTTCCATCCGGTGGCCACGACCATCGCACTGGATGCTCCAGTGCTGAATCTAACGTTTGGACAAACGGTCGATGCTTCGAGCGTTTTTGCCACCACCCACCCCGGCGGGTTCAGCGGTTCAGGCACCCATGTCGGAAATAGTCTGGGGCAGTTCGCTACCAGTGGTGAGGGCTACCTCGGCTTCCAGTTCACCGCGAATAACAACTCCGGTCCCTACTACGGCTGGATGCGCGTCCAGCTCTCTAACACCGGAAGCACCGGCCTGATCCGCGAATGGGCGTTTGAGGACTCCGGAGCCGCCATTACCGTCGGTGCCGTGCCCGAGCCCAGTGTGATCGCTTCACTTGTGCTCGGTATGGCGGCGTTCTGTTACAGGAGGCGGCGCGCCTGCTAGGGGATTTCCGCAAGGAAGAGATATGGTTTCACCCCATAGACGCGAGGGGGTTTGTCGCAATCTATTAATACTCTGGAAACGCTCCAAGGTGGCGATTGAGATAAACACCGTTCGCCTCCTATAACTCCCTAACACCTTGCACTCATCATGAAACCGACCGCTACGAATCAGCAAATCTCAACGCGGACCGACCCGCAAGAAAGCGGTCCAAGCCAGTCCACCCGCGCAGCCCATCCGCTCTTTCCCGCGCATCAAGTCTTCTTGTGGCTTCCGGGTCTTCGCGGCCCCGAGCTGCCTTTCTGCTCATGCAATGAAGCACCTAACCTCACTCTCGAGGACACACACTTAACGAATGAGTCTCTTCACGACAGCGAGGGAAATCTATATGCCCCGCCCTATCCGGTGAGCCGCCACACTTTCGTATCCTGGCACACCCATGTCACCCCGCCCGTCCCATTCCACCCGGTGCCCATCAAACGATTTCTATCAATTTCCGAAATGGAAGCACTTGCCCGCAAGGTGTTGGAGATCACAGGCGAAAATCTCTCGGGCAACTCCCACTTGCTAAGTATTCTCCGCAATCAATACAAAAGCTACATACTCTATTTCCTAGGTCAGACGGGCGTTCTCGAGGGTGCCGTCCCCCACTGAATGTAGAGATTGTGGTGAAGCGCATTTTGCAACACGGCGCCATGCACGTTCCAAGATTTGTTCACCTGCGGCGAAGCGGATCTTGCAAAATCCCTTCCCAATATACCATTAGTTACAAGCATTGGGGGTAATCCCTCATGCACTGGCATACGTCTTGCAAAATAAGCAGACGTAACCATGAAAACTAACCTCCATCGTTCGTCGATCCCTAATAACATCACGGGCCACTTACCGGGCAAAGCAGGCTGGCTGCTCCTTTGGCTCATCGGAATTCCGGTTCCATTGTTAGTGATCTTCTTCCTCCTACGGGGGTGCACCTGATCTACAGAAGCTCCCCAGTTTGGACACTGCAACCTAGGTTGCCCGTTGGCTCAGCAAAAAGAGGCAATCCATCTCGGCGAACTCCGCCGCAATCTCAAGGAGTTCACCCGTCTCCACATCCCCGCAGTGGTCGAGGATTACACGACTTCTCAAGTGACGGTGGACTATCTCGCGGGGACCAAGATCACCGCCCTATCAGGTGCAGTGCTTGTCGATCTCGATGGCGCAGCCCTAGCCGAGGAACTCTTCCGCGCCTATCTCGAGCAAATCCTTGTCGATGGATTCTTCCACGCAGATCCACATCCAGGAAATTTGCTGCTCACGTCGGAGCGAGAGATCGCCATTCTTGACTTGGGAATGATCGGCCGACTCAACCAGCGCATCCGCGATCAGTTAGTTCATCTTCTTGCCGGAATTGCCGATGGTGATGGCGTGCAAACTGCCGAGGCGGCCATGAAAATCGGCGAAGCACGGGATATTCCGATTGACCGCAGACTCTTTATCAATGCGATCGAAGATATAGTCGGTTCCGCCAAAAATAGCAGCATCAGCGATCTAAATGTGGGCGCCGTGGTGATGCTCGTCATGCAAGCGTGTGCCAGTGCCGGTCTGCGGATTCCCCCCGAGATTAACTTGCTGGGCAAGACCTTGATGAATCTCGACCGAGTGGGCGCGGCCCTCGCGCCTAATTTCGATCCCAATGAATCCATCCGCCGCAACCTGAATCAAATCACGACCGCGCGCGTGAAGGACTCTCTGACCTCCGCCAACGTCATGGGCATCCTCACGGAAGCCAAAGATTTCCTAAGTCAGTTTCCATCACGGATGTACCGGATTGTGGAACTATTTGCTGATAACAAGATCCGCGTGAAGGTTGACATCATCGACGAACACAAGTTCATCCAAGGTCTGCAAAAAGTCGCCAATCGCATCACCACCGGCTTAATCCTTACCGCATTCATTATTGGCTCTTCGATGCTGGCACGGGTAGAAACCTCTTTCAGGATTTTCGGCTACCCCGGCTTGGCGATGTTATTGTTTAGTGTGGCAATTGTGGGTTCGGTTTTGTTGATGATCCAAATTTACGCGAAAGACGAATAAGCCGCACCCGAAACTGACAATATGCAACAGGCAGTTGCAGCTTGCACAATCGGGAATGAGCATCATCCCACAATGAAGCAACCAAAGCTCTGCTTGAAAGCGAGTTACGAGGCTCACTACGATACGGCATGATACTTGCAAAGGATAGGGAACTGCTCCTGGCAGACCAACCCACAATCAACCATGAAACCTATCCAACGAACAATTATACTATCGCTGATTCCTCTCTTATCTGCGATTGCCACCGCAGCGGATAAAGCGCCGGAAACCACCACCCCAGTTAACGCCTCGACCGGATCTGAAGCGAAGACCTCAAACTCTTGGCGCGCGTCATCCCTTATCGGAACCAACATCAAAAACGCTGACGGTGAAACCGTTGGTGAGATCAAAGATTTATACATTGATCTCAAAACTCAAGAAGTCGTCTCGGTGATCGTCTCCACTGGCGGATTTCTGGGAGTGGCTGATACTTTGAGTTCGGTGCCATTATCCAGTTTACGCTACGACAACCAAGCAAAGGTATTTAAGATATCGATGTCAAAAGCACAGTTGGAAAAGCAGCCACAATTCAAATCTGGCGCGTGGCCCGATTCCAATGACGAGACGATGACCAGCAAACTGCGTGGCGTCCGCGACTCGGTCGGTGGCGACGTCTCGGCCCCTGACAACACCGCCAACAACGAGACGGAGGTAAAGAAAAACCTCCCCTCTGTGATGGATCAGGGAAATAGCGAGAGCGACCTCAACCTCACCAAGGATATCCGTTCCGCTGTCGTCGGCTCCGAATTATCATTCAACGCCAAGAACGTTAAAATCATTAGCAACAACAGTCATGTAATTCTCCGCGGAGTGGTGGAAAGCCAAGAGGAGCATCAAGCGATTCTGAAGCTCGCGCGCGCCCATGCTGACCCAGCCAAGATCACGGACGATCTGAAGGTGAACACCAAATAATTTCTCTAACCCCAAACCATACAAACCAAATGAGCCACAAATCAGTATATGCAATTGCCACATCCGAAGGCCAAGCCCTTCAAATCGTGGACAGCTTGAAAGACGCAGGTTTTTCAGACGACGACATCTCCGTGCTGTTTCCCGATAAGGAATCCACCCACCAATTCGCCCATGAAACTCACACGAAAGCTCCCGAAGGAGCTGCCATGGGAGCCACCACTGGCGGAGTGCTAGGCGGAGGTCTAGGACTGTTAGCAGGAATCGGCGCATTGGCCATTCCAGGCGTCGGCCCGCTAATCGCAGCCGGCCCGCTACTCGCTGCGCTCAGTGGTGCCGCCGCAGGTGCCACCGTGGGTGGAATCGCCGGTGCCCTCATCGGCATGGGGATCCCGGAACTCGAAGCGAAGCGCTACGAAAACCGTATTGCCGAAGGTAATATCTTAATCTCAGTCCACGCCACCACGGGTGATGAAGTGGACAGTGCCAAAGATATCTTGGACCGCGCGGGAGCACAGGACATCTCAGCAACCTCGATTTCCGACGCGAAGCCGATTGCGAAATAAGGGCATCGATTTGTTACCCACAAGTGCAGCCTGTCCAGTTGGGCAGGCTGCATCGTTGCATGAAGATATAGCTGCGAATTATGAACCTTCTAAATCTCATCCACTCGACATGACTTCTGCGAAACCATCCGCGATTGGATCGTATGGGCGAGTCCTGAAGGAGTCGCTGGATGGCTTTAAAAAGCATGATTGCATGAGAATGAGCGCAGCCCTTGCTTACTATTCCGCCTTCTCGCTGGCTCCGCTTTTACTCATCGCAGTATCAATCGGCGGAGCATTTTTCGGTGACGACGCCGTGCGCGGCGCACTAGATGGTGAACTTAGGCAAACCATGGGACCAAGCTCTGCGGCACTATTGCAAGACATGGTCGCGAATGCCCGCAAGCCGGCGGACAATTTGTTAATGTCTCTATCCGGCCTCGGTCTGTTATTGCTCGGGGCCGCTGGCTTGTTTGGCCAACTGCAATCGTCCTTAAACACCATCTGGGAAGTGGGTCCGCCGCCTGCCAAAGGCATCCGGGGATTTATTCGGAATCACCTGCTATCATTCTCAATGGTGCTGGTGACGGGGTTCATGCTATTGGTTTCAATGATTCTAACCGCCGTGCTACAGGCGCTCAGCGAACGCTTCGGCACCATCGCCGGAATCCCTCTCGCTGCATGGGGGGTGAGCAGCGGTGTGATGTCATTCGCGGTGACCACGCTGATGTTTGCGGCGATATTTAAGATACTTCCTAACACCCCGATCCAATGGCGGGAAGTTTGGATCGGAGCGTTGTTCACCGCCGTCCTATTCATGATGGGTAAGTCTGCAGTCGGTTGGTATCTCGGGCGCGCGGCCACCGCCTCCAGTTATGGATCCGCTGGCGCTTTTGTGGTGATCCTCATGTGGCTTTACTACTCGAACATGATCCTGCTTTTCGGCGCGACGTTTGCGGCTGCCCATGGTCGCAGGCTGACGAGTTGATGATTTGCTGGAAGCAGTAGCGGAGAAGGCTTATGACACAAAAAAGCCGCCCCGGTTTCTCAGGGCGGCTTTGATGTTAGGTGGGCACGGCGGTTAGAAACCGCCGCCACGGATTACTTTTTCTTGGCAGCGCGCTTTTCCTCGATGGCAGCTTGCGCGGCGGCGAGGCGGGCGACTGGCACGCGGAACGGCGAGCAGGAAACGTAGGCGAGGCCGAGCTGATGGCAGTAAACCACCGACGACGGGTCACCACCGTGCTCGCCGCAGATGCCGAGCTTGATGTCTGGACGGGTTTTGCGGCCTTTGGCGACGGCGATTTCCATGAGCTGGCCAACACCGGTGGTGTCGAGCGTGGCAAATGGGTTCTTCGCGAAAACGTCGTTCTCGACGTAAGGCAGCAGGAACGCGCCCATGTCGTCGCGGCTGATGCCGAGCGCGGTCTGGGTGAGGTCATTGGTGCCGAAGCTGAAGAACTCGGCGCCTTCGGCGATCTCGTCGGCGGTGAGGGCACCGCGCGGGACTTCGATCATGGTGCCGACCTGATATTCGAACTTCACCTTCTTCTCAGTCATGACTTCCTTGGCCACGCGGTGGACGATCTCGGCTTGGAGATCGAACTCACGCTTGAAGCCGACGAGCGGGATCATGACCTCGGGCTTCACCTTGATTTTCTTCTTCGCCACGTCTGCAGCGGCTTCGAAAATGGCGCGGGCCTGCATCTCGGTGATTTCCGGATAGGCAACTCCGAGGCGGCAACCGCGGTGACCTAACATCGGGTTGAACTCATGGAGTTCAGCCACGCGTTGGATGATGGTTTCCACCTTCATGCCAAGCTTTTTGGCGAGGTCGAGTTGTTGCTCCTTGGTGTGAGGCAGGAACTCGTGAAGCGGTGGATCGAGCAAACGAATCGTCGCGGGGAAGCCCTTGAGGGTTGTGAAGATGCCGGTGAAATCCGCACGCTGATACGGCAGAAGCTTCGCTAGCGCGGCTTGGCGGGCCTCGAGCGTGGTGGCGAGAATCATCTCGCGCATCGCGTCGATGCGATCGCCTTCGAAGAACATGTGCTCGGTGCGGGTCAGGCCGATGCCGGTGGCACCGAAGGCCATCGCAATGCGGGTCTGCTCCGGCGTGTCGGCATTGGTGCGGACGGCCATGCGGGTCGATTGCTCACACCATTTCATGAGCTGGATGAAGCCCTTGAATTTCTCCGTTTTGATGGCGGCCTTGTCGCCGCTAACAATGCCAGCGATGATCTCCGATGGAGCCGTTTTCAGCTCGCCGCCATAGACGGTGCCGCTGGTGCCATCGATGCTCATGAAGTCGCCTTCCTTAAAGGTCTGGCCGGAAGCGGTGACGGTGAGTTTGTCGTAGTTGATCTCGAGCGCGGCAGCACCGCAGACGCAGACCTTGCCCATCTGGCGGGCAACGAGCGCGGCGTGCGAGGAGACACCGCCCTTGGCAGTTAGAATACCTTCCGCAGCGATCATGCCGCGAAGGTCTTCCGGGCTGGTTTCGTTGCGAACTAGCAGAACCTTCTCACCACGGGCTTCGGCGAGCACGGCGCGTTCAGCATTCAGATAGACCTTGCCGGATGCGGCACCCGGGCCAGCAGGAAGACCGGTCGCGATGACCTTGGCCTTGGCCGCCTCGGCAACGTCGAAGATCGGCGCGAGGAGTTGGTCTAACTGGTCGGCAGGGTTGCGCAAGACAGCGGTTTCCCAGTCGATGAGTTTTTCCTTCACCATGTCGATCGAGAACTTAAGCGCAGCGGCGGCGGTGCGCTTTCCGTTGCGGGTTTGCAGCATGAACAGCTTGCCTTCCTGCACGGTGAACTCGACGTCCTGCACATCCTTGAAATGCTTTTCAAGGATGGAGCGGACTTTCATGAGTTCAGCAAATGGCTTGGGCATCGCAGCCTTGAGCTTGCTAACAGGCTCTGGGGTGCGGACGCCAGCGACGACGTCTTCGCCCTGCGCATTCATCAGGAACTCGCCGTAAAACTCGTTGGTTCCGTTAGCCGGATTGCGGGTGAAGGCGACGCCCGAGCCGGACGTTTCGCCAGTATTGCCATAGACCATGGCCTGCACGTTGACGGCCGTGCCCCACGCGGCGGGGATGTTATACTTGCGGCGATAAACGATCGCGCGGTCATTCATCCACGAACCGAAGACAGCGCCAGCGGCACCGCGGAGTTGGTCCCATGGATCGCTCGGGAAACTGTGGCCCGTGCGCTTCTTGACGAGTGCTTTGAAACGCTTGACGAGTTCTTTTTGGTCGTCGGCAGTTAGATCGGAGTCGATGATGTCCTTGCCATACTTATCATGTTTGAAAGTTTCGATTTCGACTTCGAATGGCTCGTGTTCTTCGCCTTCGGTTTTCTGGACGCCGAGGACGACATCGCCATACATTTGGACGAAGCGGCGATAGCAATCCCAAGCGAAGCGCTCGTTCTTGGTGACGGTGGCGAGTGATTTCACCGTTTCGTCATTGAGACCGAGGTTAAGGATGGTGTCCATCATGCCCGGCATCGAGTCACGCGCACCGGAGCGCACAGCGACAAGCAGTGGCATGCCCTTGGCGTCGCCGAACTTGCAGCCCATGATTTTCTCCATGTTCTTCACGCCAGCTTCCATCTCCGCTTGGAGAGAAACCGGGTAAGTACGCTTGTTATCGTAGAAGTAGGTGCAGACCTCGGTGGAGATCGTGAAGCCCGGAGGCACCGGCAAACCAATGCGGGTCATTTCTGCTAGGTTGGCACCTTTGCCGCCGAGAAGGGGCTTCATGCTGCCGTTGCCGTCGGCTTTGCCATCTCCCCAGTTGTAAACATATTTGACCTTCTTGCTAGAAACGGTCTTGTTCGCTGCGGTTTTCTTGGCCGCGGACTTGGCGGCTCTCGGAGCGCTCTTCTTGGCCGCAGGTTTAGCGGCCTTCTTTTTGGTTGCCATCGTTGTGGTGATATCGAGTTATGAGCATTGACTGCTGGAACACGGGAAATGATTTACCCAGCCCAGCACAAGGCGCGGGAGGCTATTCAGGTGACCTTGCAGTGTCAATGAAGCAGTTGACGGAAATACGCCCGCTGAAATCTTTGAAATTTGCGCCTAAAATCAACCTCAGCGGAGTCCGCGCAGGAGCAACTCGGCGTTGGTTTTAGTGCTCTTGAGATTTGCCAACAACGTCTCAATCGCATCGCCGATAGGCAGTCCTGCGAGTTGCTTGCGGATGTCCACCACTTTCAAAAACTCATCGGGATGATAGAGGCGATCATCATTGCGAGTGCCGGACTGCGGGATATGGATCGCGGGGTAAACCCGTCGCTCGGCAAGCTCGCGGTCGAGGCGCACTTCCATGTTGCCGGTGCCTTTGAACTCCTCGAACACAACATCGTCGAGTCGGCTTTCCGTTTCGACGAGCGCGGTCGCAAGAATCGTTAGAGAGCCGCCTTCCTCGACGTTTCTGGCAGTGCCGAAAAACTTGCGAGACTTTTGCAGCGCCGCCGGACTGACACCGCCGGAGCCGATCGGGCCACCTTGCATCGCGGAGTTATGGCCGCGGGCGAGGCGGGTGAGACTATCTAGCAGCAGGATCACATCCTTGCCGCGCTCGACGAGGCGCTTGGCCCGCTCGATGACGAGATCCGCGACCTGCGCGTGACGGCGTGGCGATTCGTCGAAGGTGGAGGCAAACACCTGCGAGCCGACGGTTTCTTCGAAATCAGTGACTTCTTCCGGGCGCTCGTCTAGCAGCAGGATGATCAGCTCGGCATCTGGATGATTAAGGCGGATCGAGCGGGCGATTTGCTTGAGCAGAATCGTTTTCCCACCGCGTGGCGGAGCGACGATGATCCCGCGCTGGCCTTTGCCTAACGGCGCGATCAAGTCGATCGCGCGCACGCCGAGGAAATCCACGCCCTCACCTTCGAGGTGGATCCGCTGGTCTGGGAAAAGCGGGGTGAGCCGGTCGAACTCAGTCGGCGGCTGATAGTCCGCAGCGGGCTGACCTTCCACGTCGATCACTTCGAACCCTGATAGATATTTGTCCCGCTCGCGAGGGGCGCGCACGCGGACCTTGAGCGACTGGCCTACCCGTAGCCCGAGATCGCGGACGAGGTTCGAGCTCAGGTGAATGTCATCCGGCCCCGGGCGGAAACTGCGCTGCGGATCGCGCAACATCGCGAAGTTATCCTTCGCCTGCTCAAGGATGCCTTCACACACCAGCCCAGTTCCCTCGTGGCCATAGAAGCAAAGAAGTTCATAAACCAATTGGCTCTTGGGAATGCCGCCTTGGATTCTAGCAGGAACAGCCTCGGCCATCGCTTGCAGTTCCGCGAGCGTCTTGAGGCGGAATTGATTGATGTCGATGGATGCTGGCACGGGCGAAAGCGTGACGGCAGCGGGGGCGGCTAGGGATTCCTGGCCATCGGATTCGGTGGGATGAGTCATGAGAAATGCTTGGACGAAACGGCGGATTTGGGAGCGGAGCGCGGCGGGCGGACCTTCGTTCCAAAAAACCACATCCGCGCGGGATATTTTTTCTTGGATCGGAAGTTGGGCAGCCAAGATGGACTCGATCAATGAATCATCGAACCCGCTGCGTGCCTTGAGCCGCTGAACTTGAGTGGAGCGGGAAGAAGCGACGACGAGCACTTGGATTTGGCCGAAGTCGAATCCCTTCTCAAAGAAGAGCGGAACGTCTGCTATGAACCATTCCGCCCCTCGTGTAGCAGCCAGTTGCAGGGAATCAAGACATTCCTGCCGGACTCGCGGATGGAGAATGGACTCGAGCTTGAGCCGGGCCTCTTTGTCCGCGAACACTCGGCCGCGCAGGAAGTGACGGTCGATCCGGCCTGCGGAGTCGAGTGCTTGACTGCCGAATGCTTCTGCAATAATTCCCGCCACCTCAGGGTCCGATTCTAACATGCGGTGGACCGCCTCATCGCAGTCGAAAATCGCGATCGATGGCAACCACTCGCGGAGCAAGCGACATACCGTGGATTTTCCCGAAGCGATTCCGCCGGTCAGTGCCATCACTCGCATGGGCCGGAGAGTCGGGAGAACGCGCCACGAGATCAAGAACAGAACGACCAAGCAAAACGGGTCGAAGGATTGCTCCTTCGCCCCGTTAGGTAATTGGTTCGTGAGGAATCGATTATTGCGACGGCATGTCGATCGGAGGAAGCACCGAAGGACCTAGATCTCCACCACCGACGCCCGTTGAAACTGGGATCGAACTGCCAGCTTCCGCACCGCGGAGTGGACGACCCGTCGCATCAATGATCTGCGCAGTGACGAAGATGATCAAGTTGCTCTTGATGCGGTTCTCCGCCTTGGATTGGAACAGGCGACCGATGATCGGGATGTCTCCCAGAATCGGCACTTTATCTTCCACGTTCTGGACGTTCTCGGTGATCAAGCCACCGACCGCAACCGTGTAGCCATCATAAATGGTAAGAGCGGTATTGACCCGACGGGCAGAGAACACGGGCATTTCGATCCGATTCTCGGTGATCACGTTGGTCACCGGATTGCCCAAGGCATCGGTGGATGACGATTGGATCGGGCTGCCGTAGTTGATGAAGCCTTCGAACTCGACGATTTCCGGCACGAAGCGGAGGTCGATCACGAAATCATTTTCACCGATGGTCGGCTCGATTTCGAGGGTCACCCCGGTGTTGCGAGTGTCGAACGCAGTTGGCGTCGCAGGCGTTACTGGGAAGCTTCCGCCACCACCGCCGCCGCCACCGATGCCGCCAAAGATACCGCCGCCGAAGCTGCTGCCGGTGCTGTTTGGAAGTTCAGGGGGTTCGTATTCGGTTGGATAGATAAACTCACGGACGATTTCGATCGTTGCCTTCTGACCCGACTTAGCCGTCACGGAAGGAGCGGTCATCAGATCGGCACCCTTTTTCTGGGCGAGTCCGCGCATGATCAATTGGACCTGACCGTCCGAGAACAGACCGGTCAGAGAGGCGATGCCAGGAGCGACATTGGCCCGCTGGGCGGTGCGGCCGGGATTGTTAAGGATCGCGTCGATGCTGTTACGATTGATCGCTTGGTCACCACTGCGAAGGCCGTTCGTTGAGCCAAACTCGGTGAACTGGTTACCACCCGCCGGGATGCCTTCCACCGAAGTGCCATTGACTGGGCTGATGAAATCGCCACCGGTGCGGCCACCTTGGTTACCCACCGTGCCACCGCTGCCGAAGACTGTGTTAGAAAGACCGAATGGGCTGATGATCCAGTCGAATCCAAGCTCATCGTTGTTTTCCTGGGAAATTTCAACGAACTTGGTGGTGATCTTCACCTGCTTCGGAGCCTTGTTATACAGCTGCACGAGTTGCTCAACTTTGTCGAGTTCCCCGGGAGTGTTCGTGACGAGCAGCGTGCCACCGGTCAGTGTTGCCGAAGCTCCTTCAGCGAAAACGATGCCTTGGACTTTAAGAAGCTCGGTGATTGGCTTGCGAGGTGTGAGTGCGGTCGCTCCGCCGGCCTTTGGCTCGGCGAATGGATCTGCACCGGCACCGCCACCCGCTTCTCCGCCACCGCTGTCGAGTGCAGATTGGAAATCAGGAGGAACGCGGAAGGGGCGAGTGAAGCTTTCTTCACCACTCTCGGTGGCTGGGACCAAGGTCACCGCGAAGTCATCCACCTTGTAGCGGAGCTTGGTTTGGTCGCAGATATACTTCAGAGCAACCGCCAACGGCACGTTGCGAATCCGCAGTTCTTTGACGCGTAGGGTTCCCGGATCACTGCCGACCACCGGCAACGTATCGGCACCGCCGGCAGCAGGGATTCCCGCGTCGGCAGCTCCGCCCGCCGCAGCGGCGCGCGGACGACGAATCACGAAGTTGACGCCCTTCTTGGCAGGGTCGAGTTCGGTGACATCAAGCTCAGCGGCACGCAAGCGCAGGAACTCAATGGCTTCCTCCACCGTGGTGTCCTCGAAATCGATCTTAGGAATTACGATCGTCTGAAGTTTGCGGTTGATGTACTGCACCCCCATGCTCTTGTCATCGCCACCGATACGATTATCAACGTCAGTCGGACTATCCGCAGGAACCGATAGTTCCCAAGCGGCATCCACCTGACCTAACAATTCAGCGCGGGTGTGGTCATACGCAGCGCGGTAGTAATCCGACTTTGCAACAGCCACTTGTTCAAGTCCGCGGCGAGCGGCGGAGTTATATTGGTCGATGCGGAGCACATTGCTATACTCGCGCTTGGCATCGTCATATTTGCCTAAGTTGAAATTTCCTTCAGCAGTGTAGAGACCGCGGCGGACCCTATCCACATTCTGGGTGTGCTCAAAGGTCAACGCTGGGTTGGTGCGGATCGGATCATCAAGGTAACCGAGTTCACGTTTCGCATCGCCATTGTTAGGATCCACGGCGATCACGCCTTCTAGCAAAGTGCGAGCTTCGGCATACTTACCAATCTTGCGATCTTGCATCGCAAGCGCCACCGAAGCATCACTGTAGTGCGCGGTGTAGGTGGTGCGGCGGTCAGAAACCATCGGCGCACTTGGCAAACGATCCAAGGCTTGCTTGTACTTATCAACGGCTTGCTGATAGTCACCTTTGGCATAAGCCGCGCGGCCTTCATTGAGGAGAGTGTCGCCTTCTGCGACAGCATCTTGGCGGCGGATCATTTCACGTTGGGCGAGACCGCTGAGGCCGGAGCCGCCTTCGCCTGCAGTCGCAACCGTTACGGTGACAGGCATGGTAGATGCCACGGCCATCAACGCGAGGGCAGTGCGGCTGGAACGATAGATTGGCGTTTTTTGCATAGTGAGCTGAGGTTTTCTGGCGATGTTTTCGATGTTTGGAAAGCGATTTTTTCGAGGAACTTAATCCTCCATTTTAGGCAAACTGCCCTTGCCGATTGCGACGGATTTCTTTTCTCCAGCGGCATTGGTGTATTCAACAGTGATCGAATCGGGAGTGACTGTTTTGAGGAGGTAGTCTTTCTTCGCACCATCGGAAGGAAGGGAAAACGTCATATTTTCCTCCACCTTAAACTCTTTGCCCTGCTGGCCGAGTGCTTCTAACGTAAGGATCGCGGTCCTATCGTATTTCAAATGCTCGTTCATGCGCTCTGCCGAGAGCGGGGATGGAAATTCATAAATCATGCCCTTCTTGTTAGGACGCTGATCTTCGATGCGCACAATGGTTACGTCTCTCTGGGTATTAGTAGCCCTATTAAGTTCCGCCCGGACCTCTGAACCGAGAAGTTTGAAACGGTTTGCCATGGTCCCTCTAGCAAAGAACAGTCCGTCAGGCGGGATCGTATCGGCGGCCCCAGTCTTGTTTTCGCCGCGTTTGGTATCCTGATAGGTAAATGGGAATTTACCGTTGTCCCCAAAGCCTGGCCGGATCACCCATCCGAGACTTTCGTCTCTCACATACATCAACTTTGCAATGAGTGGCGGATATGCCTTAGCGTTGTTAGGATCTGTTTTGCCGTTGAATTCCTCAAGGTTAGAGAATCCGTCTTGATCGGGATCGCGAGCTGGCGAATCGCCAAATCCGGGATCGAGGCGATTTTCTAGCCACCAAAGATTCGTGATCGGCGGATGCACGACCACCGCGTCCTTGCCTGCCAAGTCGATGGTGGTATCAGGCGCGGCGCTTGGTACAAACAATGGAATTCCGACAAAGAGATCCACCGGCCGATCACCGGCGAGCGCTTGCTCCCAGGTGCGATCAAGTTTGAGAGAGGATATCGCCTTGGGAATCAAATCCGCGTTGCGCACGGCGGCGTTGTTGTTTCCGCCACCTTTGAGACCGGCACCGAAGTCGGCTTCGACGCTGCCCATCTTAGACCAACCCATGTAGGCAAGGCCCAAGGCGATGGCGACGGCTCCGCCGAGGGCGGCTTTTTCGTAATTCTTAGCAAACCAGGACATGATGAAAAAATGGGCGGTTGTCAGGGTTAGTTGAGTTTCTTGGCAGGAAGAAATTGGAGAAGGTCGAGTCTGAGAAAGACTTGCACCTGCTCATTGCCTAACACTTGGGAGAGGATCCGGCTAGAATCGGCGGTTTTCGTCGCGGCAGCGGGCTTCTCGGGAGTCGCGGCAGCAGGGGTATCGTCACCTGGTAACACGAAGCCACCGGCGAAGGCATCGACAGCTGCCGCTGGCTTGGCGGCGGCTTTGTCGAACTGGGCGTCGGCCGCACGCGGCGGCTCCTTCTTCATGTTCGTGATGCGCAGCGAGCGAACCACGAGGTATTGATTGTCCGATTTGGTGATTGAGGAAATGAACTCACGGGCGGATTTTTCCGGACCAATGAAAGTGACTTCCAGCGGGAACGGACGCGCCGTCAGCGTCGGCGGCGGAGTAAACGCTTGGCCGTCATCTTCGGGTTGGAGCGGGCGATGGAGATTCTTCAGTTCGGTGGCCTTCGCCTTGGCCAAGGTAAGCATCAGGGATTTGATGGAGCCGAGCTGATAGTCGAGAACGCCGGTGGTGCTGCCGTTGGCGAGGGTGGTCCGGTACTTTTCAAAGCCCATGAAAAAGGCTTCAGGAACGACAGTCCCAGACTCCTCGAACGCCTTGCGGACTTCCGTGTTGGCGGCAAGCAAGCGGTCGGTGAACTCCTGTGGCGTGATGTTCTTAATCTCCTTCGGGCGGAACGGCGTGAACGTCGTTTGGATAGATTCCACCGCTTTGGCGTAGTCCCCGAGAGCCTTGCTCTTTTCGTTCTTGTTCTCTGGGGTCGGATAGAGTGCCGACTTTTCGAAGCCTGCGGCTTCCGCAGCGGCGGCGTCGAATTGCTCCTTGGCTACCTCATAACGCTTCGTGCCTTGGGAACCCACCACATACAACAGGACGGCACCTGCGAGGGTTCCACCGCCGAGGGCGACCATAAACTTGTTATCCTTAATCCAACTCATAATTCAGTAGGCAAATGATTGATGCACGTCACTTGATTGCGACTTCGCGAGCCAAGGGCAGGGTGATTTCAAAGGGAAGCCCTAGCTCTCCGGCTTTGCCAGTCACCGTGATGTCCAAAATCTGGGGATCGCTGAGAACCACGTCGGCGTTTTTGTCATTCTTAACCGTGAAGCGGAAGGTGGATGACTTATCGCGAAGGTTCCTCAACAAGTCGGAAACCACGTTCGCATTGGTCGAAGTCCGCCAGAATCCTTTGATCCGAACGGCGTTAGCAGTCACGGCGCCTGGAGTGGCGGGCGCTCCCCGTTTGCCTTGGACCGGTGCTTCTTCCACCTTGATGTCGAGCAGCGACGAGGAGCCGTAAGCAGCCGTTCCGAAATCGTTCTTGATCACGGCCTTGCCGCTCTGGAGTTTACCTTCTTGCTTTCCGCCCGCTGGCTTCGCGCCGGTCGGTGGGCTGTAGCCATTGAGCGGCTCAAAGTCAGTCAACCAAACGGCGTCGCTGGCAAAGGCTCCGCGCAGCTCGGCCATCACATCCATCCAGTAACTGTGGGCCGTTTCTGAATCGGTGTAGCCACTGGCCACTTGAAGAAGATTGTCCTCCTTTTTCAAGAGCTGGTCGATGTCCGTCTTGAGCGGTGCCAGCGTTTTGCGCCGGTCTTCCATCCGGGTCATCTCTTCGTTGGCCTTGGCTGCCGCGACGTTTTGGAACGCCGCCCAGATGGCCATGCCTCCTAACAAGACAGCCGCAGCCGCGATGAGGAACGGCTTCCGCCGGTCCGCCGCCCGTGATTGTTCGACGACCATCGGCACTAGGTCGATGTTAATGGCAGACTTCCCGATTCCCCGCAGGCCGAGGCCGACGAGTTCTCCCATCAGGTGGCCTTCGCGTTGGACCACTGCGGCATCGACACCCTTGCCGATGGTGACGTTTCTAACCGGGTTGAAATACTCGACCGGCAGATTCAGCTTTTCTTGGAAAAATTCGAGGGTGTAGGGAAGGTTCGCCCCGCCGCCTGCTAGAAGCACCCGCCGTGGTGCGCCGCCGCCGTGCTGGGCGCGGTAATAGTTGGTGGTACGGGCGATTTCCGCTGGTAGGCGGGTCAGCGCATTGCGGATCACCATCGCCAGGGCGGCTACGGCTTCATCCATTTGCTCGGTGTGTCCGCCGCCCAAGGCCACGAGGCCGTTAGAAATCTTCTGATGTTCGGCATCCATGAAGGAAATGCCGTATTCCTTGGCGATCGCCGCCGTGACCGCACTGCCGCCGATGGCGATGCTGCGAGTGAAGAAGCGGCGACCTTCGATGTATAACAGATTGCTGGTCTTAGCGCCGATGTCGATCAGCAGGATCGGCTCTTCA
>JAYTLO010000351.1:0-3072 GCA_043729385.1 Akkermansiaceae bacterium
GGGAGCCCGTTTTCGGGCGGTTCATTGGAAGGGGGTGTCGGGGGCGTTAGCCCCTGAACGCGCTGAAGCAATCGGAACGATTGCGTAAGTGCGCCCTCAGTCGCCGGGAGCTTAAAAATCCCTGGCCCGAAAGGGCCAGGGATTGGGGCGAAGCGAGTGCAACGGTGTTATGAATTATGGAGGGGCGAAATGCCCTGCAGCGGTTCCCGCAAATCTTCATGCGCACCATCGGTGCGAGCGAAGGGGGATTCGCCGGATCCGGCCGCCGGTCGCACGGAGGTGCCGTCTGAGGAATTCAAACACGCCGCAATGAGATCCGGTATGGAATCCATTTCAGCGATCGATTCCACGGATGATGGAGCTGCCTTGCTGGCTTCCTCATCATCGGCGGGTGGCATGTCGTCGAGCGCGTCGCCTGATTCCAGCGGCTCGTCATACGGATCACCGGTATGTGTGATGTGGAACTCGGCAGGTTCGACCAAGGCTGGCACCGAAGTGCCGACTAGAGTATTCGGCCGCGCCGCAATGAGCTCCGCTCCGGATTCCATTGCTGCGATCGACTCCACGGCTGGTGGACCTGCCTTAATGCCTTCCTCTTTCCCATCGGACGGCGTGTCGTCGAGCCCGTCTGTCAATTCCGAACAATCCTCATGCTGATCATCGGTGTCGTTGATGTGGGATTCGTCAGTTTCAACGGAGGCTGGCACGGACGGCCCGCCAAAACAAACCGGCGGCGCTGCAACCAAGTCTGCTTCGGGATCCTTTTCAGCAATCGGCGCCGGGGTTGGTGGAGGTGCTTGGGTGCCATCCTCTTCCTGGGCGGAAGCCGTGTCGTGAAACCCTGCGAACGCGTTCCAAGGGTCTTCAGTCAAAGCAACATCCTCTTCATCATCGTGATCGCTGTCGTGGGAGTCGTCAGGGTCAACTGATGCTGACGCGGCGGTGCCGACCGGATTACCAGCAGGCACCCCAATGGGTTTCGCTTCGGAATCCGTTTCAGGATTTGAGTTCCCGGTTGGTGGAGCTGCCTCAGTACCTTCGGACGTCTTGAATTTTCTGTATGGGTGAGCGATCCACCAAATCCGATCGGCCTTTTTCATGTGAGTCAGCAGATCCGAGACGATTTCGGCGCGTTTCACGGAATCCAAGTCTGTCAGGTGGGCTAGGACCGCGCCGCCGATGGCGAATGTCCGACGGTTTGTGTGCTTGCGGTCCAGCACCTCCTGTGCTTCCTCCACCAAAGCGGCGGATTCTTGCGACTTAGCAATTGCCGCTAGATGGCGGGCGAGTTGCTCCTCAAGGGTTTTGCGTTTTTTCACAATTCGGCGAGGGTTAGGGTTGTCGTCGGTGTAGGCCGGTAAAGGCTGATGCAGACGAGGGGTTTACGAAACTGAGGCGCCTGAGCGCTGCGTTTCCCGGCAGGGAAGGCATTAAGCCGTTTTTTGATATTTGTTTTCATGTGGACTACCTTTTGCGTGTGAACAGCACGTGCGCTTTTGGTGAGCATTTCATGCTGACCTGTCCCATCCACTGTGAATTCGGTTATAAAAAAACCGGCCAGGGTGCTGTCCTTAATCAGCTATGGCAGTGAGCAAAGAGCCCACAGGATTGTCCTCCACAATGGGTAGGTCCACAGCCATCTCCGGCTGATACATTGATTAAGACTTGAGCAATATCAAAATTCAAGGAGTTTCTAAGCGAACCTTTAAAAAGACAACAATCAACCCTTCCAATTTGGCCCGGTTGGTAACGCAAGCGGGGCAGGGAACACCCGGAAACCGTGCCTGTCCCGATTCAGCCCGCCAACGAAATCCTGGCACTGAGGACGACCCCCATGATGAATCCTGCCTTTTGTAACTCGCAAGCTCTGACGAGAGACTTCACCGCGCGCCACTTCTCAACGAGGCGCGGCTCTTATCGAAATCTACCGATCGGCCGTCTACTTATTCCTTGGCCGCCAAGGTGCGGGTCGCCGCGCTGCCCGATGGTGATTTGCGTCCTGTGGCTGAACAAGGCGGCGCCTCCGCCAGCAATCTTGCTGTCCTGTTTGAAAACCAGTTCTCTCACCGCGGGGAGTCCGGTAGCGCGCGCCCTTCCGCCCGGACCCCGGCATCGCCAATTGCATTTTCCCACGTTTCTCCTTTCCGTCCGTCCCTCGCTTGTTAGCCTGCGCAGTCAGAATCCTTTGCAAACCTCCGCTATTGATCGCACCAGCTGGCATTCTTCGTTGGAGGTAAGTCGCGAATTGCTCATCTCGATCTCAGCCCATTCGAAACTGATCACTGCCCACGCTGCACATTCGCTCCCTGATGCCTCACCCCTCCTCCCAGACCTTCCTCCGCGAGCTCGACGAGAAGCTCAGGACCTCCGCCGACAAGCTCCGCTCCAATCTCGACGCCGCCGTTTACAAGCACGCCGTTCTCGGCCTGATCTTCCTCAGCCGAGAGGAACGAGTCAGAGTCCCCGATAGGAGAGCCCGTAGGGTCCGCGCGGGGGCGCGAATCAAATACGTCTCGGACTCATTCGCCCAGCGGCAGGCGGAAATCGTGGTGGGCGTCCCACCTTCTGGAAGCGCAAGCCAGACTGGATTGGCCGGTAGGCAAATCGAGGCGATGCTGAAGGACCCGGAAAACAACTTTTTGGTGGACCCGGACGGCTACGGCAAGCCCGCCGCTGATGATAGAGCGATCCACCGGGAACTGGAGGAGCGCGACTACTACATCGAGAAAAACGTCTTCTGGGTGACGGCGCTGGCGCGGTGGAAGACCTTGCAGGTCTCCGCCAAGCTCCCGGCCGGGAAGGAGATTCTCCGGGAGCGCGGGTTTTCAACCCGCTCTTATAAAATCACCTCCACCGGCAAGCTCATCGACCACGCGCTGGAGGCGGTGGAGAAGGAGAACGTGAATGGAGCAGAGCGACATAGACTTCCCGCTAGGGGAGCCCGCGGGGGTCGCGCGGAGGCGCGAATCAAAATCAAGAACGTCCTCAACAAGAACTACACCCAGCTCCAGATCGATCCGGCGAACCTCGCGGGGCTCATCGACCTCATCGCCACCATCCCGTTCCAGCACG
>JAYTLO010000352.1:0-1524 GCA_043729385.1 Akkermansiaceae bacterium
CAACCCACCAAAAATAAACTAAAAATTGATGATTGATCAAATCTGGCTCTGGATAGGATTCAATGTCTTCGTGCTGGCGATGCTGGCGCTCGACCTTGGCGTGTTTCACAAAAAATGCCACGTCGTCACTTTCAAGGAATCCATGGCCTGGACGGTGGTTTGGGTTAGTCTGGCGCTGCTCTTCAACCTCTGGATCTGGAGTCATTTCGGACCGCAGAAGGGCCTCGAATTCTTCACGGGTTATGTGATCGAGAAATCACTCAGTGTGGACAACGTCTTCGTCTTCGCCCTGCTTTTCAGCTACTTTGCGGTGCCCCCGGTTTATCAGCATAAGGTGCTGTTCTGGGGCGTGCTGGGGGCTCTGGTGATGCGGGCCGGGATGATCGTGCTGGGGGCGGCGCTGATCACGAAATTCGCATGGATTATCTACGTTTTCGGCGGCTTCCTCATTCTCACGGGACTGAAGATGATCTTTAAAAAGGAGGAGGAAATCCATCCCGAAAGGAATCCCGTGGTCCGCTTGTTCAAGAAGCTGATGCCGGTGACGCCCGACTACCGGGGAGACCGGTTCTTTGTCAGGGAGAATGGCGTCCTGATGGCCACGCCGCTCTTTGTGGTGCTCATCCTGGTGGAGATTTCCGATCTGATCTTCGCGGTGGACAGTATTCCTGCGATCTTCGCGGTGACCACCGATCCCTTCATCGTCTATACGTCCAACGTGTTTGCCATCCTCGGCCTGCGCTCGCTGTATTTCGCCCTCGCCGGGGTGATGGATAAGTTCCACTACCTGAAGCTCGGCCTCGGGGTAATCCTGACATTTGTCGGGGTGAAGATGCTGCTCGTCCACACCCCCTGGAAGATCGATACCCTGCTATCCCTCGGCGTCATCGTCGCCATCCTGACTGCCAGTGTGGTTTGTTCGCTGCTCAAACCCAAACCCATGGCGGATGCGCCGCTCCAACCCGCGCCGGAGAAACCTCCCGCTGGCACCTGATCCACCACCTTCATAAACCCAAACCACCATTATCATGAACTGCCCAAAATGCAATGTCGCCCTTTCAATGACCGACCGTCAGGGTGTCGAAATAGACTTCTGTCCGCAATGCCGCGGGATCTGGCTCGACCGCGGCGAGCTGGATAAAATCATCGAACGCGCTGGCCTCGCCATGGCACCACCCCCAGCCGCCGCTCCCATTCCCTTATCCGGAGCGCCGCCGCCCATCCCGACTCCGCAGCGTGATTACCGCCGCCGGGACGATGATGATGACGACGACTACCTCCACCGGAGTTCCGACGGCAGCTACGATCCCCGGCGAAAGAAGAAGAAAGGCTTTCTGGGCGAGCTTTTTGACTTCTGAAACACCCGGCCGCCAAGGGAGCGGGGCATCCAACTCAAACACGAAACCATATGAAAAAAAATCCTCAACTAGCGGCCTACATGAACTGTGTCGCGCCGGAAGGCCTCGATCTCGACTCGTATGTCGAACATTGCGCGTTCCTGCTCACCCACACCGAAATAGCCGG
>JAYTLO010000353.1:0-4679 GCA_043729385.1 Akkermansiaceae bacterium
GCGGGCGATAGCGCGCCGGGCAAGTGGCCCACGCGTGTCGTGGTTAGAGAATAAAAGGTGGCTGTGATGGGTGACGCCCTCGCGGATGAATTCGCCGATGGGAGTGAGGAGGCCGATGTCGAAACCAAGGACGGCTTGGTAGGGTGCGCGTGAGACAGGATGTTGCCAATGAACCACACTGACGCGGTGGTCATAAATCGTGCCGCCCATATTGATACTAACAATCTGTGAGATAGGACGCTCTAACGGAGGTGAGGGAGATTCGGAAACGGGTTCCGGCGCGGGGAGATCGGGCGCCATGGAAGCTTGGCCACGCTGGAGGGTGGTGGTTAGCCCGTCATCATCGCCAAGGACGATGGTGGCCTCGGCATCGGTGAGTGGGACTTTAGGGACGACCGGAGGCGGCGGAGTGAAGATCGGGGCTACAAGCGCAGTCGGGATGTAGGTGACCACCTCGGCAGGTGGCGCGGGATCTTCGGCGTGAATAAGCGCCGGGAAAGTTAACGTCAGGAGGAGTGGGGCGAGTTGTTTCATAGAGTGGTTGGTAACGCTCTACGATTCAATATTCACCACTGGATAACAAAGAGCGCGACTTGATCGCGCCCCACCTACAGGCACCGCGAAGCGCCTCCGAAAAAGACGCGCCAAGCCGCGCCGATTCGGCGCGACAGCTCTGTCTCTTTCGGGGGCCATTTAAAATTCGCGGTTTTGTAGGTGGCCCAGTAGCTTTTGTTGGTCGCAAAAGCAGTTGTGTGTGATTTAAGAAATCTGCATGGATGTCATTACGAATGACTGCGGAGGTTGTGAGAATTTCAAGCGGTCTGGCAAGGGGAATTTGAAAACCCAGAAAACCGCTGCAAGAAGCCAGACCTTGAAGGCTTTCTGTTTTTTCATTGGCTCTACGACAGAAGTGTCGTGGCTCCTTATCGATGCTTCCAGCCCGGTAACAGAAAGATAGAGATTCCCATGCTCAGCAGGATGCCGATTACCGCGACGGTGCCGAGGCTCACGAGCGCGTCGCTGGAGGAAAACACCAATGAGCCAAAGCCGATGACGTTCGACGCGCCGCAGAATAACAGCGCCTTGCCGGTGCCTTGCCAGAGTTCTTTGAAATCGCCACCCGTCCGCCGCAGGCTGAGGGTGACGTGGATGGCATAGTCGATGCCGGTGCCCAGCAGCAGCGGCGTGGCCATTAGATTGACGAAGTTCCATTTCAGTCCGGTTAGACTCATGATCGCGAGCAGCAGCAAGGTGCTGACGACCATCGCAAACAAAGCCAGCGCGACATCGGACACCCGGCGGAAGATGGCGATCATCATGCCGACGAGCAGGATAAACATCGGCACTAACATCCGCGTCATGTCCTCGCGAACGAGCTTGGCGATGGCCGGTTTGAAGAGATCCCAGCCGCTCAGCCAAATCCCGCCGCCGGTCATGGCGCGGAATTTTTCATAGTCGGCCCCCGCCGGATCCACCCCTGCGGCGGGTTCCACGGAGCCTAACACATAGCCGCCGCCACCCGGCTTGCGGGATAAGAAGAGCCGCATGACTTCGAGTACTGCGGCGGATTGCGGATAGGCCAAGCTGGGACTGGCCGTCTGGCGCTCAATCTCCTCTAACACGCCGCGGCCGAGCGCCAATCCTTCCTCGGCGAAGCCTGCGGCATCGGCCTCGCGGAGCAAGCGTGCGCGGTCTGCTGCTAGAGCGGCGAGTGCCGGGCGGTTGGTGGTTTGTCGCGCGACATCTGGCCACCAGCCATCGGGCAATGTTGCTTGATGGATAGAGCCTGAGGCCCGCGCGGCATCGATCCGTTGACGGGCTTCGGTCAGCCGCTGGTGCATCTCAGCGTCGCTCTTCGCCTGGACGACAAGGCCGAGCGATTTGCCACCGTGGGCGGGAAATGCCTGTTGCACATGCTCAAAAGTTTCCATCGCCTCGCTGTCCCGCGGGCGCATGATGGATGAACTGAACTCAGCTCCCGGCAGCCCGTGAACGAGCAAGATGACGACGGCTCCCAGCGACAGAAAGCCCGTGATCGCCCACGACAGTTTGCCGCGCGGGAGGATTTTCCCAGACCCTCGCGCGGGTTGCCGATCCACACCAAACTTCGCCACGAACGGTAGATAAACCACTAACATCAGCACGGCAGCCGCGCTCAAACCAATGGCGACGATGCTGCCTAACTGCGCCATCCCCGGCAGGCCGCCGAGGTTGAGGGCAAGGAAAACCACGGTCGTCGTTAGAGCGCCGAACAGCACCGGCTTGCCGCACGAGGCCAGCAACTTCTTGCGGTCGTGGCCCGCCACTTTGGCTTCTTGGCAGATCACCAACCCATAGTCCACCGCCAGGCCGATGAGGATTTCAATCGAGCTGAGCGCCATGATACTGAGTTCGCCGTAGAGCCAGCCGGCGATCCCTAACGCCACCGCGAACACGAGAATCAAGATGCCTGTTAGCCCCAGTAGCAGACTGAAGCGCCGCTGCATCCACCAGAATAAAATCCCGATCAGCCCGAGGGTGATGCTGATGGAGCCGCTCAAATCGTTCTCCATCGCCACGCCGATTTCGGAGGAAAATGCAGGCTCGCCGGTGAGGCGGACTTGCAATCCGGCACCATCGCCTTTCTGCCACACGGCCACCGAGGCGCGGAGCTTTTTCAACCACACATCCGCCTCGCGGTAGCCTTGGATCGGGGCAGGGGAGTCCACGAATAACAGATGCGTGCGGCCGTCCTCGCTTTCGAACGCCTCGCCGCTCTGGCCCGAGGAATTCATCAACGTCGTCACCGCCGGGTGATTGAGGAAACCGAACGGATCGTGAGCAAGCATCACCATGTCCAGGCCTTCCATCGAGGTGGCGACCTTGGCGAGCGAGTCCTTCACCGTCGCCGCCGAGTTCGCCGGCGCGAGTCTGTTAGCTTGGGCCTGGGTGATGGCCGGGTCGCCATTGAGCCACAGGTAAGCAAGCAGCTCGGCGAAGCCCTGCGGCTCCTCGTTCCAGCGCGGCTTCCAGCGTGGGTGCTTCACTAGCCCTGCAGCTTCGAGTTGTTTCCCTAACGACTCCGCCGCACCTGATAGAGTGCCCGCGTCCTGCTCGCTGCCCTGGATGACGAGGATCAATTCGTCATTGCGAGAAAACGCCTCGTGAAACGCCTTCAGCCCTTTTACCTCCGGCAGCTCGGCGGGCAGCATCGAGAGGATGTCGGTGTCGAAACGCAGCCGCGTCAGGCCGAACGACGCGAACAAAATCGCGGCGACAAGGATAAGCGGGACAGCCAGACGGCGCAACATGCGCGGACTCAAGCGGGAATCTGCCGGACCTGCAACAAGGACCCATGTCTTGTCAGATGTTAGAGCCTCACTCTATAGACGCCACCACCCTCGAACAGGAAGCGCTGAAACTCACCCCGCTGTCCCGCATCCGGCTTACCAGTTTTCTAACGACCGACAGCCGTGAGTTTATAAAATGGGGTGACCTGATTTTCACCTGTGATACTCTCCCTGCATGATGACGACCTTCGATGACATCCGCGAAGCGGTGCTGCATCTCCCCAAGGGTGACCAGATCCGGCTCCTATCGCTGGTGGCACTGGAGGTGGCGGATGCGTATCCCGGCGTCGATTTCCAGCACAACATCTGCGGAGGCTCCGCCCGCATCATCCGCACGCGCATTCCCATTTGGCTGCTAGAAGCGATGCGTCGCGGTGGCCGCAAGGACGCAGAATTGCTGGCCGATTACCCATCGTTGATCGCTGAAGACCTCGCCAACGCTTGGAACTACGCCCGGAGTCATCGGGAGGAAATGGACCGGGAAATCGCCGCCAACGGTGACGACTCATGATAGCCCGGCTCTACTCCAACGAGAATTTCCCGCTCCCAGCGGTCATTGCATTGCGTGAGCTGGGGCACGATGTTCTGACTTCTCTCGGCGCGGGGAAGGCCAATCAAGCCATCCCAGATGAGGAGGTTCTCCGGTTCGCAACCGAGAACGAACGCGCCGTCATCACCCACAATCGCCAGGATTTCATCCGCCTCCATCGGCTGAATCCGGCCCATGATGGCGTTATCGTTTGCACCGGAAATCCCGATTTTACGGCACTCGCTGCCAGGATTCACGCGCAGCTCCATGCCATGGATTCGCTCCGAGGCGAGTTGGTGCGGATTAACCGGGGAGAATGACCTGATCCGCATCTGTTCGTTGAATCCACCCGTTGTGGCAGCGCGAGATCTCGTGGTGGAGGTGAGCGGCAATCTTGGAAATCGGAGCTACGACACTCCTGTCGTAGGCCAATGGGAGGAGAAAGGGATGAGCCGGACGGCGCTATAATTTCGCCGCTCATTGGCATCGCGGACAGGAGTGTCCACGCTCCTTTGGTGAAAATGGGCGACCATTTGGGGGAAGTGAATTGAAAAGGAATTTCGTGATTCGCTGGATTGAAGAAAAGAAGGAAGGCACCGCGAATCTGGCGAATCTAGCGAATGATTTGGAGGAAGAGATTCAGGCGATGGCTCTTACTTCTTACCACTTCAAGATTCGCCAGATTCGCGGTGCCCTTAAAATCCTTCGTTAGGGGAAGTGACAGCTAGCAGCCTGTCGGACTTAGAAACCAGCCCCCCTGAATAAATCCGCCTCGGGCCACGTATGGAGGAAATGTCCGCCCGCTTCGTCAACATCGACCA
>JAYTLO010000354.1:0-17580 GCA_043729385.1 Akkermansiaceae bacterium
CCCACTGCCGTAGAAAGGGGGAGCCCTTGCGGTCCTAACGAAGAAGACTTAACGCCCTCTTCGGAAGCAGGGAAAGCCTACATCAGTTCCAAGAAGCAAGGAATGTCCACTCCCCCTATTTTGGCGGCCACTTTCAATGGCACCCGAAAAGCAGCGCTGCCTACCGTCGCGGCCCGCGATGGAGTGAGGGACTTTCCGAAAAAGCTGTGAGCGGGTCCACCGTCCGGGCCGCTTGAATTGCAATCACACACATATCCGGGGGGGGGCTTCCGACTGGGACAGTCGGAACACTTTTTTCACTGTGGCTCGTCGTTAGGAAAAATCTCGGCGATGGACGACTCGATTTGCTGGTCCATCCAGCGCTCGAGCGCGGCTTGTAGGGGGGCGAGGATTTCTGGGCGGCTGCTGGCGATGTCGGTCTCGCCGTGGGGGTCGGTGGCGGTTTGAAAGAGCGCGAAGTGGCGACTTCCCTGCGCGGTGGGGGTGCAGACGAGTTTCCAATAACGGGTTTTCAAGCAGCGTTGCTTGGCTTGGATGAGGCGGTCGAGGTATTCGGGTTTGAGGACGAACTGATAGTTGTAGTTAGGGTCGATGCCGGTGAGCTCGTCCATCGCTGGGAGTTTGGGTCGCTCGACGCCTTTGACTTTGAACTGGATGAAGGGAAATCCGGTTTCGCCGAAGAACGGGCGGAAGACGGGCGGCTCGGATTGGCGGATCCAGCCGGCGAAGCTTTGGCCCTGCCAGGTGGGAGATTTTTCCTGACCTAGCAGATCGGCGAGCGACGGCACCACGTCGATGAGCCGCACGGTTTCCGGGATGACTTGCGGCGCGGCTCCGGGGACGTGGACGATCATCGGGACGTGGTTCGATTGGAGTCCGCCATTGAATGTTAGACCGTGGCCGAGGGTGACGCCCGGCTCGTAGTGGTCATCGCCATGGTCGGAAGTGATGATGACGATGGTGCTTTCGGCGAGGCCATTCGTCTTGAGCGAGGCGAGGATTTTTTCCACGCAGTCGTCGAACTGGCGGGTGCAGCCGTCGTAAAGGGCGCGGATCTGTTTCACCTCGGTGGGTGGCAAGGCCTGCCACTTCGACTCGAGGTCGGTGCCGCCGATGAAGGAGTCGATGTCGAAGTCCACTTTGTTGCGGTTAGGCCCCTGATAGGTGGGATCGGCGAACATGCTTCGGTAGGGTTCCGCGCTGCCGTAGGGGAGGTGGTTGCAGGAATAGAAGACGTGCCAGAAGAACGGTTTTTGCTCTGCAGCGACCTTGGCGAGCCGGTCCTCGACGCGCTTGGTGACCACTCCAGGGGTGACGAACTGGGCGAAGGACTGGAGGTGGGGAAACAGCCGGTAGCCTAACGCATTGTCGAAATAGAGCGGCACGACGAAGTGCGCCATGACCACCGCTTGGCTCATGTAGATTTTGAAATTATCAAAACTCGAAACAGATAGATGCTCCATTCCGAGCGGCACCACCTCGTAGTAGCCAGCGCACCAATCGCCGATGGCGGCGGTGTCATAGCCGCGTTTCCGGAGCAGCAGGGGCAGGGTCTCGATGCGCTTGTTAGTCGCCTCGACGGTGGCGCGGTCTGGATACATTTGGCGGATGCCGTGGCTCTGCGGATACTGCGAGGACATCAGTTGCACGCCGGACTCCATGGTCGAGGCGATGGACGTGTAGCAGCTTTCGAAGCGGGTGGAGCGGCTGGCGAGCGCATCGATCACGGGCGAGACGCCGCCACTGGCGAGGCCGTCCGAGCGCTGCGGCTTGTAGCCTGCACAACCTAGCAGATCCCCGCGCAGGGAGTCGGAGCCGATGATGATGACGTTCATCGGCTTGGCGGCAGTCGTGGCGGCTTTGGGGGGCGGGCGTTTCTGATCGCGATTGAAGGTGAGCGTGAAAATGATGATGGCGGCAGCGACGGTCGCCAGCGTCCAGCCGAGTCGGCCGCGGCGGCGGATTTGCCAAAATAGAGCGTAGGCGATGACGGCGACGGGCAGCACGCTGAATAGCACTAACAGGCTGGCAGGTTTCGCCGCATCCGGGATGAGATCCAGTGCTTTGTAATACCATTGCCCGAACTGGGCTTCATCGAGGAAATACGGTCGGGTCTCGACTAACCGGAGCGTGAAATAGCCATGCACCAGCGCGGTCAAGCCGAGGCCGCGGAGGATGACCGCGCGGCGTGAGCGGTACCTCGAACGCGCAGTCCAGAGGGCGACGATTGGCTGGATGACGATGGATGCAGCGATGGCTAGCAGCCCATAGGCGACGAGCATTTGGAGGTTTTGCAGAACGAGAAATCCGAGATACTCGTCGCGGGCGAGGGCACTGAACTTGTTGGCCATTTCCCCAGACGAGCTTGTTAGCCGCCACAAGGCGATGCCATATTGGAAGGCGAGGAACAGCGAGGCGCCGGTTAGAACGGGAAGGAATTTCGCGTGAGGAGCCGGGCGCGAGTGGTGAGGGCGAGAATTCAAAATAACTGATGCGCTTGCTAGAAATGGCGGGGAATTCTCAGTCTCAGGCCTCGGGTGGATCGAGGTAAATCCAGCGCGGGCACAGTAGTTTTTCGATCACCACGCCGCGCCGGGATTGGAGGCCTTGGGGGATGCTCAGTCGGAGGATCACAGAGGTCTTGCTGCCACTATTTTGACTCGCGAGCGTGGCGAGAGATTTCGCGACCTCTTCGTCCACCTTGGCATAACCGAAGAGAGTTTCCTCACCCTCCAGCGCGGTGAGGCGAAAGGAATTCCAGCGGCTTGAGTCCGCAAACTCGTGGCTGAAAAAATTGTCCGGCTCCAAGTAAACGCGGAAGTCCATCGAGACCCCGGCGGGGCGCGCGGTGGCGAAGTCGTCCCACTTCATCGGCTGATAGCAGACTAGCGTTTCCCAGTCGATGCGGGGTTCGCCGGAATCGAGGATTTCAAGAACCAGATTGCGACTGCTGCGGTCGGCCAGTTCCACCGTGGCCATCCAGAAATTCGACCGATGATCGAGCGTGATTGGCTGGAATAAATTCGAGCGGACCACGCGGTTGAGGGGGAGCGGTTTGCCGCCGTAAAAGTGGTCCATCAGCGGGCGGACCCGCTGGGAATGGCGGACCAGCGGCGCGAGATCCTCGATGCGGGTGGTCTCGAAAAACTTGCGGGTGGTCGCGTCGATCCGGTCGATCAATTGCGCGGCTTCCAGTTCCTCCTTCGCGTCATTTCCCACCATCGACAAGGTCTCCACTCGGATCTTGTTCGCCTGGATGTCCGCCTCCTTGACCCCACTCAGCGACCAGATGATTCCGCCGCCGAGGATCAGCCCGATGAGCACAAACCAGCCCCACGGAATGGCTTTCCGGTAGGTGGAATTCTTGCCCCACTCGCGCTCCATGAAATCGGGATTGCCCGCTTCCGTGTCCATCAGAGCCTCGATCCCCGGTTGGTGGGTTCGGGATTCGTAATCCTCGCGACCCGGCACTTCGAGGCGTTGGCTGACTTTGACCTCGGTGGGTATGCCGAGGCGTACCAGCGGTTCCCGCAGCGAGGTTTCCGCGCTCCCAAGACGGACGATGGGCACTTTCAGATCCGCCGCGTCGTCCACCGGCCTCAGTTCGAATCGTTTTTCCTCACGCGCCATTTCCAGACGGAGAAAAGCTGCAAAAGTCCATCGACGCAACGCAACTCTCACTCTAAATCTGCGGCGCAAACCACCATGGCCGCACCCCAGCGCATTCTCATCGTCACCGCCGCTTTTGGTGAAGGGCATAACAGCGCCGCCCGCAATCTCTCGCTCGCGCTCGATGCCGCCGGTGCGCTCACCCAAGTGAGCGATCCTTGTGTGCTGGGGATTCCGCGCCTCACCGCCGTCGTGAACCACGGCTACCGCTACGTGACGACCCATTTCCCGAACCTCTGGGCGAAAATCTATCGTTCCACCGACAACTGCGATTTCAACCGCCAGCGCTCACCCGTGATGCGCCGGATCGAGTCCGCACTGGAGGATCTGATCCGCGATTTCAAGCCAGACGCGGTGGTGAGCACCTACCCGCTGTATCCCTATTTCATGACCCGGATCTTGGCGGCTTCTGGGGAAAAAACGCCGGTGTTCGTCGTCGTCACCGATTCCATCGAGATCAACGCGGCCTGGCTGCGGGCCAAGTGCGACCGCTGGCTCGTCACCGATCCAGCGACGCGTGAGGCCATGATCCGGGCCGGACTGGACGGTGAAAAAATCGTCGATACCGGCTTCCCCGTGCATCCAGACTTCTCCAAACTCGCCCCCTTGCCCACCACGGACGGCTGCGATCCCTTCCGCATTCTTTATTTCCCCACGGCGAAGTTGCCCTTCGTCCGCCGTCACGCTCGGGCGTTGTTAGATGCGTCGCCGGCTGTCCGGCTCACCATCATTCTCGGGCGAAATGTGCGCGCACTTTACTCCCGCGCCCGTGAAATCCAGCTGGCCTATCCCGGCCGCGTCAGGCTCGTCGGCTGGACGCGCCGCGTCCCGCAGTTTTTAAACAACCACCATCTCGTCGTCGGCAAGGCCGGGGGTGCCACCGTCCACGAGGCCATCGCCGCCCGCTGCCCGATGCTCATCCATCACCTCGTCCCCGGCCAAGAAGAAGGCAATCTGCGGCTCCTCGAAATTATCGGCGGCGGCTACCTCGCCGCCACTCCCGAAGCCCTCACCCGCAGCGTGACCGCCCTCCTCGCCGACCACGCCGCTGGCTGGCACACCATGAAGAACGCCCTCGCTCACCACGGTCGCAACGCCGGAGCACTCGCCGCTGCTAGATATATTTTGGAAGAGATTGGGGATGATGGGCGCAAGGAATTGGAGGCTGCCCGTGCAAATGGCTGGCTCCCCGCAAACCGACCGAAGGGCGAGGATCATCCTAACACGCGCAAGGAGCGCGCTACCATCGAAGAGGTGATCGATGCCGCTTTCCAAGACACCGCCAGCCGGGACTTCGTGGATTATCAGGTCATTTCTCCTCAGCAAGCCGCCGCCCTGCAAGCCGACGCGCCGTTCGAAGTGAGCGGCTGGAAGCGTCGGGTGGAGGCGGACTCGATCAATAGAGTTCTCTCAAAGCACGTCAGCGATCCACTCCCCATGACCGAGGAAGACATCCGAATGCTGCCCGCTCTGCACCGCCTTCCTAACACTCACGCATGGGAAATGCGCAAGAACGACTGGCGCCTTAAAACCACCATCAGAAATGGCCGGGATCTCTGGATCATCGAAGAGGCGCGGACCGGTCAAAAAACTCTCAACCTCGTCTCCATGTATCGCCCGTGAAAAATCAAAGGCCAACACGTCCTGCGAAATTTGCGGAGGCCATCGCTGGCCAGCGGATCTCTTACACGTCGGGAGGTGAATCCCACGACAGGACGTGTCGGCAGGACACTTGCTACCATCAACCCGCAAAATTTCAACTGCCTTTTCGGCTAACAATGTGCCATGGCGAGCGCCGCCAACCCTCCACTCTCCTCCATCAACCTCTCCCATGACCTTCCTCTTCGACATCGGCCGCGTCCTTCTCGACTTCGACTTCGAGTCTTCCATCTCACGGCTTTTTCCCGCCGGGATCAGCGGCTCTGAGGAGCGGATGAATCTGCTGATAGAGCGCAAGGACGAGTTTGAAACCGGCAAGATCGAGGTGGACGCCTACATTGCCTGGGCGCTTGAAGTCCTCGGCAGCACCGCCACCACTCACGACTTCACCGCAGCCTGGCAGCAAATTTTTACGCCCAACGAACCGATGTGGCAATGCGTCCGCAAGCTCGCCGCCGATGGTCACCGCCTAATTCTTTTCTCTAACACCAACGCCATCCACTGCCCATGGGTGTTCGACGAATACCCCGAGTTTTCCCTCTTCCACGGAGCCGTGCTCTCCTACGACACCGGCTTCATCAAGCCCCAGCCGGAAATTTATCATCACGCCATCGGCAGCCACAGCTTGATCCCAGCGGAGACTCTCTACATCGACGACCTCGCGCCTAACATCGCCACCGGCCGCGCACTCGGCTTCCGTTGTTGGCAATACGACCTCAACGACCACGCCGCCTTCGAGTCTTGGCTCGCCAGCGAACTCATCCCATCTTCCGTTTAACTCATCACTTCTAACTCCTAACTTCTTCCCATGTCCCTCACCATCGCCGGGCGCACATTCAGCTCCCGCCTCTTTCTCGGCACCGGGAAATTTCCCTCGAATGAATCCATGCGGGATGCCCTCGCCGCCAGTGGCACGCAGATCGTCACCGTGGCTCTCCGCCGCGCCGATCTCACCGGCAAGCGCGATCCCTACGCCAATATCCTCGAATTCATCGACTCCGAGAAATACCTGCTACTCCCTAACACCAGCGGCGCCATGAATGCCGAGGAGGCCGTTAGACTCGCCCGCCTCGCCGCCGCCGCCGGCCTTCCCAAGTGGGTGAAACTCGAAATTCACCCGGATCCCACCTACCTCCTTCCCGATCCCATCGAAACGCTCAAGGCCGCAGAAATCCTCGTCAAGGAAGGCTTCACCGTCCTTCCCTACATCAATGCCGATCCCGTCCTCGCCAAGCGTTTGCAAGAAGTTGGCACCGCAACCGTCATGCCGTTAGGTGCGCCCATCGGCTCTAACCGTGGCGTCGTCACCCGCGACCAGATCCGCATCATCATCGAGCAAGCCATCGTCCCCGTCATCGTCGATGCCGGACTCGGCGTCCCCAGTCACGCCGCCGAAGCCATGGAACTCGGAGCCGACGCCGTGCTCATCAACACCGCCATCGCCATCGCCTCTGACCCAGTTAGAATGGCCGTCGCCTTCAAGCTCGCCGTCCAAGCCGGCCGCGAAGCCTACGAACTCGGCCTCCCCGAAATGAGCGACCACGCCCACGCCACCAGCCCACTAACGGGCTTTCTAGGTTAGTAAGAGTACCAATTATAATATCAAATGGACAAAGCTGAAGTTATAGCCGGCGTATCAAAAGAAATTGTTTGGTGGATGGGGGAGCGCCACAAAAAACTCGTGCAGTTAAAGCACGAAACGATGTCGGTAAATCCGTTTCTACTACCACTGATATTCGGAATTCACGAATTTACTACATTTGAGGATCTCTCCGAATTTCTAGTAGCGGCACATCTGTCAACCGGGTATGCAACGGGATTCGGAAAACTGATCGACGAAAAGATTCTGCCGCGAGTGTTTGGCACGATCAAACTCGATAAAAATGCTCGCAAGGTCCAACCTCTGACAATGTCAGCGTTCAATGAAATCGATCATATAATCCCTGCCGCGAATGGGCTGTCAGCCAAGTTGCTCTCGCTCAAAGCTGGAAAATGGACGATCCAATTGACAATGGCGATGCACTTAAATACGGCATTCAAGGAGTTAATTGAATTACGAGATTCAGATAAATTGGGTGACCTTGTGTTTGACGAAATTGTTGTGGGCGTTTTCTATGGAACCAAGGAAGGCTTGACCGACAAGTATGATATCCTTCGTGGGATCAATCGAGGGGCACAGCACAATGTTCACGACGTAACCAAGACAGTTAATGCTTATGCCGGACGAGAATTCTGGAGCTGGCTAAACCAAGGGCAAGAGGAAACCCAGCATTGGGTTCTTGACGGGATGATACAAGGCTTCGAAGCCGCACAAAAATCGATGGGAATATTTAGCGAGCTTCTTGCGGGATTTAGAAAAGAGTTTGGCGGGCAATTCAGATCCTGTATTCGACCGGATCATTCGATAGATTGGCACTCCATTATTCGAAATATTAACGGTTAAATCCTACAACGTTTCAAATTTCAGGCTCATTTGATTATCAGTTTTTTTAGGGCGGTCGTAGTAACCGGTGTGACTTCCAATCGTCTCCCCGTCCTTATGATAGCTGCGGGTTCTCACATGGGGTCTGATGTGTATAATGCCGCCCGAGTTGTGGGGCTTGGAAAGCATCGTCGGAGCATGTTCGGCGGTGCTTAGCAGTCGATGGAGTACTCTTCCTGCCACTTCGCCGAGACGAGGTGGAACAGCGTTTCCAATTTGCCTGCATTTTTGGGTGGCCGATCCTACAAACGTCCAATCTGGAGGAAATTCTTGAACTGCTGCCATTTCACCAACAGTCAACGCTCGTAGCTGTGTGGGATGACACATGCTAGTGCCCGCATGATTTGGCATTGTTACAACGGTCGGGGAAGGGAAGTCGAATGCAAGTTTCCTCCAATAGGCACTTCTTCCCCCCTTCAAATACCAGCTCTTTCCCATTGATTCCTTCTGAATCTCTTCTGGTAAACTTCTCCAATTTCCTCCAGGTGGAACCAGTGATAAATATTTAAGTTTTCGAGGGCTGAAGTCCATCATTGATGGATCCGGATCTTTAAATCCATTGCCAATGACGTCACCAAGAGTTTTGAATGGAGGAAGTTTATCAATAGGTCGGTTGCTGAATTCCGGGTTGGGAAACTCGGGATCAATATCGTAGCGGGATCCAACGCAAAGTAGCCGCTCTCTAATCTGTGGAGCCCCGTAATTGACCGAGTTTACGAGATAGCAATCAATGCGATAACCAATTTCTTCAAATGATCTGATAAGTTCACGCAGTAGCGATCCGGGTTCGGTTTGCTCTGGCAATATATCTTCGCTCTGAGGTTCCGTTCCTTTTGGAATTATCGACATGGAATGCAGTCCCCTGACGTTCTCCATGAGGAATGCTTTGGGTCTAACTTCATCGATGAGTCTAAGAAACTCAAAAATCATCCGACCGCGCCTATCATTTAATCCCTTGCGCTGGCCGAACACGCTAAAAGCCTGGCAAGGTGGGCCTCCTACGAGCAAGTCGATGCCAGTAACATCGAACCCCGCATGGTCACTTAGAGTTCTTAGAGTGACCTCCTCAACCGAGCCAGCGATTACAGGTAATTTGGGCCTATTTAGCTTTATCGTTTCTACCGCCAATGGATCAATTTCATTGCACACCACACAATGGAATCCTGCGCGCTCAATGCCGATGTCGAGACCCATAGCGCCTGAGAAAAGCGAAACATAATTGCGTTTCGGCTGGATGATGGGGTTATCTGTCATCTTATTTGAAGGTTTTTTTGTTGAGGCTATTGATTTGTCTCCTCTATTGATGCTGATCGTTGACGGTCGTGTTCTGCTCATAATTGTTGTTCATTCTTCCTACCGTAAATCACCGGATCCTCGTGGAGCATGATAATTGCCTGCGCAGCAGCTGGGTTCTCAGCGTGCTCAGTGCGGAATCGTTCTACGATGCGCCTGGCCTCCACATCGTTTGGATCAATATCATAGAATTTAGCAATGGCTGACGCTTGGTCAGCCGTAAGTGAACGTTGTCCTAATTCGGCTTTGCTTAAATGTGCTTGGTCCATCTCGGCAGCAGCAGCTACCGCCCTGAGCGGAAGCTTCTTGGATTCGCGGATACTTCGCAGCCATTGGCCAAATCGTTCGTGCCCCGCTTTATAGATTGCTTTCTTTTGGCTAGCCATGGGACGGCTAGATAGTCCATAGCACTCAAACCGGCAAGAGCTTTTTTTAATTTCCCTTTCTCCCCACATTGACCCACGACAGAGTGTCGTGGCTCCGTGCATTTTAGAGCGCTTCTAACACCCGGAGCAGCCCGGCTTGGCCGAGCGATTCCTGTTCGAAATCGCCCTTTGTGCAGTGGTCCAGCATCGCTTGCAGTACCGGGCGGATGTCTTCTAACACTGACGTGGTCAGGAGACGTTCCAAGGTTTTGTGCTCGGCCTCGGTGAGTGGAGGTGCGGCGGCGCTTGGCCGGAACTCCATGCCGATGGGTTTGAAAAATCGCCCGGTCTTCTCGCGCAAATCTCGCAAGATTTCGAATCCGGCTGGGTCGCTGTCGCCGAAGTGATGGTAGGAAATCGACGCGGGCAGGCGACCGAGCAGGCGACGCGTGGCGGCTCCGGGGAAGCTGGTGTGGACTAACAAAACGCCGGGATTGCGCTTGGCAAGTTCGCGGAAGACGCCCTCGTTTTCCACAGTGAGGCAGGCGCGGGCGTTGCTGCGGATTTCCGTCGCCAGCTCCAAGTCGGTGCCGGAAATGGCCACCGGTCCCGCTAACAGTCCGAGGTTGAGTGTGCCGCCGGGGAGTTCTAGCAGCAGCGGGCCGTGGATCAAAACCGCGCGCGGCACTTGCAGGATTTGAAATGTCTCGAAGCTTGTTTCCGGCTCGCCGGTGATGGCGCGGAGTGCCTGGAGCAAGCGAGACTGTAGGACTTCGAGCCGTTTCGAATCCCGGCAGATGACGGCGCTCGCGTAGCGGATGAGCGATTCCTCCGGCCATGTTAGAACGGCTGCGCACACTCGGAGAAGTTCCGCGTTAAGTGCCATGTCGTCGCGCTCGAACGGCAGCACGCTCTTTCCCGCGAGCGCCATGGCGGCGAGGTCTAGCAGCCAGCCGCGCCAGCCGGGGTGCGGTATCGAAGCTTCAGCCTCTTTCGCGAAATGCGCGCTGAGCTCGCTTCTCATCGCGGACGGCGGACGCTGGTCGAGCTGTTGGAATAGCCAACTTTCACCCTCAGCCCGCAGTCGCACGCGGTGGATGATTTTTGGGTCTCTTGGATGGGCGTCGAGCGCGAGCAAGCCGCCGGACTCATGCACGGCTCGTCGCAGGTCTTCTTCGGCGCGGACTCGCGCGTCGCCATCGTGGCTGGCGGCAGATTTTAACAGCTCGCGGAAATCCGCTAGAAAGTCCGCCGTGCCGCCCTCGCGCCCGGCCTTGGAGCTGCGATAGCGAGCGGCCAATGCGAGCAGGGCGGGACTCATGAATCGTTCTTTTCGATAAACTCCCGGCCCTCCGGACTGTCGCGGAAGAGGATGCTGGGTACGTTGCGGATGCCCACTCGCGAGCCGCGGCGTTCTTCTTTTTTGGTGATGACGATCAACTCATCGCACAAGCTGAAGGCATACGGGATGTTGCCGCTGGACATGGAAAACATTCCTTGCAGATCAAGCTCGGCCATCGCCTTGAGACAGTCCTGGATGCGCTCGCCGGAGAGTTTCGAGAACGCCTCGTCGATGGGTACGAGCGCCAGTGACGGCTCTTTCCAACGAGTTTCGTGGCGGTTGTAGGCGTGCAAATAACTGGCGAGAATGGCGACGAAGTACGGGCTTTGGTTTTCCCCGCCGCTCATCTTGCCGCTTTGTTTGTCCACGCTAACAGGCTTGGAATCCGGGTCGCGGATGTCGGTGACGAGGAGGTCGTAGTCGAAATACTGGCGATAATCTAGCAGCCTCGCAGCTTCCGGGCTGTTGGCGTTTTTCACCAGCGTCTGGAGAAACGCATCGAGCGCTTGACGCAGATCGTCGCTGATGCTGGCGAAGAAAAGCTCGTCCTCATGGTGGAGCGCATTGAGGTCGATCAGCTCCCGATAGAACCGGAAATCCGGGTTGCGAATGGCGACGATCTTGTAGCGATCGTGGCCGATGGGCCGCTTGAGTTGGTGGTTCAGCAGCGAAATGACGTTCTCCACATTCTTGAGCGCCTGCTGCATCCGGCTGAGCACTTGGGTGCGGAAAAGGTTCCCCCAATGCTTGCGCGCGGCGGCAGACTTGCGCTCGTATTCGGGGATGTTTGCGTCCTCGATCTTGAGTAACAACTTCTCGTAAGCGCCAGAGTCGCGGCCATTTTCCGGCAGATCGTCGAACTTCGGGTGGAAGGTTTTTTTGAATTCAAACATCGCGAGCTTCAACTCGCCGGTGGTTTCTAACACCAACCGATCCGCGTCGGAGGCGGCCTCGGCGAACTTGCGTGCTTGGACATCGGCGGCGGGATAGCGCCCGGCCATTTCCTCCTTCCACGCCCGGTAGCGCTGGAGATGGGCGACGATGTCGATGGCGAGCTTGGTCCGGGAAAACTCATCTTCGCGGCGCGATGCCTCTTCCTTGCGAGCTGCTAGAAGCCGCTCTGCCTGTTCGATTTCCTTGCCGCCGCCCTTGCGAGCGATGGTGAGTTCCTCGCTTTTTAACGCTTGGAGCTGCTCTTTCTTCGCCTGCGCTTCATCTTCCAACGCACCGAATGACTCGGAATCAATCGCCTGGATTTTCTCCATCAGCGCCTCGTGCTCGTCGTTGAGTCGTGGCAAGGCCTCGATCCTAACAAGCTCCTGCGAGGTGGAAACGTGGTCCTCAATTTCTTTCCGCCGCGCCTCGATGATTCGCTCGATCTCGCGCTCAATCGGCTCTAGCCGGCGGATAGCAGCTTCGATCTCGGCGAAGCGCGCGAGCTTGGCCTCGAGCTGGCGTTTCAAGCCGCCCTCGCCGACGAAGGGCAGCCCATCGTAGTGCCGCGCCCGCTGGACAAGCGTGCCGCGGAGGATCAATCCGTCTGCCAGGATCGCCGAATCATGCTGGGCGATTTCTTCTAACGAGCCTACGCAAATCACAGCGCCGAACCACTCGTCGATCACCGCGCGGGCGACTGGGTGACTCGTTTGGATCTTCGAAGCCAGCGAATTTTTGATGGCTTTCCGCACGCTGCTAGAGCGCTCGGGATGAATGAGCGCTTGCGCGAAGTTCCCTGATTTTGCGGCATTCAGGCTGTGTAAAATCGCCAGTGCCTCGCTGTAGTTTTCCTTGGCCACCACCACCGCGAATTTCTCGGTGAAAGCCACTTCCACGGCGATGCGCCAGTTCTCATCCGTCACCTCGCATAGCTCGCGCAGCGCTTGGGCGGCGGAATGTCCGAGCGCCTCGCGGAGCGCATGGAGCAGGGGCTGGGGCAGGGGAGGTAGCCCTTTGCGCAGCGCATCGATCTGAGATTCCAAGTCGGATTTCTCCGAGCGCAGGCGGCGCAGTTCCGTCGCATCAGTGGCGAATCGCTCGCGCAATTGCTTGCAGAGATGATCGGCGACGGAGGCGATGTGGGACAAAGCGTTAGACGTTTCACCGACTTCGCACTCGCTTAGTAGGCGGATCGCGTCGTCGAGATTTCCGGTGATGACGGGCGGGCTGACCGGTGCTTTCTCGATCTCCGCCATCCAGCGACGGGCGTTCTTCACGCGCAGGCGCAAGCCACCGTCGATCTTGCGGGAAACCTCGCGGAGTCGGTCAATTTCAGTTTCGAGGGCGCGAATTCGCTCCGCAAGTTCCTTGTAGAGACGGCCATCGGACGACTCGTTGAGCAGGGCTAACAATTGTTCGCGGCGGGTCTCTGCCTCGGTGGTGAGTTCGGCCAGCTCGGCCAGGCGGTGCTCGTCATCGGCGAAGGCAGCCCGCAGTTTCGCAAGGTGCCCTTCCATGCTGGCGACGTCTGCAGCCGCGTGTTGCCACGCCATTTCCACGGCGAGGTATTTGGCCACGTCGCGGTCGCGGCCAGCCGTCTGTTGGGTTTTTGCGAGCTCGCGGATGCGGATGAGCCGGTCGAGTTGCGCGCGGAGTTCGCGCAGCTCGCGCTCGTAGGACTCGAAATCGCGGTAACTGGCGACCACGTCTTCCACCGGCACGGCCTCGCCCGGCAGGACGAAGCGGCGGCAAAAGTCGTCGAAGCTTTTTAAGTTCGTGAACGACATCGCACTCGGCAGCAGTCGCTCTAACACGTCCTTGTTGAAGTTCAGGTGGCTGCCATTTGCCATGTCCCGCAGGTATTCGCGCGACGAGGCAAACGTCCTACCGCCACGCGCCTCGATGAATGCCTTGAAGTCCGGCAGCGTGCGGGTGCGCGGCTTGCCATCCTCCGGGGAAATCGCTAGGAAATCATCGCGCTCCAAAGCACACGGGCAGTAAAATGGAGTGGTGACACCGTCGTTTTCCGCCGTGTTGCGGAACTCAAATCGCAGCCCCCACGTCTCCACTCGCGAGCCGTCCGGCCAGGTGAATTCTGCGGCGATGTAGGTGGTCACGCCCTTGTCGTGGAAATACTGCGGCTGGCCGTTTTCCTCGCGCTTGGTGTCTAGCAGGCAGTAGCCCTTGATCGTCCGGTCGCTGCGGGAGCCAGTCGCGCTGCGGTTAAAATGGTGGTGCGCCTTCTCTGGGCCGACGAGCACCAGCATCAGCAAATCCATCAGGATCGACTTGCCCGAGCCGGTCACTCCGGCCAGCACCAAGTTCCCCTTCACTGGCAGCGAATCGCGGTAACCGTACCAATTCAACGCATGGATTTTCGACAGGCGGATGGCGCGGCTCATGATTCTTCCTCCTCAGTTTCTAACGCTTCCCCAAAACTATCAGGTTGGCCAAATGCGCTTGCCGACTCGGTCCACGCTGCTAGATCGCGGAAGGGCACCACTCGACGGATCGTGGGTAGCACCTCGATGCCGGATTCCTCAAATGGCTCGGCCAGGGAAAACCGGATCAGGTTGAAACGCGCGGCTTGCCGCAGGATTTCGCGCAAGCGGCCCTTCGGCAAAAGCCCGATCGCGTCCGGCACGAGCTGGTCCTTGAGCAGTGCATTCAGCTCGCCGACTGATAGAAATGCCTGCGCCTCGCCCTCGTCGCGCCATCGCACGTCGCCCGCGTACCAGAGTGCGAGCCAGACGAGAGTCGCGTCTTGGCGGAGGTTCAGCCGCAGCGCCGCCACCCGTGGCAGCGCCTGCACCAACCGCTCTTCATGCAGCAGGGAAACCTCGAGTCCCACCAACGCCGCCGCTTCCCGCAGCCACTCGAAATTTTGCCTGCACCAGTGATACAGCGCCGAGCGGCCGGTCTCCAAGCCGAGGATGGAGCCGTGGGATAACAGCTCCTGCAACGCTTCTGCTAGACGCGCTTTCTCCTGCTCGGGCAAGGCGATCAGGCCCACCGGACCCGCTTGCTCCACCACTTCGGGGGTTTCTTGTAGTTCCTCGGTCTCGTTCATTTCTTGATAACGGAAAATCGTTCCACCACGCAGCCCGGCAGCGAGTCCACCGGCGGGGTGCTGGTTTCCTCTTGCGAGCGCTCGACCTCCACCCGGTAGCGGGCTTCGGTGGATTGCGAATGCAGCAGCAGGGCGATCAAATCCGAGAGGGCGCTCTCGTCGGCAAGGGGCAGCGCGCTGCTGGCGATGCGGGCACCCTTCTCTCCCGGCAGCGCATTCACAAACGCATTCGCCCGCTGGACGGATAGAGATTCGCGCAACGTCCGCTGCATGTCGCGCAGGCCGGATTCCCGGTCCATCGCATCCACCGTGTCCTCGAAGGCGTCTTGCTCTAACGGCGCGCGGCGCACCGGCGGCGCATACAGCGAGTCCAGTCCGGCGGGCAGCCGCGCCTCGGGCAAATGCAGTGCCGGCAGCTCCGGTAGGCCTGGCGCATGAGACAGCCGCTTGCCCGCTAACAGACGGTTAGCGGTTTCGAAAAACACCCGCACCTCACCGCGCCGTTCGCTGGTCACGTCTTGCAGATAGCGGAACCGCGACAACGAACGCCGCGTGAAATCGGCCGTCCGCCGGTCGATCTCATCCGCCATCGGCAACACTGTTTCTAGCAGCGTCGCGAGTTCGTCGAGGGCATTGCGGACCTTGGCCCGCGCCGTTTCCGCGCTCATCGTCGGGTTGCGCCGCAGCACTTCAGTTTGCATTTCTGCCATCGCCCCGCCGTCGCCTAACAAACGATCGCCGATCCGCCGCACCGCCTCGGGCAGGCGCAGCGGCAGCCGCGCTCTCACGAGTTCTCCATAACAGGCGTGGGAAATTTGCTCCGAGTAGTCGTCGAAAATGACGGCGAGATTTCCCTTCAGCGTGTGCTCCTCAAGCTGGCGGCGAGTTAGCCGTTGCACGGATTTCTGCATCGCCCGCAATTCATTGAGACCTTCCCGCACACTCGACAGGCAGTTTTCCACCATCTGCCACGGCCGGTTCAGCAGCTCCACCTCGTCGGCTAACAGCGCACACACTGCGATCAATTTATCCGTGAAAACCGCCGCGTCTGGCCACGCGATTTTCCGCAGCGCGGCCATCAAGGTCGAGCCGTGCGCGTCGAAATGCACCGTCCGCCGCCAGTCGCGTCGTGGTGGCTCCTCCAGCCAGCGGCACAGGATCAAATGGTCTAGCAGCATGCGCCCACGGTCCCGAGGCGTGGCGGCAGGCGTGTCTGATTCCTCGTCGAAATCCATCCCCGGATGACTCTCTAAAACCTCCGCGATGATCAAAATGGCCTCCTCCCGCGCCATCCCATCCGGGCGGTCCGCCGACTCGCGCTCGAGGGCATCCAGCACGTCCACATAGAACGCCGCGTTTTTCCCCGCGAGCACCCGGAAAAACGCGGTGCCGCGAGTTTCTAGGAAAAGCGTGGAGGACAGGAACACCCGCGCACCCTGCCGTCCGCCACTCCCGCAAGTCAAGCGGACCGGTGAATGGGGGAGAGAGAGGTGTGGACTGCTCCGACATGTCGGAGCTTTCCCACTGGCCGACATGTCGGCCAGTGGGAAAGCGGGGACATGTCCCCGCAGTCCGCGACCATGCCCCTGCCCACCATTCTCGGGCGTCGTTTTATGGCCTAGAGATTTTCAGGCGGATGAAGCGTTTCGCCGAAGTTTTAAAATTCCGGTTGGAATGGCTTTGCCGTCAATGGCAGCGGGCATTCTGCCCGGAGCCTGTCCACGTGGACCCTCACAATTTTCATACAGCCTCTTAGGCTAACACGGACTTTTTCCTGCTCGGTGGCGATGTGTTATTAGCGGGCATCGTTCTATCATCTCGCATCAATACTCTTAGCATTGGAGTCTTTGCTTCTCCTAAAGATTTTGGTAGCTTTTCGGCAGCATCAACTAAAAAAGACATAAGATTGAAACCTGCGTCCGCGAAAACATCCGCGATCTTTTTAGGAAGTTGCGAGTTATCGTTTTCGCTCGCAACTGCGGCAAGTCTGTCCAAATCCTGCTTTAATGAAATGGTGTGCTCCTTGACGCTTTGCACCAAACTGATTGACGGCCCTACTCTAAGCGTGATTGGAGCTTCGCAGGCTGCTGCGTAGCGGGTCAATTCTCCTAGTGAAATCTCGTGATCTAGGGAATTCTCTATTTTAGAAATTGTTCCTTGAGATACATCCATCAGCTTGGCCAAGTCCTTCTGGGTAAGACCAGCTCGCACTCGGCTTTGAATCATCTCTCGCACCACTTCCGTGCATCTCATAAGCTCGTCAAATTCCTGCACCTGATCCCTTGATCCTTTGGCTTTTAGTAATTCTCTAACTGACGTGAAGGTAGTGCTCATGGTTTATTGGTTATCTAGCGTTCAGACGTCTCCTTGCGGAGAGACTCAACTTGTTTTTTTGAATATTGGATGTCCTTCGGTTGGCTGGTTTTATCGCCGATGCAGAACAAATGGAGGATCTTCGTTTTGAAATCTGGGTATGTATAAAGTCGAAATTCTTTTAGTTTTTGTCTTTTTGTCCCATCGGCTAGTTTGCCGCCAGTTTGGTCAATGGCCCTTATCCCCATAGGTTCATGATGCAAAAAGCCAAGATGCAGCAGCGATGGATTTTTAGAGTTCTCAAGGGAATCTAGGTAGATTTGGACATTGCGCATCAGTGAGGAGACTTCGCCCCTAGCAGCCTGTCGGACTTAGAAACCAGCCTCCCTGAATAAATCCGCCTCGGGCCACGTATGGAGGAAATGTCCGCCCGCTTCGTCAACATCGACCA
>JAYTLO010000355.1:0-3050 GCA_043729385.1 Akkermansiaceae bacterium
AGCTTCTCGATGTTCAGAAAAACCGGGTCATCCAAGGTGCAGGATTTCGGGTCGATCAGATGAAGTTCGACGTCAGCGCCGTTGAGGTGCGCGCACTCAGTGACGCCGGCGAGGATCTGCTCACTCGGATTCTGATAGTCGGTCCGGAAGTATTCTTCTTCCGCCGAGCAAATCAGCACGCCGAAGATTTTTTTCGCGCCCTTTTTCCGAGCCGGGCGGGGCTTCCTCATCTGCAAATGGACGTATCCCACCTCTGCGGCTAGCTGGAACACCTTCGCCCGCGTCACTGGGTTGATGCCGGGGTGATTGGTGAAACAGCGCGAAACCGTGGCCCGCGAAATTTGCAATCGCTCGGCAATCAATTGCTGGTTTACTTCAGGAGATGGATCTTTTTGCCGGATGCCCGGAGGATTCTTTTTTTTCACGCTGTGACAAGCAAACAATCAGCGAATTGACGGTGGCTGACTCGCAAGATTCTGTTAAATTGCATAAAATTTTCGGACAGTTCAAAACCCTCCGCCAAGTTTGCGGGTAAGTTAAGCTCACGACCGCCGCTCATAGAACGTTGAGCGGTGGCTACTCGATAAATACGGAGTATCCGCATTTCATCAACCCTCATGCGGTCGGGCTCACCCATGAAACCCAGAGTCTCAAGAAAGGCCCGAAGCCGGGGGGGCGCACTCGTTGTCACCCTCAGCTTGATGATTTTGCTAACTGTTATCGCAGTGGGCTTGCTGTCGCTCAGCTCTATTTCACTGCGCTCCTCGTCGTCCGGCGAGGCCGATGCACGGGCCTTCACGAATGCCCGCTTGGCAGTTTGAGAGCTTTTTAACGAGCAGGAGCCGAAAAAAATCCTCCGCTCCGCAGTGTGGGAGCACGACCCGAATTTGCGGAAACTGATCTTCACCGTGCCTGGAGCGGATGCTAAAACGCAGGCGATCAAACTCAAAATCATCCCTGATGACCAGCGAGCGAAGAAGTGATCTGAAGCATCAACATCGCCTAGCCCCATCAACCCACGCGAACGCGTGGCGCGAGATCATTGCCAGGTTTGCCGGAAAACGCTAACAAGTCCGGCCTATGAATTCGCCCATTCCCCCCGGTAGCGCCAAGCGGATCCTCGTCGTCAAGGATGACAAGCTCATGCGCGAAGTTCTCGAGATCGCGCTGGCCAATGGTGGCTTCCAAGTCGTCGCAGCAGATGGCGGCACCGAAGCGCTGGATCTCGCTAGGCTGATGCACTTCGACCTCGTGATCGCAGACATGATCATGCCGGGGATGGCAGGCATTGAAACGATCATGGCACTGCTCGCCCAAGATCCGGGCTGTAAAATCATCGCCATTTCGGGCGTCCCGGCTGGGAGCGAGCGTGATTTCCTGCCGCTTGCAAAATCCTTGGGAGCCTCGGCCATCCTTCGTAAACCGTTTGACCGCGAGACCTTAATCACAACCGTCCGCAGCGTGATCCAGCAGGAAGCGCGGCGCTTAGCCGGTTGAGCACCCACCTGCAATGACTGCGACCCCATTGAAAATTTTGCAGGCAATTCCGAGTACCCACACCCGTGACCAAGCGGCCAATGCGTTGCTGATCATGCCTTCCCAACTCACTAAGGAAATTGGCATAGAGAGTGCGGCATTTCCCTATACAGCTGCTTCACATTTACGTTCCAGTTCAATTGACCGATTGTCGTTTCAACCCATATCTCGCTCGTCCCGGCCCACCTCTATGAACGCAATGCCCACTTCCACCAATCGCGAAGATCTCGTGTGGACATCCGTTCCGCCGGGATACATCGAAGTGTTCCGCCCGCCGGTCCCGCAGACGGAACCGCTCGCGGACATCATCCAGTTTCGGTTAGTCAACTTAGCCGATCATCCGTGGAAATCCGCTCCAGCTGCCGAGCAGTACCTGCCGCCACCAGCCTGCTTCGAGCCACCAGTCATTACCAAAGACTGGCGCGTGGCCAAAAGCCGGACCCGCCCATTTGAAGAAGCCTATATCGTCCCACGACTCCGGCAGGACTTGCGACATTCCACCTACCGGGTGGACTCAGCTTCCTTCCAGCAACCGGTTTTCGTGACGGTGCTCCCGCCATTTCACACTGCGGCTAATTGCCTCCGGTCCGTCACTCTCCGCCACTCCACGGCGGTGCTTCACGGCGGTCATCTCATGCATTGCTTCGGAGCGTGGATCGTAGCCTTGCTCACCATCCAGCTCATCTCCGCTTGGGAGGTCGGGACCATCGCCGGGCAGACGCTGGGCACCGGCCGGTATCTCCACGCCGCCAGTTGGTTGATCCTTATGGCTACTTTCAATATCTGGGTCTGGCTCCACTACTACGGCAGGGAATCGAGAGCTTTCCACGTCCCCGGCATCGGCCTATTTCTTGCGGCCATCCTCCCGGCGTTCCTGCTCGAACTGCTGGCGCTTGCGCAACTCTAACCGGGTCCATTTCCCCGCATTCACCTCATTTCGACCGCCGGTCGAAATAGTCCGCAAGAGAATAAACCTGTCGGTTGAGCTCAGACATCGACTCCATCAGCGGCGGATAGGGCTTCAGGCTAAGATCGACGATGCCCTTGTTGGAATCGAGGTTCGAAGGGTCCGCGCCTTTTGCGTTCGGGTCGTTGTCGCGGTATTTGAACCAATGCCAGCCGACACAGCCGCCTGACTGCAACAGGCCGAGGGTGAAATTCTGATAGAACCTGCTACAGTCCACCTGAGTCTCAACCACGAATCCCGCGCCGGTGGTGTTGGCCATCCCCGAGTCCATGCCCTTGGCATACCACTCAGTGACGAGGTAAGGCTTTCCCGACCATTTCACCCAGTCTCCAATCTGCGCCGGATCGGGCGACCATTGGTGATAGTAGTTCACCGCGATGACATCCAAGTGGCGGCCCGCAGCTTGGAAGAGAATCTTAAATTTCAACGCTTGGAAATCGAAGCGCGGCCCTAGCAGCCTGTCGGACTTAGAAACCAGCCTCCCTGAATAAATCCGCCTCGGGCCACGTATGGAGGAAATGTCCGCCCGCTTCGTCAACATCGACCA
>JAYTLO010000356.1:0-16829 GCA_043729385.1 Akkermansiaceae bacterium
GAAGCGGAAGCCGTGAAGATGGAGATATCAGCCGTGAAGCTTCTCTCACAGTGGGTGGAACTTACTCCTCCGATTATTGAGAACTCGGAGCACCGTGTCAACCTCCTGCCGGTGGAGGTAGTCCCGGATTACAACCGCGATGGGAAAATTGACCAAGCGGATAGCGGGAAAATCACGACTGAAAAACCATGGCGATTCTGGATCAATGATGACGACGATTCCGGTGAAACGGAAGGAACTGATATTTCACAAGGAGCGGCGGCAAATGACACCAATGGCAAGAACTCTCAGGCGGATGGACTGAGAGATCTTGTAGATTTCTTCCCTTTGAAACTGGACATCAAGACGGTCTTACAAACTCTTCCGCCAGCAGATTATTACTATCGCCTGACTCATTCTGGCACGACGGCAGACCCATCGCTACGCGTAATCCAAGCTCCAGAACTCATGCCTCTGGCCTCTTCGGATTACCTGAAATCCATGGATGTGGCGAAGTCCATGCAGTATGAAGAAAGCCGCGCTCTTCATGCCTACGGCCCGCTTCTGGAAGATGATTTTCTAGCTGCCGCTGAACAAGGAGAGGGGCTATTGCTCATTGAGGGCGTAAAACCCACTACTTCTCCCATCATTCTAAAAATCCAGAAAAAATCTGATGGAAGCACGATTGCGGAGATACCGTTTCAAATCAAGATCAGCGAAATCAAAGACATGTACCGCTACAAATTCGTCATGCCCGGAGCGGCGAATCTGGGCGCAGCAGATGTTCCGGGAGACCCGCCGAACTGGCCTGACGCGGATCGAAATGGAAAACATTTCGTCTTCGCCCATGGTTATAACGTGAACGACACCCAATCCAAAGGTTGGGGAGGCGAGGCATTCAAACGCCTTTTCTGGAGCGGCAGCAATGCCCGCTTCAGTGCCTTTGGCTGGTATGGCTACCAAGGACAGACGCTTGGAATAACGCCTGACTATCATGTGAATCTCAAAAACGCCTTTGGTACGGCAAAGTCGTTCAAACAGTTCCTGGATCTGCTTGAAGGGGAAAAAACCGTGGCTGGCCACAGCATGGGCAATATCCTCGTAGGAAGTGCCATGCACGACTGGGGTGCGCGCCCCAAGACCTACTTCATGCTGAATTCCGCTGCCGCCAAGGAATGTTATGATCCAGCCGAAGCGGATGAACCTGCCCAAGACGCGGCTATGGAAAACCAAATCTGGCGCGGTTATCCGAAAGAACTTCGCGCCAGCGAATGGCACCGACTGCTTCCGCCAGCAGCATGGCCCGGCTCTGACTGGCGCGGGAAGCTCACATGGCGGGGGCGGTTTGCCAATGTCATTCAAAACGGCGGACAAACCGACGTTTACAACTTCTATTCATCGGGTGAGGAGGTGCTGAACAATCCAACGCTAAACACCCCGCAAACTAACAATGCCATCACCGAGGCGTGGCTCAAACCCAACAGGGTCTGGGCGGTGGCAGAAAAGCGTAAAGGTCATGGAGTTACAGGCATCATCCACAGCAGCAATTACGGCGGCTGGAGATTCAACCTGATGACCGCATACGATGCCGTGATTCACGACAACACAAGCGGCAACATTCTGATGAAGACTCCCGCCCAGCTTCCTAATCCGCTGAACAACGCATTCCTCCTACATCTCGCCTCCCATCCGTTCTTTGATCGTTCCGCGCACTCGGCCCTTTATGAGCCGGAAACAGGTTCCAACTCTGCCGGATCAAACTACGCTTACAACAACCGTAATACGATCATTTCGGAGATGATTCCGTGCACGTCATTCGCGGCGGGAAGGAATGATTTTGTCAATGCAGCAACTTTACCTGTCAGCCACAACATCGATATGAACACAATGATGAAAACTGATCCAGATAAGTGGCCTTTATCAAATGAGAATGAGAATAATAAACCTCCATCTGACCGAGAGGCAAGACCTTGGCTTCACAGCGACATCCGTGAGAAAGCTTTCACGCATAACTGGAATGCATACAAAAAGTTTGTAGACCTAGGAAATCTAAATGTTGCTAACTAATATGAAATTACAAATTATACCAATTTTCTTATCCTTGTTGTCGATGGCTCAGCTTTCGTCTTGCCAAGAAATCAAAGAAAAAAACTATAGATTGACCGTCGAAGTAAAAGACCCTGATGAAATTCCGATTTCTAATGTCAAAGCAATCACTGGAAAACTGATCCCTTCAAATAAAGGGGGTGGTATGCTCGCCAATTCTGTGACAGTCGAGTCGGATGCAGCGAATACTGAGGGCAAGATACAACTTGAATATAAATCCCTTCCAGAACCCGAAGGGACTTTGAGCGTATTCGGAAATGGATATTATTCATCTTTCTATTCTTTTATATGGAGTTCTCCAGAAGGATATGAAGGCACGAACCGATCTTCCGCAGTTCAAGCTGTCTTAAAACCTATCAAAACTCCGATTCCGATGTCCGCGCGAACCTTCAACAACGCTCCCATCATACTTCCTTCGATCAATGTGGATTACGGATACGATTTGGAGCTGTCCGCGTTTGTTCCCCCGCATGGAAACGGCAAGCATTCAGATATTATTTTTCATGTCACCGGTTCCAACGACGGTAAGGGAAAAGGCCAGATTCAAATGACAGTGCGGGGTAATGGCGAAAAAACAGGATTCGTTGAGTTTCTAACTCCAGAGCGCGAACGCGGCTCTGTCTTCATCAGTGACTATACGGCTCCAGCAGAGGGCTACACAAACGGCCTTTCATTCAAGTTCGACTCTGACGACATGGCAGCGGCCATGAGTCAGCGCAAAGATCAAAACTACTATTTCAGAGTGAGGTGCCAGTTGAATCCCGACGGCTCGATCAAATCTTGCCATTACGGAAAACTCTACGGCCCATTTACCTTCTGGAATATCCCCATCGAGCAGGGCGGTGTCGCAAGTTTCGGCCTACACAATTCCTACTTCAATTCGACTCCAAATGATCGCAACGTCGAGTTTGACACAACGCGCAATCTTATACCCGACGGCAATGTTCAACGCCCATAACGACTAATCTCCTGCCCGCTCCAGCAACTTCACCCGATGATCGTCGCTCCGCCCCGCCAAGCATCCCACTGGCGGCTGTCACGTGAGCTGCTAGTCCTGCGGGAACATGTGACGTGCGCGGGGTAATGCTGCATCCAGTCCGGGTGCCTCCCGCTAGCGGGTCCCTCCCTCCCTCTGATGTTCCCTCGGGGAATACCCTCGGCAGCATTACCCGCGCAGTCACAAGTGCCCTCCGGCCTGTGCAGCTCCCGCGCCAGCCGCATGTTAAGCTCGGTGTCACTCGCATCCTCCGGCCACCTCACCCCGCACGGCCAGCCGGGAGGCGGAACCCGCCCCACCGGTTCCGCTCCGCTTCACCGCCTCCCGGCCCACCGCCCTGCCGCCCTGGCCGCCCTGCTGCCCTGCCGAAGATGCTCCGCGCCCCGGCCTGCGGCATCGTGCTTGCCGTTCGTTGTCACTTACAAATAGGGTCATGCCGTAAATATCGTGTCACCCTCGGATGCTGGCGGTGGTTTCTCAGCGCGAGGGTGCGCGGTGATGCCGGCGAGTCGAGCAAAGGCTTGCCGTGGAGAAGTCGCGGCTTGGAAATCGCTGGATCGCATCCATCATCCCCCCGCGCCTATGGATGAACCTGGAACGAATGAAACGACTGCCGCTGAGGAAATGATGCCGCCGCCGCCGGGATTGCGGCAGGATCTTGGGGTGCTGATGAAGGTGCGGCTGAATTTCTTCGTGCTGGTCACCACGTTTTTTGGGTTCCTGCTCTATTCGCTCGGGCCGGAGGGGATGCACTGGATGAGGCTGCTGCACACCATCCTCGGTACGGCGGCGGCGGCATTTGGCTCCGCAGCATTTAACCAACTGATGGAGGTGGATCTGGATGCGCGGATGAAGCGCACCGCGGATCGGCCTCTGCCGTCGCGGCGGATGGATCCGCTGGTGGCGTTCGGCATCGGCTGGGTGCTATCAGCCATCGGGATCATCCATCTGGCCGTGCAAGTGGGAAATCTAGCAGCCTACCTGGCGGCGGCGACGGTGGCGATTTACGTTTTCATTTACACGCCGATGAAGCGCTTCAGCTCGGCGAACACGCTGGTCGGCGCGGTCACAGGGGCGCTCCCGCCGGTGATCGGCTGGGTGGGCGCGGGTGGGGGAATCGGCTGGGAAGCGTGGTTCCTGTTCGGGCTGCTATTTTTCTGGCAGCTCCCGCATTTCATCGCGATCAACTGGCTCTACCGCGACGAGTATGAATCGGTGGGTTACAAGATGTGGTCGAACGGCGATCTAACCGGGAAGAAAAGCGGACTGCTTTCCACGATGTTTGCGCTGATGCTGGCGGCGTTTTCGCTGCTGCCGGCGTTCCTTGGATTCGCAAATCTGTTATGGACCATCGTCGGTCCCTTGCTGGCGTTTGTGATGATGGGGCTGGCGCTGAAATTCACTCGTGACGGCGAGCGGACTTCCGCGCGGCGTTTGTTTTTCTTCACGTTGCTCTACATCCCGGTGGCGTTTCTGGTGCTCGTGTTCGCGTGGAAAAACTAACGGCTGAGTTTCTATGAATGAGTTGATCGCGGCCACCGAGCGTCTCGCAGGAGAGTTGAGAGATCTCGAATTTTCACCCCCGGTTGCGTATGTTTACAGGACCTTGGATTACACTTGGGAAGCGCACCAGCTCTATCTGGAGCGCTTCGGAAAGGGCAACAAGCGGGTGGTTTTTCTCGGCATGAATCCCGGTCCGTTCGGGATGGCGCAGACCGGCGTGCCGTTCGGCGAGGTCGCCGCAGTGCGGGACTGGATGGGAATCGAAACGGCGATCGGCAAGCCTGTGCCCGAGCATCCGAAGCGCCCGGTGGAGGGCTTCAATTGCCAGCGCTCGGAAGTGAGTGGGCGGCGCTTGTGGGGGTTATTTGCCGAGCGGTTTGAAACTGCTGGGGCGTTTTTCGAGGACCATTTCGTCCTCAACTACTGCCCGCTGGTGTGGATGACTGCCACCGGAGCGAATCTAACGCCCGATAAAATTTCCACCGCAGAGATGGCCGCGGTGGAGCGGGCTTGTCTCAAGCATTTGCAAGAAGTTATCACGTTGCTGAAGCCGTCATGGCTCATCGGCGTGGGTGGCTTCGCGGAGGAACGCTTGCGCCGCGCAACTGCGGCTAACGGAAGCACGGCTGCGATCGGGCGCATCCTGCATCCGTCGCCCGCATCGCCGGCGGCTAACAGAGGCTGGGCGGCCGCGGCGAGCCAGCAATTGGCGGAACTTGGGGTTTGGTGAGGAGCGCGGATGTTTTTGCCCGCGTGACCGAATGGACGGGGGCGTCCATTCTCCTTATTCCAGCGTCGCTTGAAGTTGCTTGATCAACTGCGCGTCCTCGTCGCGGGCGGCTTGGTCGAGCGACTGATAGAGATTGTTGAGCAAGCGCAAGAGGATCGTGCCGGGGCCGACGGATTGGCGCAGCACGTTGCGCTGGCTGCGGCTCAGATCGGGACTTTCTAGCAGCGTGAACTGCACATGAAGCTGGCCGTTCTCGAAGCAGTCGATGATCAATGGGTAGCCGTCTTCATAAATCCTGCACATGAAATGGCCGGGGAAATTCACGCCCTCGATCTCGAAATTGAGGCGACGGCCGATCAGCATAAAGATCAGGCAAAGTCCAAGCGGATTCGAGCGGCCTTCCGCGATCGACCATGCGAGGTCCGAGTTCCGAGGATCTTGGTATTCGATCCGGTTGCCAGTTAGACGCGTGCCGTCGAAGAGGAATTTGCGCAGTTCGTTAGCGGTCGAGACGCCGTCGTCGGCGGCTTCTTCAGCAAGCAGATCGAGCGCATCGGAGAGCGGCTGGCGCAGCGAGATGCCGTCGTGAAGGAAGTCGGAAAGCGAGCGGAGCAGGGCTTCGAACGATTCCCAATCCTCTTGCAAAGCCGCCGCACCGCCGGTGGGGGCGATCCACTCGCGGGCGAGAATTTCCCGGCGCGGCGGACTGAGCATTTCCACGAGCAGCCGTTGCTCCTCCCGGCTGAGTGCGCGGGTCTGGGTGGCCAGCCATTCGCTGATGTCGCCGCCGCAGAGGGCGAGTCGTGCGGCCACGCGCTCGCGGACCGAAGGTGTTTCATCATCGAGAAGCCGGAGGAGAGCTTCAAGCTCCCCAGGTGCGGGGGGCGCTGCGTGCATCGCAGGAGTCAAAATGAATCGAATGGCGTGAAGGAAAAATGGTGCGGGATACTGGGTTCGAACCAGTGACCCCCTCCGTGTCAGGGAGGTGCTCTACCACTGAGCTAACCCCGCATAGGTCATGCCCGCTAGGGACGGAGGAAGCTAGGACGGAGCTCGCCCGCGATGCAATCCCTTTTTTCGCTAAAACCCGGAGGCGTCACTCACCCATGGGCGGCAGGAAATCTAACCTTCGATTTTGAAACCCGAGCAGTTCTCTAGCAGCGGAATTTTCACCGCAGTCAGCTTGTTGACGTGATGGGCGACGGCGGACTCCTCGGCGATTTCCTTGATGAACGACTCCACCTCAGCGGCTTCACCCATCACTTGCAACTCGACGCTGCCATCCGCTAGATTTCTAACCCAACCACAGACATCGAAGCCGCGGGAAAGATCCTTCACGGTGTAGCGGAACCCGACGCCCTGGACGCGGCCCTCGAAGATGACTTGCTTGGCCACCATCGGCTCAACGTTTCCGCTGCGGCGGCGCGACTTCGTTGAAGGGGTTGGACTCAAGCGCTGAGGATTTCACCCCGAACACTTCTTCCATTTTTTTGCCGGGCAGGAGGTTGTAAGCCATGGGGGCGCTGCGCTTGCCTTCCGCGTCGTAAATGTAGCGGATGATTTGCACCGGCAGTTCCTCGCCGTCCGCCGGGTTGATGCGTTTGACCCGCGAGTCGAACATCACTTCGCGTTCCAACTGGAGGTTGAACTTATTATAGCCGTAGCTGACTTTGAAGAGTTCCTGCTTCTGGCCATCGCGGATTTTGCAGCCCGTTGGGTTGCCGGACGAGTCCATCCAGTAAGTGGTGATCATGGTCACCGCGCCGTTGCGCTTGGTGATTTTGGTGAGGATTTTGTTGTCGGGGCTGCGGGTGAATACCGTGCGCGAGCCGTCCTCATGTTTCATGGTGCGGACGTTAGGGCCACTCACGGACTCCAGCTCTTCCGCGCGGCAGGGCGAAAATGTGAGTAGCCCCGCAGTGAGGATGCCGATTTTGCAAGTTGCCAGCCAGTTCATGGGGCACAAACTAGGCTGCAACGGCGGACGCTGCAAGCTGCCAATTGAACGATGATTTGGAAAACACGAAGGGCCACGCTCGACCTCACCCACCGTGCGCGAGTGATGGGAATCTTGAACGTGACGCCGGATTCCTTCTCGGACGGCGGCGAGCATTTGGGAGTGGAAACCGCGCTCGCCCACGCCCGCCGGATGATCGCGGAAGGCGCGGAGGTGATCGACATCGGCGGCGAATCGACGCGCCCCGGTGCAGCGGTGGTCGCGGCGGCGGAGGAAATCGCGCGCACGGTGCCAGTGATCGCGGCGCTGCGGGCGGAGTGGGATGGGCTTATTTCCATCGATACCACCAAGGCCAGCGTCGCCGAAGCAGCACTGGCTGCGGGGGCAGACATCGTGAATGACGTGAGCGGGCTGTTAGCGGATCGCGAAATGGCCGCGATCTGCGCGGCGCACGGCTGCGGCGTGGTGGTGATGCACATGCAAGGCACCCCTCTAACAATGCAGCAGGCACCCCGTTATGCCGACGTGGTCGCGGAGGTGAGGGGATTCTTCGAGGAACGGCTCGCGACTCTAACGGGGGCCGGGATCGACCCCGCAGCCTTGTGTTTCGATCCAGGCATCGGCTTTGGTAAAACCCTAGATCACAATCTCTCGTTGCTCCGTGGGCTGGGAGAAATTTCCGTGGCAGGCCGCCCGTTGCTGTTGGGAGTTTCGCGGAAATCCTTCATCGGGAAAATCCTCGGAACTGCCGCTCTCGACGCCCGCGAATGGCCAACCGTCGCCATCACTGCGAACGCCCGCGAGCAAGGCGTGATGCTGCACCGAGTACATTCGGTAAAGTCTAACATGGAGGCGCTGAGGATGACCGAAGCGATCCTTGGGCACGCCAGTTAGTTCTGCGGCGCGGCACCGGACTTGCGACTCACCACCGCGCGGTATCTCCCGATGGCATAGACGACACCGGCGGCGAGTGTTTTCTGATAAGCAGGATTTTCAATCAGGCGAGCCTCATAGGGATGGCTCATGAAGCCGCCCTCTAACAAAATTGCGGGATGACTCACCCCTGAGAGCACGCTGAACCGAGCCCGCTTGATGCCGCGATCCAGCGTGTTCTTGCCAAGCTGCTTGAGGGACCAGCCATGGACGGCGGTGGCGAGCGCGATGTTCGCCGAGTCATGTTCATTTCCCGCGCGGGTCTGATAGTCAGAGGCCTTGGAGTCGCTGCCGTAGTGCGAGACGCCGGGCGGCGAGAGGGTGAAGGTCTCGATCCCCCGTGCGGATCGCCCGCCGGAGTTGAAATGGATGCTGATGTAAATCGCGCTTTCCTTGATGGCGTTGGCCAGTTGCACCCGCTCTTGCAGGGATAGGAAAACATTGCTGTCGCGGGTCATCACCACCTTGTAGCCCTTCGCCACGAGTTGGGATTTCACCAAGTTAGCGACTGATAGATTGTAGCCAGCTTCCGTGCCAAAGGGATTGGTGGCACCGGGATCTTTGCCGCCATGGCCGGGATCGAGGATGACCGTGGTGAAGTCACTGGCGTTCTGAATGAAATTTGGGCGCAGCACTGGATCGATCAATTTCGCGAGATCCATCCGCGAGACATACACCTTATCTCCGACCGTTGCGATGGATTCGCTGAAGACGAATTTCACGTCGTTCATCAGGCAATCGTTGCCGCCGACCTTGAATTCCATCACCAGTTCCTTGTCGGTATTGCGTCGTTCCTTTTCGGGATCGGCGAACCTAACACCGCGCTTGAGTTTGACGGAGGCACCGGTGCGGGAGATCCCGGTGAAGTTATAGAACCGCTTGATGCTCTCCACGGACACGTAGTCTTGACCGTCTATTTTCGTAACATCCCAAGTCGCGCCTGGGGCGGCGGAGGCGGCAGGACTGGCAGTTAGAGCGAGAACCATCAGCCATGCAAAAACGCGGCGCAACCAAGCGAGCGGATTAGATGGATGAGCCATGAATGGGAAATTCAGCACAGGTTTCGACGGGGTTGTATCAATTGAAAAAACGGATGACAACCGGATTTGTCGGTGGAAAAACCCGAAACTACAAGCTGCGGCGGCCCTGCATCGCGCGCAGCAGCGTGAGTTCATCCGCATGTTCGAGGCCACCGCCAGCGGGCAGGCCTTGGGCGATCCGGGTGAGTCGACAGTTCCGCCCCCGCAGTAGTTCGGCTAGATAGTTCGCGGTCGCCTCGCCTTCCACATCCGAGCCGAGCGCGAGGATCACTTCAATTTCCTCCACCGCCGCCTCGATCCGCCGGATTAGTGGCGGGATCCGCAAATCCTCCGGCGAGACTCGGTCGAGTGGCGAAAGTTTCCCGCCAAGACAATGATAGCGGCCACGAAATGCGCCCGAGCGCTCGAGCGGCAGGACGTCCGTCGCCTGCTCGACCACGCAGAGAATCCCGTCGTCGCGCGCCGGATCATCGCACACCTCGCAGCCATCTTCCGTCGCGAAAAACCCACACACCGGACACGGGCGGACCGCCTCCTTTGCGACTAACAGCACCTCAGCCAGCGGTGCCGGATTGGCCTTGGGACTCTGTAAAAGCCACACTGCGATGCGCTCCGCACTGCGCGGGCCGATGCCGGGCAGGCGCTTGAGTTCGGCGACCAGTGCCTTGACGGGTTCTGGGAAATCAGCGCGCTTCATCGGTGATCACAGTTGGAGTTGGGCGGCTCGTTTTGTCGCAGGGCATCCGGTGATTTCCCGCGTAAACCAAGGCACACACGCCGGACCACACGGTGGCGATGAATGGCGCGGCGACGTCCGGCGCATGAGCCGCCAAGCTGAGCACCGGTGCCCAGCCAGCGACAAGAACCACCGCCGTGACCCACAACACCCCGCGCCGCCAAGTCCCCGGCACGCTGAGAATGGCGAACGCCAACCCGAAGGCTAACAGCCCCGTCGCGAGCCACACAGACCACTCGGGCAGCGACTTCGGAAATCCATTGGCCTTCCCCGCTAACAGCCCTTTCGCGATCCACCCATTCACCCGCTCTAGGATGCCGAGCACGCTCAGCCCCGCCGCGAGCAGGATCGAGAGCAACCCGATCGCAGCGGCTGCCACCCGCACATGGCCGACGGGTCGTGGGTGGGAATTTCTCGAACTCAAAATCGTAGTTTCCTGCAATCGGGCGACATCCCCGCCAGCAAACGCTGCCCGCCGCTTCCTGTCAATCGACTCTCCGCCCGTAGATCCATGCTTGTCCCAGCCGGGTCGTGCGCCATGGTGCATCGGTTCCGCGCACCTTCGCAATGTCCCCTCCGCATTCACGACGCCGCATCGTCACGGTCGCCAGCATCCTCGTGCTGACCACCGCCGGACTCGTGTGGCTGCCGCGAAATGAATCCACCCCACGGCCAGCCTCGGTGAAATGGCAGCCCGGTTCCCCCCCGCGGCCGACCCTTGCCGCCGTTAGAGCCGCCTCCGAGGAAGTCTGGAAATTCGACCTCGCAGGCCAAGTCTGCTCCCTCGCCCTTGATGAAGCCGTCCTCCGCGCTGCCGATGGCAAGGAAACCCTCGCCCGCCTCATTCCGCCTGCCACCCGCGAAACGTTGCCCGCCCGCCTCGCCGCACTTTCCGCGCCCGGCGGCGTTTTCCCCGTCGCTTATCTAACGGGTGAAGCCCGCTCCACCGCCAGCCGCCGCCTCGTCACCCCAGATCTGCGCGTGCAGTTAGACGCGGTGGCGGCGGAGCGAATCGCTGCGCAAAACCAGCTCGTCATCAAGGATAGACCGGGCTACGCCCCCGGCTGGGTCGTCATGCGCGCGAGAAATTCCTTCGCCGCGCTCGCTGCCATGAGCCACCTGCGCACCCTCCGCCAAGTCGCTTCGGCGGATGTCTTGCTCGCCCGCCAACACAGCCTGCGCGCCCTACCTAACGACCCGCTCATTTCCAGCCAATGGCACCTCAAACGTTCCGGCACCGCAGTCGTCGGCTCGGATGTTAACATCGAATCCGCTTGGAGCTACCCGGCCACCACCGGCAGTCGCGGTGCTGGCATCCGCATCGGCATCGTCGATGATGGCTTGCAGACGGCCCACCCAGACCTCGCCCAAAATGTCGATACGCTCAACGACAAGGACTGGAACGGCAACGACGCCGATCCCAATCCCGGCCCCCTTGACGATCACGGCACCGCCTGCGCCGGAAATGCTGCGGCGCGTGGAAATAACGCCGTTGGAGTGAGTGGCACCGCGCCCGAGGCCACCCTTGTCGGCATGCGCTTGGTCGCCGCCGCCTCCACCGACGCCCAAGAGGCCGAGGCCATGGCTTACCTGCCCGACCTCGTCCACATCAAGTCCAACAGTTGGGGGCCGAGCGACTCAGGAAATGTCCTCGAAGGCCCCGGCCCTCTCACCCTCGCCGCCCTCCAATCCGCCGCCACCTCCGGCCGCGGTGGCAAGGGCAACATCATCCTCTGGGCCTGCGGCAATGGCGGCAGCGACGGCGACAATGCGAACTACGACGGCTACGCGAATTCCATCTACGTCATGGCCATCGGAGCCACCGACAGTGACGGCCACCGCGCCGATTACAGCGAACCCGGCAGCAATCTAACCGTCTGCGCCCCGTCCAGCGGCGTGCTTGGCATCACCACCACGGACCTCGCCGGTGCGGATGGCGACGACATCAGCGACTACACCAGCAGCTTCGGCGGCACATCGTCCGCCACCCCCACCGCCGCAGGGATTGTCGCATTGATGTTAGAAAATAATCCTAACCTCGGCTGGCGCGATGTGCAGGAAATCCTGATCCGCACCGCCGTCCAGCCACCCGCCTCTACCGGCTGGCTCACCAATAGCGCGGGCATCCCTTTCAATCACGACTTCGGTGCGGGTCTCATTGATGCCACCGCCGCCGTCAATCTCGCCACCAGTTGGACTCAGCTTCCCGCGCAAATCTCCGCCGCCTCCACCCAGACCGGACTCGCCATCGCCATCCCTAACAACAACACCGTCGGCATCACCCGCACCTTCGATCTATCCGCCACTGATATCCGCGTCGAGCATGTCACCTTGAAAATCAGCGCCACCCACAGCGCCCGTGGCGATCTGGAAATCACCCTCACCTCGCCCGGCGGCATGACCAGCAAACTCGCCGAGGTCCACGCCGATGCCGGCGACGACTACTCAAACTGGACCTTCAGCTCCGTCCGCCATTGGGGCGAAATTTCCACCGGCACTTGGACCCTCAAGATCGCCGACCTCAGCTCCACCGCCAACACCACCGGCGGCACTCTCACCGCTGCGGAGTTAAAAATTTACGGCTCGCCCACCACCCCGCTCAACCAAGCTCCGCTCATCACCGCAGCCACTCTATCCACCAGCGGCCAGATCTACACCGACGTCCCTCTAACGGTCACCTCCATCACCGCGTCCGACCCAGAAGGTGATCCACTCGCCTATTTCTATCAGTGGCAATCCAGCACCAATCAAACCGACTTCACCGCCGAGCCCGGTGCCACTCTAGCCACCGCACCCGCCCTCGCCGGGAAACTCCTCCGCTGCGCGATCACCGCCTCCGACGGGTATTCGAGCAGCACCGCATTCACCACCGCCGCCATTAATCTTCTGACCCGCCCCGACACTCTAGCGGAAATTGGCAGCACCTATTCCTACTCCAGCGGCCTCGTCCTTCGCAGTAGCGATACCCCGCTTTCCCGCCGCGCCATCATCCACGAATTCAGCCAAGGCCCGGCTGGGTCTTCTTCCGAGTGGATAGAAATCCTCACCCTCCAGTCCGGCAGCCTCGCGTCTTGGAATCTCCACGATTCCTCCTCTAACACCCTCACGTTCCTCAATGCTCCCGTTTGGGACAACATTCCCGCCGGCACGCTCATCGTCATTTATAACGGCGCATCCAAGGATCCGCTCATCCCCCCAGACGACCTCGATCCCGCCGACGGCCGCATGATTGTTAGCAGCACCAACCCCGCATATTTCACCGCCACCTCCGCCGCTTGGCCGCCCCTCCAAAACACTGGCGATTCCATATTTCTAGTCGATACCACAGGGGCCATCGTCCACTCCCTCGCCTATGGAAATAGCACCGCCGCCACGCCCTATGTCGGCAGCGTCGGCAGTGCCAGCGCCGCCCACTTCACTGGCAGCACAGACTCCGGCGCCAACCTCGCGTCAAACTGGCAAGTCACCACCGCCGCTGGAGCCACCCCCGCCGCGCCTAACAACACAACAAACTTGGCCTTTGTCACCGCCCTGCGCGCTGGCAGCCTCAACAGTCCGGCGCTGTTCCGCATCGGCAGTGGCGCGATCATCCCTAACGGACTCACACTCGGCTCCCACACCGGCATCTTGGCCGGCACTCTCGACTCGGGAAACGCCGCCGCCGCCTTCCCCATCATCATCGAGCGCTACAACTCCTTTGGCGAAATCGTCTCTCAATCCTACACCCTCACCCTTGGTCCCACCGCCACCTACGCCGCGTGGATTTCCGGCTACTCCCTCGGCGCACTCACCGGCCTGAATGACGATCCCGACCACGACGGCCTGCCTAACGGAATCGAGAATCACCTCGGCACCGCCCCCGATTCCGCCAACCCCGGCCTCACCCCAATCTCCGCCACCGCCACCACCCTAGTCTTCAGCCACAGCCGCTCAATCACCCCCGCCACCGATCTAACTGCCAGCTACGAATGGTCCCACGATCTCGCCACCTGGCACCCGTCCTCCGCCACCACCGTCACCATCAATGCCGTCCCGGCGAACGACCTCATCGAAGTCACCGCCACCGTCATCGCCCCCCCCGAGTCGCAGCTCTTTGTCCGCCTCGAGGTCGTCCGCTAGCCCCGGAGTGCTGGAAGCTCTGCTCCATGCGGCGCGGAGCTCTTCCTCTTGTCCCTCACACAAAGATATCCGCCCCACCTCCAGCAGAGCCAAATCCACAAAAGAAGCCCCAAGCAAATCTTCACCCACCTCAGTGAAAGAAATGTGCTTCGCGCACTTTCTTTCGCCACGCATCGGCAAGTGGACAGCAACTGTCCACTCTCCTTATTTTGCGCTTTGAGTTACTGTGTCGCGAATTCGACAGGCTGAGGTGAGACGCTGGAAGGTATGGGAAATGGAGGTGATAAAGATTTATTCTAACCGCAGATGAACAGGATGAACGCAGATGAAGAAATTGGAGATTGGAGAGTCTTCGTCCGTGATCCTTCTGTGATCCGCGGTTAGGAAACCTAGCATTTTGGTCAGTGGGGGGCGCGCCGTTTCCGTCACAGCGGATTTCTTGACCTCTGGCCGGATGCATGACAGGAAACGCAGTGAGCGTTCGCGCTGAAGCGCGGTCGTTTCGAAGCCTCTAGCCATCTACCCTATGACCACCATCACTCGTCTCGGCCTGTTGGCCACTGCTGGCACTGCGCTCGCGCTTTCCTCCTGCGCCACCGGCGGCAAATCCCCGTCTGGATTTCTATCAAATTACAAACAGATGGACGGCGGTTACGGCACGGCCGATGCCGTGTCCGCTTATGTAAAGCCCGGTGCAGACCTAAAGAAATACGACAGCGTGATCATCGATCCGGTGACCACCATCGTCGCCACGCCTGGGATCAGTCCGGGAGTGCAGGCACAACTTGCCGCGTATCTCGGCGACGCGTTGCGCGGCCAAATGGTGGGCGAGCTGAAGGCTGTTAGCGTTCCCGGTCCGCAAACGCTGAGGGTCCGCACTGCTCTAACTGACGTGATCGAGGGCAAGAAGGCTGGCACGCCGGTCACCACGGTGCATCCGGCCGCCAAAGCGACGCTGACTGGCAATCTCGGTTCCGCCGAAGTCGCGACGTTCGTTTCCCACGTTTCGTTCGAGGGTGAAATCCTCGATTCCGTCACGGGCGAGCGGCTGCTGGCGAGCATCGACCACCGGATCGGCAACAAGCGCGAAGCGTCCGCCACCACCTCGTGGGCGACCGTGCGCAGCGCGGTGAGCCAAGGCATCGCCAGACTCAACGATCCTTTCAAAACGCTCCGCAGTCGTTGATCCAGCATTCCTAGAATTTTGAGAAAAGCCCTGCTGGGATCCTTCCGGCAGGGTTTTTCCATTTGCTGGGTGAAACAAATGCCCTGTCCCGCAGTCTTCTTGACCGCTACGAAGTTCTGAACCGGGCGATTCGCGTCTTCCCTCTTGTATAATTTTCTCGGAATTCTGATGGTCCCGCCATGCCCGCAGTGCCCGAAGCCGATCCCCGGTTCAATGAATTCATCATCCTCCAAGCTCAGAACGCCGGGCTTTTTCTCGGCCAAATCCCGAACCCCCACAGCGGCGAAAAGCAAATCAACCTCCGCGCGGCCAAGTCCGTGATCGACTCACTTGAGATGCTTGTGGCTAAAACCCGAGGCAATCTCACCACGATCGAGGCGAAATTGCTCGCCACCGCGCTCGACAATCTGCGCCCGCTTTATCAATCCGCGCTTGCTTCCGCTGAGCACTGACCTTTCCTCGCACCTGTTATGAATTTCGACCCTTTCAACATTGGCAACGTCCCCGTGGGCGGTCCGGCTCCCTTTTTTATCCTCGGCCCCTGCGCCTTGGAGTCCGAGGCATTTGCCTGGGAAATGGCGCGCTCGCTCAAGGAAATCGCCGACCGCACCGGCATCCACTTCATTTTTAAAGCCTCGTTCGACAAAGCGAACCGCACCTCCGTGGGTGCCTTCCGCGGACCCGGCGTGAGAGAGGGCTGCCGCATCCTTGGCGAAATCGGTAAGGAACTCGGCGTGCCCGTCACCACCGACATCCACACCGCCGAGCAGGCGGAAATCGCTGCGGAGTTCGTCGATCTCCTGCAAATTCCTGCCTTCCTCTGCCGCCAGACTGATCTGCTAGAAGCCGCGGCTAAAACCGGCCGCGCCGTGAACGTCAAAAAAGGCCAATTCCTCGCCCCGCTCGATACCATCAACATCGCCGGCAAGATGCGTGCCTTCGGTTGCGAGCGCTTCCTGATCACCGAGCGCGGCACCACCTTCGGTTATAACAACCTGGTCGTGGACATGCGCTCGCTCTACTGGATGCGGAAAGAGGGACTGCCTGTTATTTTCGATGCCACCCACTCCGTCCAGCGTCCCGGCGGCCTCGGCGGTGCCACGGGCGGCGATGGCGAACTCGCGCCCGTGCTTGCCCGCGCCGCCGTGGCCACCGGCATCGACGGCTTGTTCATGGAGGTCCATTCAGATCCGGCGAACGCCATGTCAGACGGCCCTAACCAAATTCCGCTGGAGTTCATTGAGGACTTGTTAGTCAAACTGATCTCCATTCACCACGCATCGCATTGACTCTCTTGCGCCGTCTCCTCACAGCTCTCGCACTTGCTTTTCCCGCCTTGGCCGGAGCTGCTGACGATGCCTCGGGAGGATGGCAAAAGATCTTCGACCTGCTGCCACCCGGCAGCGAACTCAAGGGCGTGATGCTTCCCCGCTATGATGAAAATCACACGCTGACTGCGGTCTTGAAATCGCAAAGCGTGATACTCGTGGATGCCACCCGGGTGACCGGGCGCGAGGTTTCCTTCGAGCTTTTTAACCCCGAT
>JAYTLO010000357.1:0-4089 GCA_043729385.1 Akkermansiaceae bacterium
GTCGGGGTCATGCCGGTCAGCACGAGGTCCTTCCAGCATTGCCGGATTCTCCTGAATCCGCCGCGCCGGGCCGCCTGAAACACCAAGACCCCACTGACAACATGTCAACTAACGCAACACAAGACTCCCGCAATTCGGGAGGAGACAGCCGTCGCCGCCGCAACCGCGGAGGCCAAAACCGCAACAATAACAACAACGAAAACCGCCGCAGCAACGGCGGTGGCGACCGCGGCGAACGCGGTCCCCGCAACGACCGCGGCCACTCCGGTGGCCGTGATAACAGCAATCGCGCCGAGGAATTCCGCCCGCAAGCTCCACGCCCGGCCCGCACCTATGCGCCGGTCAAATTGAGCTTTTGGCAAAAAATCCTCAAAGCCGTCGGCCTTTACAAAGAGCCAACGCCACCGGCCCGCACTGAGCGCACCGAGCGCCCGGAGCGTGGTGAAAGATCCGAGCGCAAGCCCGAGTCCACGCCGTTCCCAAGCGGCGATCGTGCCCCTAAGTCCAACACCCGCAACGCCCGTTCCGGTGAAGGTGAAGCGCGGGAACCTCGCGAGCCACGCGAACCCCGTCCACCGCGCGAGCCTCGCGCAGAAGGCGAGCGCCAGCCTCGGGAACGCGCCCCTCGCGGCACCGACCGCGCCCGTGGCGGCGACCCGAAGAGCGTCGAGTCCACTCGCGTTTACGTCGGAAATCTCTCCTACGACGTTTCCGAACAGGATCTCCAAGAGCTCTTCAAAGGCATCGGCGGCGTCCGTAATATCGAGATCGTTTACAACCGCAGCACCCACCGCTCCAAAGGCTACGGGTTTGTCGAAATGCTCCGCATGGACGAAGCCATGCGCGCCGTGGAAGTCCTCCACGACCAACCCTTCATGGGCCGCAAAATGACCGTCTCCGGTGCCAAATCCAAAGGCCAAGACGAGCGTGAAGACATGGAAGGTCGCGAAGAACGCGAGCCGACCCGCGTCGTGCTCGCCTCCACCGCCCCGGCGGTCATCGCCACTGCCATCGTCGCTGAGCCGGTCATCGAGACCATCATCGAAACCGTCGCTCAAGAACCTGAAGCCGCTCCGGCCATCGCCGAAGCCGCCGTCGATCTCGAAGCCAAATACGGCTTCGACGAGCCGAAGGAAAAGACCGAGGAAGCCTAATCCACCGCCCCACTCATCCAATCAACCAACCCCCGTCCGGCCCGCCGCGACGGGGGTTTTTCGTAAGGAGGGTGGACATTTTGTCCGCCTGGCTGATGTGAGGTGAAAGAGCTGTGCTCCGCGCACCCTCACTTTTTCCACCCATTTAATCTCCCAGAAACACGAACTCCTCGGTCATCCGGTTGAGCGAGCGGCGGGCGGTGGGCAGGGCTTCGGCCAGTGCACCGTATAAACGGCGCGAGCTATTTCCCGGCCCCGAACGATTCTCCGCAGCGCTGCGGAAGGATTGCTGGGCGAAGGATTCGTAAAACTCCAAATCCGGTGCGCCGCGAGATTCGCTGCGGCGTTTGAGGAAGCTCGGATAGAGACCGGTGAGCACGAGAAACTGATTTCCTGCCGCCACTTGGAGGTGGAACTTCATGCGGCCGTGGGCATTGGAAATGATCGGGATGAAGTCGGCAGCGTGGGTGAAGCCGCGGACGATGTCTTGCAGCGGATCATCGGGCGACGGTGAGATCCGCTTGGTCATGAGACCCGCCACGTAGTTTGCGAGCTCTGGATCGCCGAGATCGGCCTGGAGGAAGGCGTGGCGGACCAGCACGTAAAAGTAAAATCGCGGGGAAACTTGAATGGCGGAGGGGGAGTCGAGAAGTCCGCGGAAGACTTCCTTCAGGTCGAGCATTTCGCGCCGCGCATCAGGGTCGCCCCAGAGTTTTTCCAAATGCAGCCGCTGCTCGCCCGGTGCCAGCACGGCAGCGAGAAAATCCAGATCTGCTCCGGTGAAGCGATTCCGACTCGACGGTATTCCTTGTCCAAGCACTTGACGGTCTTTAACAAGATGCGTGCCAAATTGGCTAGAAAATTACTAAAGATTTCCGCACTACTTCTTGGAATCTCTTTTAGCTACAAGGATTTGGGGCCATTTAGCACAGGCAAGTTTGGTCTTGCATCCTCATTTCGAGGACTTTAAGCGGGGCGTGCCCCAAAGGGGACATAACACGATGAACATGACCCGGAACCTAAAATCCGTGGCCCTGGCAATCGCCGGCGTCATCCTTATTCCCAGTTGCGCGACAACTGGGAATGCTAACACCAAACCTCAAACCAATCCTACCGATCCCCAACTGGCGGTGAAATCCGTCCAGCACGGTAAAGCCTCGTGGTACTCAGTCGGGACGAATTCCGGCACCCGCACGGCAAGCGGCCAACGCCTGTCCAACGGAGCCGCCACCGCCGCCCACAAGACCCTACCCATGGGGACCAAGGTGCGGGTGATTAATGAGTCGAACGGTAAGTCCGAGGTGGTGACCATCAACGACCGCGGACCCTATGTGAAGGGCCGCATCATCGACCTCACCATCGGTGCCGCCGAGCGACTTGGTTTCGCCAAGCGCGGAGTCGCAGTGGTGCGGGTGGAAGTGCTTGGGAAAATCAACACGGACGGATAATCCGCCCGATAGACCTGCCCCGCCCGCCGCTGACCGGTGCGCGGGGTGTTTTCATGGAGGGCAGACGCGCTTGTCCGATGATCCGAGGAAAAAGGTGCAGTCCATTTCACCTGTCAGTGGAGACTTGCTCTGTTTTCACCAACCGTCGCTCGACGTCGGCGAGCACGCGGCCAGAGGTGAGCATCAACGGATGCATGATGATGGGGAACTCCAGGTTTTCCGCTCGCTCCCAGACCGAACTCGCCGGCGGCAGGATGATGAGATCCATCGGGGTGCGATACGAGGTGACCGGTATTTTTCCCAAGCGATCCTCGGTCCGCTGGAGATCTGCGAGGAACTGGCTGCCGGGTCGCATTTCCTTGGCTCCCATCGTGGGGTAGAACCAGGCCGCGTGGGTGCCGTGGTGAGGCGACGAAATGGTGATGAAATTATCGCAACGCGCCGCGCCGCCGAGGTTTTGCAAATACTGGCGGCTGACCAGCCCACCCATGCTGAAGGCGACGATGCTGAGCGGCGCCGTCAGCCCGAATTTCGCATTGATGTCCTGCTTGAGATGGACCGCTAGGTTGTCCAGTCCGCCGCGCGCATCGGTGTGGCACAAGCGCGGCACATACACCTCCACGCCGCGCTTTTCCAAGCGCTTCCGCAGCATCTTGAAGGTCGAGCCGGTTTCCAAAAATCCATGCACCAGTACCACCCGTTGATCGCGCAGGGGAATGGCGGGCAGACTCGCCGAGCACGACGGACCGGCAAGTGATAACGCGGCGAACCATCGCCAGATTTTTGATTTCATAAATGGAGATTTAACCGGGCGGCCATTGCATCTGCCGCCCGCCTAACACATGGATATGCAGGTGCGGCACCGCCTCCCCGCCATCGGGACCATTGTTAATCACCAGCCGGTACCCGTTGTCCGCGAGGCCCTCGCTCCGCGCGACCTTGGCGGCAGTTAGAAGTAGGTGACCGAGCAAGCCCTCATCCGCCTCCGTCGCCAGCCCCACCCGCGGCACCGCCTTGCGCGGGATGACCAGAATGTGCACGGGAGCCTGCGGTGAAATATCTCGAAACGCCACGCAGCGGTCATCCTCATACAAGATCTTCGCGGGGATTTCACGGTCACAAATTTTCTCGAAAAGCGTCCTCTCGGTCATGCGCCGAGACGATGGCAGCGCCGTGCGGGCTTGCAAGCGGGATGTGGCGGCGAGGCAGCAACCGAAAGTGTGAAGCCAGCGGGCATGGCATCGATAGAGGCAGGACTCAAATTTGTTTCCGCCCAGATAATGCCGCGAGAGGGCGAAGAATCTCTTGCCCCAGGCTTCACCGCAATCAACAGACTTTCAGAAATGCCACCTCAGCCGCAGCCGCAGCCTCAGCCTCAGCCTCAGCCTCAGCTTCAGCCTCAGCCTCAGCCTCAGCCTCAGCCTCAGCCTCAGCCTCAGCCTCAGCCTCAGCCTCAGCCTCAGCCTCAGCCTCAGCCTCAGCCTCAG
>JAYTLO010000358.1:0-3369 GCA_043729385.1 Akkermansiaceae bacterium
CATCCTCGGCAACCGTCACCTGATGGCGGAATCGCCCGCAGGAGTGGCCATCCAGACCTACAGCGCACTCATCGCCGCGCTGATGTTACAATTGCTCACTGGCAAACGCCCCACCAAACGGGCGATGGAGTTGATCCGTTTCTATCTGATGGGCCACGCGGAGTTAGAGGAAGTCATGACCTTGTTAGGTCTCGAAAAAAGCGCGTAAGATTTTCGGAGGGATTGCCGCCAAGGCGCTCCCTCGGGCGACGCGTGCCCTCATCGCAAGCCCACCTGGAGTCACGGTGAAAAACCCGTCTGCCGTGGCCACCCCTTCTAAATCAAGGGCTTCTTCATGCCTCTAACACATTCTTAGCAGGCATCATGCCGAACACTTCTGACACCAACTAGAGTATGATATACAATGGATAGTCATCGTCAGCCTTGTGGGTAACTTTGGTTGTTGATTTGAGAAAGTAGTACTCCGATGAAACCTCACACTTAGCTCGTCAAAAAAACCCCGGTTTCGCGCTGATCGTCACGCTTAGCCTCATGATCCTGCTCACGGTGATCGCGGTGGGGTTGCTCACTCTCAGTTCGATTTCCTTGCGCGGGGCGACCAGCCAATCCGCCAGCAATCTGGCCAGGTCCAACGCGCGGATGGCCATGATGCTGGCTTTGGGCGAGCTCCAGAAGGCCGCGGGCGATGAGCGCCGGGTGACGGTGGATGGTTCGATTTACGATGGGGCTGCCAATCCCAATGTCGTCGGAGTGTGGAAATTGTGGTCGCTGAAGCTGGCGGAAAATCCCCTGGCCGTGGCGCCGGTGTATGGTGCTGCCAAGGATTCGCGGTTTGTCACTTGGCTGGCGTCCTGCGCCAATCCCACCGATCTGGTGGCTCAAGATTGGGCGAAATCCGGGAAGCTGACCAACCCGATGGATTTGGTCACGCTCAAGAACGATGGGTTCCAGCTGTCGGGTTCGAAGGTTGAGGTGTTGAAAGCCAAGCCCGCCGCGGGAGCGATGGCGTGGGCGATCGTCTAGGATGCGACGCGGGCGAAAAATCAATGTGGCGGGACCCGAAGACAGCCAGCGCGAGTTGAAGGATGATCTGCAAGCCCAAGCGCGGCCGTCGCTGGTCAAGTCGGATCTTTTCAGAAGAAATCGAATCGCTCTATCAGCCGTCCAAAGCCCGACGGCGGCGCAACAAGAGACCGCCGAGAGTCAATGCGGCAAGAGTGTAGTTGGTCGGCTCGGGGACTTGGCCGATTCCGCCAGTCTGCGCCGTCGCAGCCACTAGGAAAACTCGGCTCAGGCTTTCACCCCCAGTATCGGTCACCGTGAAACTCGTGAGATTCTTGCCGCCATAGCCCGCTGCTGCGAGGTCGATCCATTGACGGTCGAGCTGATAGATGGTGAGAGGGTCATCATAGATTCGCTGCGTCGTCGTGCCGTTGATGGTATTCGCCCACACGTTAGTTCCTTTGTTGAAATCGCGGAGGTCCACGCCGTTCTGAAGACCTACAGTGTAAGAAGTTTCGTCGTCAAAATCAAAAGTATAGGAGGTATAGTTGCCGCCGGCTTGGCCCCAATAGGTGTTAGCGATGGTGTAGAAGCCGTAGATATCAGTCACCGGCATGGGAAACGTCTGGGTGACGTCGTTCTGGGTATTTCCCCCGCTGGCGTATTAGGAGCCCCACAGTTGGTTTGCAGAGTCACTGATGATGAAAGGAACCCCGCCCACTGTGGAGGGATTGCCATAAGGGAAGGATTCCTGGGTCACCGGGCCAATGTTTGCGACACTGGCATTTCCCAAGCCGATTGCGAGCATGTCGATGGTCTGGAACTGAACTGCAGCCGGGGATTTTCCCGCCGAAACGAAAATGGTGGTAGCCATGGTGGCGAAGGCTTTAGAGTAGGTCGATGGAGTCATTTGTTTGTGGTGTGCTGAAGATCGAAATCATCCTGATGATAGTTTCGATAGCTTGATTTCAAATGCCTACAAACAGACGCCGTGCCAGATCCAAGGCGTCTATTGAATGTGTAACACGATGAGCGGGTTGTATCACTGGAGCGGGCCAAAATCGCCGGCGAGAAGGGACGTGGGGTGCAAAAATTGCTAGATCCCTCGCAAGATTTTCAGTGTTTCTACGAGGCACTTCTTTCAGTTGGAACCAACCAAATCTTCGGTCAGAAAAATATTATGGGTTGGTTGCGCACCCATTCATTCCTCCAACCAACGCCCTAACGACTCTTCCAATTCCTCGTCGCGCTTGACGTTGAACGACTCGCCCGCAGCGACGGTGATCCGGCGGCCGGCGCTGTTTTGGAAATGCAGCAGCACCGGCGTGGTGCCCGGATGGTTGCCGAGGGCCAGCTTGATTTCTATCAAATCGCGCTCGCTGTGACGGGTCGTCCAAAGCATCAACTCTAACGGGCCTTTGGCGTTCATGCCGCTGCGCTTGGGCTTGAGTTCGCCGAGTTCGTTGCCGGTGATGCGGCGGCCGCCTGTGCGGTCGTCCATCTGGATGTTGCCCTTGAGCTTGATGATTTTTCCCGGCTCTAGCAGCCCGGCATCGCGGGCGGGGACGAAGGTCTCGCCCCACAGCATGATCTCCGCGCTGCCGGTGAAATCTTCCAGCACCAGCACGCCGAAGGGCTTGCCGGTCTTGGTCGTCTTCGCGTCTAACGAGCGGACCATCCCGGCGAAGGGAAAGCGCTCGCGTGGGTTGGATAGATCGAGGTCGTCGATCAATCCGAGGCGGCGGTATTTGTTCGAGTCGATGACGCTGCGGAATTTATCGAGCGGATGGCCGGTGACATAGAAACCTAGCAGCTCCTTCTCGTGTGCGAGTTTTTCGTCCTTGCTCCATTCCTCGACGGATGGCTCGGAGGAGCGCTTCGACTTCGTTTTTGCAGGAGCCGCGAAATCCATCGCGTCGAACATCGACACCTGGCCTGACGCGCGGTCGCGCTGGGCGGACGAGGCAGAAGCGACAACTTGTTCGAGCCGCGCACACATCCCAGCGCGGGTTTCCTCGGTCCAATCGAGCGCGCCCGCTTTTGCTAGATTTTCGAGGATGCGCTTGTTGACCACCTTAGAATCGAGGCGTGAGGCGAAGTCATCGAGCGAGGTAAACTTTCCGTTCTGCTGGCGATCCTTGATGGCGATGGCCATCGCGCCCTCACCGCAGTTCTTGATAGCGGCTAGGCCGTAGCGCACGCCCTTCGAGCCATTCAGAGTGATCTCGGGGGCGAACCGGAGCTGCGATTCATTGAGGTTCGGCGGCAGAATTTCCAGACTCATCCGGTGGCACTCGGAAACAAACACGCCGATTTTGTCGGTGTTGTGAATCTCGTTAGATAACAACGCGGCCATGAACTCGACCG
>JAYTLO010000359.1:0-2443 GCA_043729385.1 Akkermansiaceae bacterium
CCTGCGCGGCCGAACTCGTCGCCCTGTTAGCCGATCCCGCCGCCCGCGTGTTCTTCGGCGACGAAGCCGGATTCGAAGGCGATCCGCGCCCGCGCCACCGCTGGGTCAAGCGCGGCAGTCGTCCCACCCAAGGCTACTACGGAGGGCACTTGAGGCGCAACGTCGTCGGAGCCGTCGAGCCCGCCAGCGGACAGCTCGTCAGCCTGATCGTCGCCCACTGCAACACCGAGGTTTTCCAAGCCTTCCTCGACACCATGGCCGAAGAAGTTCCGGCCGAGGAAGGCAAGCAAGTCCACCTCGTGCTCGACAATGCCGATTGGCACAAAAGCGCCCGTCTCGACTGGCATCACATCAAGCCGGTCTATCTGTCCGCCTACAGTCCGGACTTCAATCCCATCGAACGGCTCTGGCAGCACCTGAAAGGCCAAGCCATGGCAGGCTTCCTGACCCATGACGGCGAAGCCCTCACCACCAAGCTGCTCGAATCGCTCCAAAGTTTGCTGGCAGAGCCCAAGCTCATCCGCTCCGTCTGCGCCACCCCATCGTTCATTCGGAAATGACTTTTGGCAAACGGTCTAATCGCAAGGAAGAGAATGACCACACACGCACCAAACCACAATCCAAAAACCTCCTCGGACACCCTCTGGGTAGGCATTGATGTCTCCAAAACCGAACTCCAGCTCCACAGCCAGGCCCCGTCCATCAGCTTGCCCGCCAAGCTCGCCAACGACAGTGCCGGACTCAAGAGCCTGCTCAACCACCTCGCCCCACACCGGCAGGTCCACATCGTCTTCGAAGCCACCGGCGGCTACGACAAGGCGCTCCTCGACACGCTCCAGGCCCATGGCATCGCCTGCTCCAGGCTCAATCCGCGGCAGGTCCGCAACTTCGCCAGGGCCAAGGGCCTGCTAGCCAAAACCGATGCCATTGACGCCTCCATCCTCGCCGACTTTGGAGCGACCTTCCGGCCTGAAGTCACTCCGCCTGTCGATGCGCGACTTGAGGAAATCATCGCCCTGGTGAACTACCGGCGTCATCTGCTAGATGACCTTGGGCGCGAGGAAATGCAGAATGAACACCCCAAACCCAAGGCCGTCACCGCACTCATCAAGAGCCGGATCAAAAGCCTAAAAGCCCAGATCCAGCGGCTGGAAAAACTCATGGCCGCCGCGATCAAGGCCAACCCGCTGCTGAAACAGGCCGTCGCCGCGCTCATCGAAGTCAAAGGCATCGGCGAGCTGACCGCCATCTCGCTGTTAGCTTCGATGCCCGAACTCGGCACGCTCAACCGCAACCAGGTCGCCGCCTTGGCAGGGCTTGCTCCGTTCAATTGCGACAGCGGCACCCTGCGCGGGAAGCGGGCGATCTGGAAATGATCGCGAGAGGCAAGGCCATGAAAGTCGCGCTGGTTGGGAATACAATTCCTCCCAAAGCCTAACAGACTAAAAAGACAGTTGCTGTCCGCCTACAGTCCGGACTTCAATCCCATCGAACGGCTCTGGCAGCACCTCAAAGGCCACGCCATGGCCGACTTCCTGACCAACGACGGCGAAGCCCTCACCACCAAGCTGCTAGAATCCATCCAAAGTCTGTTGGAGGAACCCAAGCTCATCCGCTCCGTCTGCGCCACCCCCTCCTTCATTCGGAAATGACTTTTGGCAAACGGTCTATGCCGCCACACATCGAGATTCGCGAAAAAATGTATGATCTCCAGTTTTGCCAAAGCCCTCGGTACGGCGGGAGGAATGAATTACAAAAGGGTTCAGCCCACTGCCGGGCTGATCGAGAAGATCTATCACAAGGGCGGAGAACTCGATAGAAATCCGATCAAACTTTATGAGCAATGCCACCGGTGCCTCCCCAATCTCGGCAAATGTTTTATCAGAATCCCATCGATCATCGCTGTTGCGATGCTCTCATAAATGGCGATTTGATTCTGGCCGCCCCCTTGGGAAATCGGTGATCAAACCTTAGCTCGCGAAAACACTCCCGCCTTCCTCGTTGCCGAGGTCGCATCATCCGCCAACGGACCGGCGCTTGAAGTCCAACTACGCTACGGGTCCGTCGCCCGCGCATCGGATGCGGAACAGATCCGCCTGCTTGCCGCCCTGCTCCGCCACCTCGCCTGAACCTGGCCGCCATGCTCACCTTCAACGGCAACCTCAAGGTCTATGTCGCGCTCGAACCCTGCGACATGCGCAAGAGCTTCAACACCCTCGCCGCGCTCGCCCGCAACCACCTCGGCTTCGATCCTCTCAGCGGCACCGCCTTCCTCTTCACTAACAAATCACGCCGCCTCATCAAGATCCTCTACTTCGATGGAACTGGATATTGGCTCGTGGCAAAGAGACACGCTCCACAATGCGCGTATCGGTTTGTTTTCGAAAATCCTCTATCCGTATCATCCGCTCTTCGGAAAGGATTGCGAGTCCTTCGGCTCGGC
>JAYTLO010000360.1:0-83833 GCA_043729385.1 Akkermansiaceae bacterium
GCAGGCAAGGGCGACCAGCATCCCGCCGCCGCAGATACCGTCACGGTGCATTACTCCGGCTGGACCACCGACGGCAAACTTTTTGATAGTTCCGTGCAACGCGGCCAGCCGACGAGCTTCCCGCTGAACGGCGTGATCAAGGGCTGGACCGAAGGCGTGCAACTGATGGTCGAGGGTGAAAAGCGCCGCTTCTGGATCCCAGCAGGTCTCGCCTATGGCGAAAATCCCGGTGGCGGACGGCCGGGTGGGTTGCTCGTTTTCGACATCGAGCTCATTTCTATCAAGCAAGCACCCAAGCCTCCTGCGACTCCCGAAGATGTGGCCGCCGCTCCTGAGAGTGCTGAGAAAACCGCCTCTGGCATCGCCTCACGCGTCCTCTCCAAGGGCACCGGCACCGTCCATCCAAAGGCGACCGACCAAGTGAAAGTCCACTACTCCGGCTGGACCACCGATGGCAAACTCTTCGATAGCTCGATCACCCGCAACGAGCCGATCGTTTTCCCCTTGAACCAAGTCATCGCTGGCTGGACCGAAGGCGTGCAACTGATGGTCGAGGGGGAAAAGCGCCGCCTGTGGATTCCAGGAAAACTCGCTTACGGCGACACCGCACCTCCAGGCGCACCAGCCGGGACGTTGGTGTTCGACGTGGAGCTTCTCGAAATCGTGAAATGACGGATAGCCGGTCCAAGCTTCTAACGCTCGCCTTCGCCGCCGGCCTCGCCTCGTGCGCCCAACCGGTGGCCGAGGTGCCGGTGACGAAGGTCCCGGCACCCGTTACCAAGCCCAAGCCCAAACCCGTGAGGATGAATGGACGCGGCAAGGTCACGTCCATTTCACTCACCGAACTATTCGCCCTCCAGCAATCCGGCAGCGTGTTGATCTACGACGCCCGCCCCGGATTTTTCTACAGCCTCGGACACATCCCCGGCGCGATCAATTTACCCAAGCAGGACTGCGACGCACAAATCGAGAAACGGGAAGCGGAAATCAAAGCTGCGATCGCCGCGAACAAACCCATCGTCGTCTATTGCACGAACCTTCTCTGCCCAGATGCCCGCACTGTCGCGATCCATCTAGCAGGCTTCGGCTACTCATCGTCCACCCTCAGTGGCGGCTGGGAATCCTGGAAAGAAGCCGGCCTGCCCACCGAATAACTTTTAACATCTAACTTCTAACTCAGCACCCATGACTTCCTTCCCTAACGTAACCGTCGATGCCAAGGCCAACGTCTATTTCGACGGCCGCGTCGTTTCCCACACCGTCCACTTCACCGACGGCACCAAGAAGACTCTAGGCCTGATCTATCCTGGCAAATTTCATTTTGGCACCGCCGCCCCCGAGCGCATGGAAATCATCGCCGGAACCTGCGAGGTCACCATCGACGGGACCAGCGAGGTCATCCTGATCGAAGAGGGTTCAGCCTTCGATGTCGCCGGGAATAGCGGCTTCACGATCAAGGTTATCGACGGCATCTGCGAATACATTTGCTCGTTCCTGCCCGCCTAATGCCGCGCGTCGGTTCTATCAGGAGGTCCGCTGGGTTCGTGCTGGCGGCGCTGACTCTAACTTCGTGCGGGATCCGCTTGCCGGACGCACCCGTGGCGACGTGCAGGAAAAATGTTAGCCTGACCACACTTGACCGTGAGGCGCGGGATCCCGATGTGCTCATTTGGCTAGTCGCCGATGAATTGCACACCGGCGTGGTTTTCCCTTACGACTGGCTGCTAGAGTCCGGCTTCATCCCGCCGGCGAGTTTCGGCACACCCAAATACGTCACGCTAAGCTGGGGCAACCGGACCGCTTACGTGGAAAAGGGACTGCATACTCCGTGGAAATTTGTCCGAGCGATGTTCATGCCCTCGCCCTCGGTGATGGAGCTCATCCCGGCGAACTGGAACGTCACCGAAGTTTGCCCGCATCAACGAATTTGGCGGAAACTCGTCGCCCGCGAACGGGGCAAAGATCTAGCCGCATTCCTCAACGACTGCAGCACTCGCGGAGCAGACGGCCGGCCAATCGTCTGCGGCACCTCAAGCTGGGGCGGTGGAGTTTTGCTAGAATCGCGGCACTGGTATTTCGTGCCTCGGGTTTGCAACATTTGGACCGTGCAAGTCATCGAATCGCTCGGCGGAAAAATGTATCCTTGGCTGGGAATCACCGCCGCCGGCGTCATCCGCCAAGCGGAAAAACCGGCCAATGATTTCGAGAAAATCTGGTCTGCCTTCGCCACCGAGGTCGAGCCAAACGCCGCGACCCGTTAGGAGCCACGGCCCGGAGCCACGACACTCCTGTCGTGGTGCCAATGAGAAGAGAAATGGAACGCGCCGAGGGCACTTCGCTTTCGCCCCTCATTGGCGGGCGGACAAGAGTGTCCGCCCTCCTTCCCTAACACTCGATCCACAACCGCGCTTCACGGCGGCGCAGTTTCCCACCGCCGGGCAGATTCACGACCGGCGGGTTGTTCACGTCTAGCAGACCTAAGCCACGCTCGATCACGCTGCGGTCCAGCGAGCGGACGCCACGGTCTTGGAGAAAGCTCCACAACGCAATTCGCTGCAAGGCGACGGGCAGCGAACGAAGGACGGGAAGATGCAAGCGGCCCTGCGGATCGAGCACCTTCGCATGCTCCAGCGCCCAGGCTGCGAATGCTTCCTGCTCGTCCGTATCCGCCGCGCCACGGACCAAAGCGAGTGCGGGATCGCGCCCGGAAATTTCTCCTAACAAGGGCAATGCCTCGTTGCGCAGCCGGTTCCTAATAGCGATGGGATCAGCGTTGCTTGCGTCTTCTCGCCACCGGTGGCCCTGCGATGCCAGCCACGCGACTAGCTCCGCCCTCCGGACGCCTAGCAGCGGGCGGATCAGCTCCAGCTCCACCCCGGATTCCGTCACCAAGCGTTGTTCCCTGCGCATGCCCTTCATCCCATGCGAGCCGCGCAGCAAATTCCACAGCACGGTCTCCGCTTGGTCGTCCGCGTGGTGCGCTAACAAGATCCGGAGGCAGCGGAATTTCTCCGCACATTCTGCGAAAAATTCCAGCCGCGCGTGTCTCGCAGCGGTTTCTAACGACTCGCCGCGTGCCGCCATCCGCCCGCGCACGTCCGCCCGAGTGATCACGCACTCGACGGTTAGTTTCGCCGCCAGACGGGCGACGAACTTCGCGTCTTCTGTCGATGCCCGTCCGCGCAGCCCGTGGTCCAGGTGACAGACGACAAGATTCCGAAAACCAGCCTCTATCAGCAAGTGCAGCAACGCCACCGAATCCGCGCCACCGGACACGCCGACCAGCCAGCGCTTCTTGCGGGACGCGTCGGCCAACCACGGAATTCTCTCTGCGAGGGTCACCGTGGCAGCGTGATGGCCACTCCCGGCCTCCGCAATTTTTAACCGCGAATGAAGAGGTCTTTCTAAAAACGGTGATGCCACGGTCTCCCGAAAAGCTGATATTCTTCTCTCCAATCCGCGTTACTTCCCGTTCCTTCGCGGTTGCTCTTTTCCAAATGGAGAAGCCCCGCCGAATCCCCCAATCGGTGCTTGGCAGCGCTGCGGATTCTCACAAAACTTCGCCCATGCAGACCGCCTCCTATCTCAAAGACCTCTTCGACCTCTCTGGAAAAACCGCCGTCATCATCGGTGGCACTGGCGAACTTTGCGGAAACATGGCAGTCGGTCTCGCCCGCGCCGGTGCGGAAGTCGTGCTCGGCGGACGCATTCCAGAAAAGGCCGAGAAACGCCTCGTCGAAATCGAGTCCTACGGCGGCAAGGGTTACTTCGTCCCGGTCGATGTGACTTCGCGCGAGTCGCTTCACGCGCTGTTAGAAACCGTCCTTGATCGCTCGGGTCAGGTCGATATCCTCATCAACGGCGCAGGAACCAACTCCCCCACCCCGTTTCTTGAAATCACCGAGGAGGAATACCAGAAGATCATCGATACCAATCTATCAGCCGTGTTCCGCGCCTGCCAGGTCTTCGGCCAGTATTTCATCGATGACTCGCGCCCGGCTTCCATCATCAATCTCGGTTCGATTTCCGGTCTCAATCCACTGTCCCGCGTCTTCACCTACTCCGCCTCGAAGGCCGCTGTGCACAATCTAACGCGCAACCTCGCCCGCGAATGGGCGGACAAGGACATCCGCGTCAATACGCTGGTCCCCGGCTTTTTCCCCGCTGAGCAAAACCGCAAGGTGCTCGACGAGTCGCGCGTCCTCGACATCCTCCGCCAGACCCCAGCCTCGCGCTTTGGAAATGCCGATGAACTGATCGGTGCCACCCTGCTGTTAGCCTCAGCCAAAGCCGGCTCATTCATCACCGGCATGGAAATGATCGTGGACGGCGGATTCCAAGCGATGACGATTTGATCTGCTAACGGAGCGCTGGCTTTAGTCGGCGAGAGATTCATGAAACTCAGATCAAGACTTGCCGACTGAAGTCAGCGCTCCGTTCCATCCCTTGATTTCAAAAATTTCTACGGACTATGAAAGATCTGCCAACACCTGAACGAGTCCCGCTAACACCCGCGCAAAGGCGCCGCTTGCGGAAAGTCATGTGGGACTTCCACGTCCGCGCGTTCGGCGAGGAAATGGCTCGGATCAATTTCCTGCCCGTGAAAAAGCGCAAAGCGGCGGTGGCGGAGATGATCGACTACGCACGGAGCAAGGGCGTGGATCTGTCCCGGCCGGCGTTGGGAGTCACGCCGTGAACTTCGCCATCCGGGGTGCGGAATTTCGAATCGTGAAGGCCCATCCCTAGTGCTTGCACCTGCCGAAATGCCAGTGTATTGCCTCTCCCCCGGCGGCGAAAATCCGCCCTACCCCTTCCTATATGATCAAGTGGATTCTCCAAAAAATCGTCGGCAGCAAGAACCAGCGCGAAGTGCGCCGCATCCGCCCGACGGTGGCTCGCATCAACGAAATTGAAGAAGCGCTCCAGCGCGAGCCTGCGGAAAAACTCCTTGAGTTCACGGCCACTTGGAAGAATTACCTCGCCCGTTATCACGCACTGGATGCTCCAGCGAGACCGATCATCGAGCGCATGGATGATGCGGAACTCCGCGTCGCCGCCGAGAATCTCGAAGCGCGCTTGTCGGTCCTTCGCGAGGAGTTCCCTTCGCTACCGACCAGCATCCTCGCCACCGCATCTTCGATCGAGGCCGCGAAGACTGCCTTCCATGAAATCGAAGGCGAGTTCGCGAAATCACGCGCGAAGTATCTCGAGAAAATTTTACCCGAGGCCTATGCCGTCGTGAAGAACGGCGCCCGCCGCTTGTGTGGCACCGAGATCATCGTCAACGACCGCCCGCTGGCGTGGGAAATGATCCATTTCGACGTTCAGCTCGTCGGCGGCGTGGCCCTCCACCGCGGGATGATCGCGGAAATGCAAACTGGGGAAGGCAAGACCCTCGTCGCCACTTTGCCCGTCTATCTGAACGCACTAACAGGTGCCGGCGTCCACGTCGTCACCGTCAACGATTACCTCGCGAAACGTGACTCTGAGTGGATGGGTTCGTTGTTCCGCTTCCTCGGTCTAACGGTCGGCACCATCCAGAACCAAATGCCCCCGTGGGAACGCCGCGCCGAGTATGCCTGCGACATCACCTACGGGACCAACGCCGAGTTCGGCTTCGACTATCTCCGCGACAACGGCATGGCTTCCACCAAGGACGAGCAAGTCCAGCGCGGCCACTACCTCGCCATCATCGACGAAGTGGACTCCATCCTAATCGACGAAGCGCGCACGCCGCTCATCATTTCCGGCCCGTCCACTCAGTCGTCCCATCAGTTCGACAAATACAAGCCGCTCGTCGAGCAGCTCGTTAGAAAGCAAACCGAGCTGTGCAACAACCTCGCTGCCGAGGGCAAACAGTTGCTAGATGCTGGCGACTCGGTCAACGCCGGCCGCGCGCTTTTCAAGCTGAAGCTCGGCCAGCCGCGTAACCGCCAGCTCATGCGCTTCATGGAGGAGCCGGAAATGCGCAAGCTAATGGAGAAATCCGAACTCTCATTTCACCAAGACGCGCAGAAGAAGGATCTCTTCGACCTCAAGGAAGAACTCTATTTCATCATTGACGAAAAAGGTCACGACTCCGACCTCATGGAGATGGGCCGCGAGTTTCTATCACCCGGCGACCCAGAATCCTTCACCCTGCCCGACCTCGGAACGCTCTATGCCGACATCGACACGAACCGCGATCTAACCGACGAGCAGAAGCTCGCCGCCAAGGACGAGCTGCAAATCCGCATGGATTTGCAGGCGGAAAAAATCCACAACATTTCCCAACTCCTCAAGGCCTACTGCGTCTTCGAAAAAGACGTCCAATACGTGGTCAAGGACGACAAGGTCATCATCGTGGATGAAAACACCGGTCGCGAAATGCCGGGCCGCCGCTGGTCCGACGGGCTCCATCAAGCGGTCGAAGCCAAGGAAGGCGTCTCCATCGAGAAGGAAACTCAGACCTTCGCCACCATCACCATCCAGAACTATTTCCGCCTCTATCAGAAGCTGGCAGGCATGACCGGCACTGCCGAAACTGAAGCCGCCGAGTTCCACGATATCTATCGACTCGACGTGCTGCCGATCCCGACCAACACGGCTAACATTCGGATCGACGAGAACGACCAAGTCTTCAAAACCCGCCGGGAGAAGTTCAATGCGGTGATCGCGAAAATCGAAGAAGCACACGCCAAGGGCCAGCCGGTCCTTTGCGGCACCGCCTCCGTCGAAGCCTCGGAAACGCTCGCCCGTATGCTCAAGCGCGCGAAGATTCCTCACTCGGTGCTCAACGCAAAATTTCACCAACAGGAAGCGGAAATCATCTCCCGCGCCGGCCACCTCGGCGCTGTTACCGTTTCGACGAACATGGCGGGCCGCGGCACCGACATCAAACTCGCGCCCGGCGTTCCCGAGGCTGGCGGACTGTTTGTCATCGGCACCGAGCGCCACCAATCGCGCCGGATCGACCGCCAGCTGCGCGGGCGTTGCTCGCGCCAAGGCGACCCCGGTCGTTCGCAATTTTTCATCTCGTTCGAAGATGACTTGATGCGCAATTTCGCCGCCGCTGATCGCATGACTCAGATGATGGAACGCTTCGGGATGAAGGAAGGTGAGGCGCTCGAACACTCGTGGCTCAACCGCTCGGTGGAAACCGCGCAGAAGCGCGTTGAATCCCGCGACTACACCGGCCGCAAGCGCGTGCTTGACTTCGACGACGTGATGAACATGCAGCGCGAGGTGGTTTATGGTTACCGCAACGAAGTTCTAACCACCGAAGTCCCGCGCGATCTCGTCAATGAAATCATCGACGAAACCATCCCCGCCAAGGTCCACGAATACTTAACTGACCGCGACGACAAGCAGCCGGATTACAACGAACTGTTGCATTGGGTCAATGCAACTCTGCCTGTTAGTGTAACTGCCGAAGATTTCCTCCACAGTCAAAATGAGGAAGCTATATCTGCGATGTTGGTGGATAAAGTGAAGGATGCCTACGGCGTCCGGGTCGGCGATTTACCGATGGAAGTGCTCGACCAAGAAGAACGCCGGATGGTGTTAGTGGCCATCGACAAGCAATGGCAGGCGCATCTCTATAACATGGACGCCCTCCGCGAAGGTGTGGGCCTGCGCGCCCAAGGCCAGAAGGATCCACTCATCGAGTATAAAAACGAAGCCTATAACTTGTTCGTCACCTTGATGGATTCCATCAAACAAGAGGCTCTCCAAAACCTCTTCCGTTCTGCGGCGAATCTCGAAGCATTCCTCGAACAACTCCACAACGCGCCGCAACAACTGCACGGTGGTGAAGCCGCGCTCACTCAGGACAACTTCGCCATTTCCGGCAGCTCTGCGAACCTCGATGCCTCGTCCATGCCTTCACCCGAAGGCACAGTCCTCAAGCTGAATCTCCCGAAACGGAAACCCAGTTTCTCCATCGAGACCACCGGTCGCAACGCCACCTGCCCATGCGGCTCCGGCAAGAAGTTCAAGCAGTGCTGCGGCAAGGAAGAGTGAGACACGGAGTGCTGGAAGTTCTGCTCAATGCGGCGTGGAGCTCTTCCTCTTTCTCAATCAGCCGAAGAGCTCCGCGCCACATCCGGCAGAGCCGAATCCATCACGGGCGCGAGCAGAGCTTTACGCACTCCGGCGTTCCCCTTCCCCGCTAGCAGTAAAAACGGGGCGGGGCGCTTCGTCCCGACGGCTCCATATCTAGCAACTCGCCAACCGTTCGCGGTTAGCGCAGTTAGCCACGCTTCCACCGCCGCCGCCTCGGTGGCACCCGCTGGGTGACCGGGATAACAGATCACCGACAGCACACCACCGAGTTTGAGCAACCGCGCCGCGACCTCGAGCGCTGCCAGAGTCTCGTTAGATTCGGTGGTCAGTGCGTGATTCTCCCCCGGCAGATAGCCGAGATTGAACATCACCACCGCGACCGTCCCGGCGGCGGCGTGCTCGGCCATCCTCCCATGAGATTCGTGGAAAAACTCAACCCAGCCAATCTCGCCCACCCGCGCTCGGGCAGAGTCGAGCGCCTCTAACTGCACGTCGAAGGCGAGCACCTTTCCCTCCGGCCCGACACATGCCGCGAGGAAAACCGTGTCATGGCCATTTCCTGCCGTCGCGTCGATCACCAGCTCACCCGGACGGATCATGGTTCTCAGAATTTCCTGCGCCAATGCCGTGGGACGCGGCGGAAACAGTGGATCGGCCTCACTCATCGCAGCGAGCTTGTTTGCGAAATTCCCGGAAGTCCACCTCGGGTTCGGGCTGCGTCCCGTCTATCAGCCAACGTGCCAGCCGGTCCGCCATGCTAGGCGCGTAGAGTGCGCCTTTCGAACCGAGCGCGTTGAACATCCAACCGCCGCCATCGAGTGGACCAATCAATGGCTGGCTGCGGCGCAAGATCGGTCTAACACCCGCCTCATGACCGATCACCTCAAACGCCTCACCACCCAGCCGCGCGGCGATTTCCTCCACCCGCAAACGCCCTTTGTCAGTCGGCAGTTCGTCGAGTTCAGCCCATTCGTATGTCGAGCCGACGCGGAAAACTCCCCCACCCTGCGGCACCAACCACCCGCCCGCGCCGATGCGGATCCGAGTCTCATCCCAACCCGCAGCGCGAAGCGTTAGAATCTCGCCCTTCGCGCAGCGATGCGGACCGTAGTGCCCCGCTAACAATCCCGCCGCGCCCTCGCAACGGATCTCCCAGGGCTTGATTTCAGCCGGAGAAACTTCGCCTAACTGGTAGCAACCTAGGCTTTCAAAAAACGCTCGCGAGCCATCCATGAACGCCCGCGTGTCCAGCCGTCCACCGCCTTTGACTTCCACCGCGCCCCTCCAGCCAGCGGGAGCAGCGACTTGTCCGACCACCCACGGCGCAACGTCCGGCGCATCTAACTTGGAAACGATCTTCCGCCATTCCTTGTCAGATCCCGCGAGGCGCAGCACCGGAAATGAATACCAAAGCTTGCGGCCTAACTGCTCCTCCACCTCAGCATAAAATTGCAGAGCCTCTGGTAAAAACTCCGCAATCCGCCAACTCGGCTCAAAGTTTTTGCCCGTGAGCGGATTGATCATACCCGCCGCCACCCGCGAGCTACCGCCATCGCCACGATCCGTTAGCAAAAACGAAACGCCCCGTTTCCACAGCGCCCAAGCCAAACAAGTCCCCGCAAGGCCTTGGCCGACGATGGTCCATTTAGGTTTGCAGTGCATTTCCTGTTCGAGAAGCTACCCCAATCGTCCAATGTTACTCATCTATCAGGCCATTCTGATCCAGAATTTCTCTCACTCGGGGCAAGGCTCTTTCAAAGGCATCCCTAAGTTCACGCAGGTCCGGCATCTGCACCTCTTGGAAGGCGACTTCCATTTCTTTCCGCGTAATACCGCCTTTTCCCACTAAAAATGCCACGTCCTCCATGTCCTGAAAATCATTCCCTCGCATCATTTTAGTCAGAATCAGGTCCACTGTGTGAGGTCTAAAGAGGCGAAGCCAGCGGGTTTCCGGGTGCATGACGGGAAACAAAAATTGTTCCCACTCGGGACGAAGAAAAACCTGATCTTCGCAAAAAAGGTGGGTGATATACAGTCCTCTGGGTTCCAAAATACGGTTTGCTCGCTCCTGTGCATTCCAGAATCCATAATCCTCCATCAACACGGGAAGTTGCGACAGTCGGATGATGCCATCCACGTCCTGAGTCGTGCCGAACTCCTCCGGAGCATCCGCGAATCCCAAATACAGCGCCGCACGCCCGAAAAGCACCAAGCTCACTTCGTGGTCCAACTCGCGATCAAGAGCTAGAAGGACTTCCGTTGGATTGTCTTCCGTCGGCCTCATGAAGATAGTGGTATTCGTGGCCTGATCCAGCGTTTGAGATTCCCAACTCCGTTCCGAGTGATTCCGGTCATCGCCACGAAACGGGTGGGATGAGGCAGCGCATCGGGCTTTGGAACTGAATGGCTAGCGGGAAGCAAGTCGAGCAATCTGTCCCAGAATGGGTTCTCGGGTTCCACTTCATGCCCGCATGAAGCAATGTGGAGCACCACCGTTTCGCAACGTTCCAAAAGCGCCAACCTTGCGATAGATTCCGGACGGTTTCCTTCCGCAGCCAGCATCGCCGCGCCCATCCTCAGTCGTTGCTGCGAATAAACAGCTGACGGGCAAAGCAACGCAACCGCCAACTCTTCGTTGGTCAACTCACTATCCATCCCGCTTTCCGTGACAGTCGGAGACGATCCTCCTCTTTTCAACGAATCACCGTGACTGTCGTAGTAGCGCAGTCCGCGACTCACCGCCAGCCGCTCGAGATCCATGGGATTTACCAGACCCAATCGCCGGGCTTTCATTAACAATGCCGAGAGATGTGCTGGGGTACCCAGCCGTTCGGCCAATGTTATGAATTCCATGGCGCGAGGCTAACTGTGTTTTATACCATTGCAATGTTGCTCTCATTTGGCCTGTGCCACATCGCACCGCCCTCACTTCGCCATCAGTTCTCCATTCGGGTCCACCCATGCCGCATCGTGGCCTTTGGCGTAGTTGAACAATTGCTTGTGCAAATAGGGGACGAATGTCGCGCGTTGTTCCTTGGGTAGCTTGGTCACTATCGTTTCGTTGAGTGCCCGCATGAGTTTCTGCATCAGGTGCAGCGTGAGTTGCCGGCCCTTGCGCGCTTTTTGCACCTGCTTGTGGTTCAGTTGTTCTTCAGAAACTTCCACCAATTCATGATTGGTAATATTCCAGCGGTCTAGCAGGCCGTCGAGCGGCTGCGGTCCGTGATCGCGTGTCAGTTCATCCATGCGCCCGGTGTAGCGCATCGCGCGGCGGGCGGCTAAGGAAAAAATCCGCAGTTCCCGTGATTGCCCGCTGGACGATTGCAGGTCACGTTCCGCCTAGCCAATTTCCCCCGATGACTTCACCGCTCCGCATCGCGACATTCTTGCTGCTCGCCATAGTTCCACATCATGCAGCCGAAATCACCGTGTTTGCCGCTGCCAGCCTGACGGACTCGCTTAAGGAAATCGCCACCGCTTATGAGCAAGAATCCACTGACAAAGTGCGCTTCAATTTCGCCTCGTCTAACACCCTCGCCCAACAGATCCAAGCCGGCGCGCCTGCCGACATTTTCTTCTCGGCCGACGAGGCGAAGATGGACGCACTCGCAGCCGCCAGCCTCATCGCCAGCGACACCCGCAAGAACCTGCTAGGGAACTCGCTGGTCATCATCACCTCGCTCGACGGGCCATCGATCAGCGGGGCGAAGGATCTCACTCGCCCTGCCATTCGGTATCTTTCCCTCGGCGATCCACGGGCGGTGCCTGCCGGTATTTATGCAAAAGCGTATCTGGAAAAAGCCGGACTCTGGGCCGCGCTCCAGGCAAAAGTCGTGCCTGCGGAAAGCGTGAGAACGGCCCTCGCCGTGGTGGAAGCCGGCAATGCGGAAGCAGGCATCGTTTATAAGACCGACGCTGCGATTTCGAAGAAAGTGAAAGTCGCGATGGAGATCCCCGCCGCGGATACGCCGCCGATCGTCTATCCCGCCGCGGTCGTCAAAGACTCGCGCCACGCCGAGGCCGCCCGCAAGTTTCTCGTTTATCTATCAGGCAAGGCGGCGACGGAGTGCTTCCGTAAATTCGGCTTTTCCACGACTCAACCATGAGCCAGGAGGAAGTCCAAATCGTCGTATTTTCCCTGCTGATGGCGCTGCTAGGCACCGCGCTCATCCTGCCACCCGGCGTCGCACTCGGCTGGCTGTTAGCCCGCAAGCAATGGCCGGGAAAGACGTTGGTGGAAACCGTCGTCGCCCTACCGTTGGTCCTGCCGCCGGTGGTCACAGGGTTGGTTTTGCTGCGGCTATTCGGCAGGCGTGGGCCGCTTGGGGAGTGGCTCGATCACACCTTTCAAACCGATGTCGTCTTCACCTGGAAGGCTGTGATTCTCGCCTTGTCGGTGATGTCGCTGCCCTTGTTAGTGCGGAACGCCCGCGCCGCCATTGAGGAGGTCAACACGGAAATGGAGCAGGTCGCCCGCACGCTCGGGGCACCGGAGTGGCGGGTGTTTTGGTGCATCACCCTGCCGCTCGCTAGGCGTGGGATTCTCGCCGGTTGCCTGCTCGCCTTCGCCCGCGCACTGGGTGAATTCGGTGCCACCATCATGGTCGCTGGCAATATCCCCGGGCAAACCACCACGCTCTCGGTCGCAATCTATCAGCACGTCCAGCTCGGTCAGGACACCACGGTCTGGAAGCTGGCCGCCATTTCCGCCGCCATCGCCTTCGCCGTGCTCTATCTGAGCGAGCGGCTGCAGCGGCGGAGGTGAAATCGCTGCTGCGGCATTTCTCAAACGCCAGCCAGCGCTTCGTCGATGACTTCGAGCATGAAATCCGCGTCCGCCTGATGAATGCACATCGGGGGTTTGATGCGCAGCGTGTTGCCGAACAGCCCGCCCTTACCGATGAGCAGACCGAGGTCTTTGCACTTTTCGAAAACGGCGGCGCACTCGTCTTTCGCGGGCGTCTTGCTGGTGCGGTCCTTCACGAGTTCGACGCCTAACATCAGCCCCTTGCCGCGGACCTCGCCGATGATGGAGTGCTTTTCCGCGAGCCGTTGGAAGCCAGCAGTTAGATAAGCACCGATTTCGAGCGAGTTCCGCTGAAGGCCTTCCTTTTCGATGACTCGTAAGACGGCGCGGCCTTGTGCCATCGAGACCGGGTTGCCGCCGAAGGTGTTGAAATGAATGCGGCTGGCGAGGACGTGCGCGATCTCCGGCGTGGTGACGACGGCGGCTAACGGACATCCGTTGCCTATGCCCTTGGCCATGGTGACGATGTCTGGTAGCGCGTCTTGAGTTTCAAATCCCCAGAAGTGAGTGCCGGTCCTGCCGAAGCCGGCTTGCACTTCATCCGCGATGCAAAGACCGCCGTACGAGCGCGCTTGGGCGTAGGCTTCCTTTAAATAACCCTCCGGGAAAACCACGCTGCCGCCCACGCCTTGGATGGACTCGGCGATGTAAGCCGCGATTTTTCCCGAGGTGGCGTAGCGGACAATCTCGCCGACATCGGCCGCATACTTTTTCCCCGCATCTGGGTCATCCATGCCGTAGGGGCCGCGATAGGTGTCCGGCATCATCGCATGATGGACGCAGTGGCTGTGCGGGACGTTATACTTCCAAGTGTGATGAGACGTTAGAGCCATCGCGCTCGGGCTGCCGCCGTGATAGGCATTGCGCAGGGCGATGACATCATAGTTCTGGGTGTAAGCGCGGGCCATCAGGACGGCGAGGTCATTGGCCTCGGAGCCGGAGTTTACGAAATAACAGACCTTGAGATCGCCCGGCATTTTCGCGGCGAGTTCCTGGGCATACAGCGCGATGCCGGGGTTCAAATAGATGGTGGTGGTGTGGTTGATCGTCTCGTTCTGAAGCGTGGCCGCAGCTAACACTTCTGGATGACAATGACCGACGCTCACGGTGACGATGCCGCCGAACCCGTCGAGATAACGCCTGCCGGTTTCATCAAATAAGTATTGGGCCTTTCCTTCCACAATCGCGATGGGCTTCTTGTAATAATGGAAGATCGCCGGGTTCACGAACTCCTTGCGCAGCGCGAGAATTTCCTCGGGAGATGGGCCGGAGTAAGGTTTCGGCGTGTAGGCGAATGGAGGGAGCTGGGGCATAATGACAGGTTGTTAGAGCTTGGGTTCGCGGCGCAGGAAATTTCCCCAGCCAGTCTCTCCGCACCAAGCGCCGTCGCGGACCATCACCCTGCCGCGCACGGTCACCAACTCGGCCCGGCCCTGGATGTCGCGGCCCTCGAACGCAGAGTAGTCGGTGGCCATCGAATGGGTCGCTGCTGAGATTTTTCCGCGCCACTGCGGATCCCAGACCACGATGTCGGCGTCGCTGCCAATCGCGAGAGTGCCCTTGCGCGGATAGAGTCCGAAAATTTTCGCGGCTTGGGTGCTCGCGCAGCGGACGAGCGTTTGCAGATCGATCCGCCCGCGGCAGACGCCTTCGGTGTATAAAAGTTTGACGCGCTCCTCCACGCTGGGGATACCGTTCGGGATGAGGGTGAAGTTTCCCGCCTTGCCGGTGGGCTTCAGGCTGGCATCCACGCACTTGTTAGCATCCGGGTGGCCCATGTGTTTCTGGGTGGCGAAGTCAAACGGCGCGTGGTCCGTGCCCACCGTGTTGATGGTGCCGTCGGCTATGGATTGCCATAGGAAATCACCGTGCTCCTTCGAGCGGATCGGCGGACTCATGATATATTTAGCACCCTCGAAATCCGCCCGCTCTGCATCACTGCTATCCAGCGTTAGATAAGACGCGACAGTTTCGATCCACGCCTTCACCCCGCGCGTGCGGGCGGCCACGATGGCTTCCACCGCAGGGATGCAACTGGTGTGGACGACGTAAACTTCCGCTCCCGTTAGTTCGGCGAAGGTCATCAAGTGGTGGCAGCCTTCCGCCTCCACGCTGATCGGGCGCGACGGCTCGTGCCACTCCGGACCGGTCTTTCCCTCGGCCACGAGCTTCTGCTGAGTGGCCGCGACGAGGTCCGCATTTTCACAATGCGCGGTGACGACTACGCCGAGTTGCTTGGCCAGTGTTAGTGTCTGATAGAGCTCCGTGTCCTCAATGCCGAATGCGCCTTTGTAAGCGAGAAACACCTTGAATGAAGTGATGCCTTCCTCAGCGACGATGGCTTTGAGCGCAGCAGCCGTGCCACCGTCGAAGCGGGTGACGCCCATGTGAAATGTGTAATCGCACGAGGAAATACCCGCCGCCTTGCTCTTCCAAAGCCGGATCGCCTCGCGCGGATCGTCGGTGCGGGCCGGGCAGCACATTTCGATCAGCGTGGTGGTCCCACCCATCAGCGCGGCCTTGCTGCCGGTGACATAATCATCCTTCGAGAAGGTGCCCATGAACGGCAAATAGATATGCACATGCGGATCAATGAAACCGGGGAAGATATACTTTCCGGTGGCATCAATGATCTCGGAATCCGGCGGAGCCGACAGAGCAGGACCGATTTCTACAATCAAGCCGTCTTGGCAAAGTATATCTCCGGCGAACTGCGCGTCGGCAGTGACGATGGTTCCGTTTTGAATTAATAGGGTCATGCTACTATGAAGAAATTAAGAGTTTTTTAAACAACAAATGAACGCAGATAGACGCAGATGATATTTATTTGTTTCTGAAATCTGCGTGCATCTGCGTTCATCTGCGGTTCGAATTTCTTCAATGTTATTTCGCCCAGATTTCCCCATCGCCATAACCAAACCAACGGGTAGTGGTGGTTTTCCGCTGAGTATAAAACTCCACACCTTCCTTTCCCTGGATGTGAAGATCTCCGAAGAATGAATCATTCCAGCCGCTGAACGGGAAGTAGGCGAGCGGCGCGGGAACGCCCACGTTGATGCCCACCATCCCCGCGCTCACTCGGCGGCGGAATTCGCGGGCGGCCTTGCCGGAGTTGGTGAAAATCGCCGCGCCATTGCCGAACGCTTGCCTGTTAGCCGAGGCGATGGCTTCGTCTAACGTCTTCGCCCGCATCACGGCCAGCACCGGGCCGAAGACTTCAGTTTCCATCAGTGGATTGGTCTGCTCAACGTGGTCGATCAACGTGGGGCCGAGGAAAAACCCTTCTGGTGCTTCATCCACTCGCGTGGGTCTTCCGTCTGCGAGCACCTTGGCTCCGGCGCGTTCTCCGGCATCGATTAGACCCGCCACGCGGCTCCGATGCTCGGCGGAAATCACCGCGCCCATGTCCGGTTGGTCTTCTCTAACATCGGTGGGGCCGACTTTCATGGACTTCACCAAATCCGCGAGCGCAGGCAGCAATTTCTCCCCGGCATCGCCCACGGCCACGGCGGTGGAGCCGGCCATGCAACGTTCACCGGCGCAGCCGAAAGCACCGTCTTTCACGGCTTCCACCGTGCGCTCCACATCCGCGTCGGGCATCAGGACGATGAAATTTTTCGCACCACCGGCGGCTTGCACTCGCTTGCCGTGCGAGGTTCCCTTGCGATGAATCTCACGCGCCACCGGCGTGGAGCCGACGAAGCTGATCGCTCTAACGTCCGGATGCTCGAGGATGGCATCCACGCATTCGCGCCCGCCGTGGACGATGTTCATGACGCCGGGTGGCAGGCCGGCTTTCTCTAGCAGCGCGACGACCCGCTGCATGGTGAGCGGGACTTTTTCACTCGGCTTGAGGATGAATGTATTCCCGCAGGCGATGGCGATGGGCCACATCCACATCGGGACTAGGGCGGGGAAATTGAACGGACAAATCCCGGCGACCACGCCTAACGGGTGACGATCGGTGTGGCAGTCGATGCCGCGGGCGATGTTTTCCAAGCACTCGCCCATCAACAAGGTGGGCACGCCGCAGGCAAACTCCACGACCTCGATCCCCCGCCGCAGATCGCCGCGGGCTTCTGATAGCGTTTTGCCATGCTCGGTGGCGATGCCGAGACAGAGTTCCTCAAATGCATCATCCAACAGAATTTTCGCACGGAACAACACCTGCGCCCGCTCGTTAGGCGGTGTGTCGCGCCAGTCGGGAAAGGCCGCTTTCGCCGCGGCCACGGCCAGCTCCACTTCCGCCGCGCCGCACATCGGCACGCTGGCGATGACGCTGCCGCGGGAGGGATTGAAGACCGGACTGCCGGTTTTGTGATTGGGATTCACCCACTTGCCGCCGATGTAGAGCGGGCAGACTTGGCTTTCGGTATGACTCATGGAGGAGGAATGATTCAGCGCGAGAGCGCGTTAGATTGTTTTACGAAGTCATCGCCATTCCACTCGGCGTCGCTCTTCACCATGCCATGTTCTTTGGCGGCAGCTTCCTCGGCCTTGCGGGCGAGTTGCTTGCTGACGAGATCGGCGTGGGTGGTGAAATAGGGAAGACTGAGACCTTTGAAATCGCTGATCGTGTCGAAGCCCTTGCCTTCCATGAACTCCAGCAAGCCGTCGCACAACTCCTTGGCCATGCCGTAGCCGAACTTCATGACACCGGTGCAAACTTGCACGGTGTCGCTGCCTAACAAGATGAACTGCGCGGCATCCGCTCCGGTCTCCACACCGCCGAGTCCTGATAGACTGCGGCCGGGGAAATCTTTTTTAATGAGTTGGGCGATTTCCATCACCATCCGCAAAGCGATGGGCTTGACCGCCTTCGACGAGTAACCACCGGGAGTGGTGTATCCTTCCACGCTTGGTTCGGGGCGCAGGGTTTCGAGGTTCACGCCCATCACGCTGCGGATCGTATTGATGGCACTCACACCATGGCAACCCGCGCGCAAGGCGGCAGCAGACGGCTCCTCGATGTGGGTGATGTTAGGCGTCATTTTCGCCCACACCGGGATTTTTGAAACCGCCATCACCCAGCCGCAGACTTCTTCGAGGATGGCGGGATCTTGCCCCATGGCCGCGCCCATCTTGCGTTCGGGCAAGCCGTGGGGGCAGGAAAAATTCAGCTCGAAGGCATCCACCCCGGCGTCTTGGCAGCGCTCGATGATTTCGCACCAAGCATCTCTATTATACTCCTCCATCACCGAGGCGATGAGGATTCCCTCGGGGTGAGCGTCCTTGGCTTCCTTAAACTCATCGAGCCAAACCTCGAATTTCCGGTCGCTGATGAGCTCGATATTTTCCCAGCCGATCACTTCCTTGCCGTCGCCCGCCATCAGCTTGGCATAGCGCGGACTGACGTTGATAACCTTCGACGAATCCAGACTAACGGTTTTCGCGATCACCCCGCCCCAGCCTTCTTTGAAGGCGCGTTTGATGACCTTCACGTTCGTCCCCGGAGGGCCGGAGGCGATCACGAAAGGATTGGCGAACTTTAGGCCATCGACGGTGGTTGCTAGGGTGCTCATGGAGTTTCGAGAAAAATTTATGTCAGCCCGAATCGTGCCGAAAGCTCAAAATACCCCGGCGACTCACTCGGCCAGCTCTAACCGCAAGCGGGCGAAGCGCTTGGTCTCGGCGGTGGTGGTCACGGGGTCCACGATTTTAACCCTCTCCCAGCGCGGGTTGATCGAGACGACGGTCTCGGAGCCGAGGGTCTGAAAGTCGCTCAAATCGGACGAGAACTGAGGCGTGTAAGTGAGGCCGGCACCACTGCCGCTGGTCCTGCGGACAAACTCGATCGTTAGATGATCGGCTCCTGAAATCGTTCCCACCGCCACGAACGGCAAGCCGCGCAGTCCGCTGTTTGGAAGCAAGGTTACGCGCTCATTGAATGACGGATCGAGATTGAGGGCGAACTCCAACAGGTTGCCGATCCCGTCGTCATCGAAGTCAGCAAGAGGCCCGGTGATCGCGGTATTTCCAATCTCCGTCGGGGAGAAATAGAGCCGCTGCCAAGCACTGAAGTTTTCTAGCGCGAGCGAGCCGTTATGCCCGGTCACGGATAGAATCCACGCCAGCGATGCGGAAATTCGCGAGCAATAGAAACTGGATGGGATATTTTCAGCCTGTTCTGGCAAGCTTACCCAGCTCGCTCCATCGGCATATTCAAGTCCTGCTGCATCGAAGAGGGCGGCATGGAAACTGGCGCTCATCGAGTCGGTCCTGAATGGTCCATCGACCGCGAAGTTGATTCCGGCAAGCCGCCAGAGGCCGCCCTCTAACACGAACAATCCGCCGCCGGAATCACCTGTGGAGAGGTGGCATTCATCGACGATTCCAGGTTGGTCGAAATCGCAGTAGAGCAGCTCGCCAAGATCGTCGCCGCCATCCACGGTGCCGGTCACCACGTTCCTCCCCCAACGTTGGCGATAGTTTATTTCGCTCCATTTCCAGCCTTTGAGTTCGGTGGCCACGCTCACGCTATCCCCACGTTGCGCACCGACGCCGTGGATCGTCGCCGTCGCTCCGAGATCCGCGACGCCAGTGGAAAGTGGGGCATAAGTGGGAAACGGTTTGATGTGCTCCACCTCCCAAATTCTCAGGTCGGTCGCAGTCCCAGTGGTGGCGGTCTCGGTATAGCCGCTGGACGTATAATGACGGGATACTAATACCTCTTCCGAGACGAGAGTTTCATAGTAGCCAATGGTTACATAACTGTCGCCATGGAAGTTAAACACTTGCCCTATGCTGCCGCCGAAGTGTTTCGCCGTAATATAGAAATGCGGGGCGATGGGCACGCCTAGGAAACCACCCACAATCCCTTCATATTGCCAACCTGAGTTGTCGCCGGGCGTCGTGGTGTTATGCAGAGGATCAGAAGTGTCTGCGAAAATCACCGCTTGCGCCCGCATCGTGAGCAACGCCAAAAGTAGTGTGAATGTGCGGAAGTCCATCACCAGACGCTAGTCGCCGCTTAGTGATTCGCAATGTATTAGAAATCTATATCTCGGCCAAGACTTCACTGAAGACGGTGAGTGTGTCGTCCAGATCCGCCTCGGTGTGGGCGAGCGAGATAAAGCCCGTTTCGTAGGGCGAGGGCGCGAGGTAGATGCCCTTGTCGAGGCAACCCCAGAAGAACTTTTTGAAGAACTCCAAGTCTTGCTTCATCACATCACTGACGTTGACGATTTCCCGATCCGTGAAGAATAAACAGAACATCGAGCCGACGCGATTGAAACGATAAGGCACGCCTTTTTCCTCTAGAAGCTGACGCAGGCCTTTCTCGAAATGCGCACCTAACTGCTCCAGGCGACCGAAGCCCGAGCGCTGGTCCAGCTCGCGGAGCTGAGCCAAGCCGGCAGCCATCGCAAGCGGATTTCCACTGAGCGTCCCCGCCTGATAGACAGGACCGATCGGCGCGAGTAAGTCCATCACATCGGCTCGACCACCGAAGGCACCGACAGGCAGGCCGCCACCGATGACCTTGCCGAAGCAACTGAGGTCGGGCGTTAGATTTTCCAGCCCTTGCACGCCCGCCTTGCCCAGCCGGAAGCCGGTCATGACTTCGTCGAAAATGAGCAGGGCACCGTACTTTTTACTGATCGAGGATAGCAGCGCGAGGTAGCCGGGTTTGGGAAAAACCAGCCCAGCATTCGCGGGATAGGACTCGACGATGATGGCCGCGATTTCCTCACCGCGGGAGGCGAAAATGGCTTCGAGGGCAGCGGGATCGTTGTAAGGAAGTACGATGGTTTTCTCCGCGAAAGCCTTTGGCACGCCAGCGGAATCAGGTTCGCCATTCGTCAGCGCCCCGGAACCGGCGGCGACTAACAGCGAGTCGCTGTGACCGTGGTAGCAGCCGTCGAATTTCACGATAAAGTCGCGCTTCGTAAAGCCCCGCGCTAGGCGGATGGCGGACATGGTGGCCTCAGTGCCGGAGTTGCACATTCGGACTTTTTCCACCGACGGCACCCAGCTGCAGATCGTACGGGCCATCTCGACTTCGAACATGTTCGGGATGCCGAAGGAGATCCCGCTCTTGGCGACTTCGTGGATGGTATTCGTGATGACGACGGGGGCGTGGCCGAGGATGTTCGGTCCCCACGAGCCGATATAGTCGATGTAATGCTTGCCATCGATGTCCTCGATCCGGCTGCCAGCGGCGCGGCGGACGAAAAACGGCTCGCCACCGACGTTGCGGAAGGCGCGCACCGGTGAGTTCACCCCGCCCGGGATGAACTGCTTGGCGACGGCGAAGATTTTTTGCGAAAGCGGACCTTGCTGATTCATGGCCGGACCATGAGGGAGGATTTCCGAAGGGCCAATCGCGAAGCACCAGATTTTTATGAATATTTTCCGAATCCGTGCTTTGCTCGTGCATGGCCCTGCATTGCCCCGATTCGATGACCGCTGTGGCGGATTTTTTCAATGAAATGACGCCCGCGAAACTGGATCGACTTGGCGATATCTACGGTCCGGGAATCGAGTTCCACGATCCCATCCATGACGCTAGCGGTCTCCCGCAGCTGCGACTCGTGCTCGCGAATCGCTTCAAGCAAATGACGGCGGTGAGGCTCAAGGTGGTGGATGCGCATGGCGATGACCGCACCGGATTTCTGTTATGGAGTGCTACCTATCAGCATCGCGGGAGCGAGCGAGTGATCCATGGCACGAGTCATTTCAAGTTCGCCCATGATGGCCGGATCTCCGCCCAGCATGATCATTGGGATGCATCATTCGCGCTATACGGCGAGCTGCCGGTGCTCGGTTGGTTGATGCGAATTATCCACCGCCGTGCCCAGATCATCCCGGAAAATGCCGGGACTTGAGCCGACGATTCACCCAGCATGTCGCAGAGCCTTGCGGCATCCACGACAGAGGCTGGGTGATTCTGAATGAGCCGCTTAGGGCTTATTTACCCTTACCTTGATCGTGCGGCACGGTGACCCTCACGGTCGAGGTCTCGGACTTGTTGCCCGCTTCATCGGTGGCTTGGATCTTGATGGTGTAAATCCGGCCACCCTTGTCCTTGCCGGTGCGTTCTGCGCGCAGCGAGACGGTGTGATCCCCCGTGATTTTCCAATCCGGCGAGGTGTTGCCGCTGCCTTTCGCGTCCACAGCTTGGTTGCTGGTGACTGATAGAATTTCCCAAGTGGCAGGGCCGCAAGCATCGGTGATCTTCGCCTTGACGGTGACCGGGATCATCTTGTGGTTCGGCGGCCAGAGCACCTTTGGATCGGCGGAGACTGAGACGATCACCGGCGCGATCGTGTCCTCCACCGTGATGGTGGACGAGAAGGTGGAAACATTTCCCGAGCTATCCTTGGCGATCAACCCGAGCGTGTTGACGCCATCCGGGAGAGCGGCGGAGTATTGGATCACCGCACTCGTCGGAGCGCTGCCAGCAGGAATGTTGTCGGTCTCCACAGGCGCACCATTCACGGTCCAAACAGCTTGCACGGCATTACCATCGAAGTCCGAGACAGTCGCCGAGTAGGTCACCACTTCGCCGCATTCCTCGGTGGAATCGATTGGCCCCACGATGCCCGGTGCCGCATTTTGGCGGATCAACTGGCCACGGATTTCACCGCCACCATTGGCGACGGTGTGGATGTTCACGTAGTTGAGACCCGCGAGCAGGCTGGTGGCTTGGGTAGTCGAGTATATTATCGAGCCGAAGATGATTCCACCTTTGGTGGGGTTCGCTGCTGGGAAATGGAGCGAATCCAGATCGAACAACGGAGGAGCGGTCGCGCTGACCCCCGCCGGTCCATGAATGTGGGCAGCGGTGGCGACCCCGGTTAGATCCGTGAAACCAGATGCCGAGCCGTAGCCGATTGCGAAGGAGAGAGTGGAGGTGGCCGTGTCGAAGGTGATGCCGCCGGAAATTTCGTTGCCGGAACCCGTGCTATTGACCACCGCCGGGACTTCGTTCTGCGGCTTTAGCCCCACGGTAGAAATCGGGCCTCCAGGGGAAAGGTCGAACTCGATGATATCCGCTTGGGCGAGGCCACAGCCAGCCAAGAAGATTAGCATCGAATTTCTAACGAGTGATTGCCCGACCCGCGACGGATGGGTGCCTGGGATGAGAGCTGCTAGGGAGTGCTGATGTTTGGTTTTCATAGGGTTGTTGGTTTGTTGGGTGAATTGGTCATACGGCCAATCTGCGCCAAAGTCGCCCCCTGCCATCGGTTTGTCTATAGGGTGAATTACTAATCCGCCTAGCCTGCTTGCCTACCCAGCAGGGCCATTCTTCCAGCCCGAGACGAGGGTTGCAAACTGCCATCATTATGCGGAAATGCCCCCCGTTATGAGCCCATGCCCCCGCGTTTTCGTATCCCTCTTACTCCTATCTCTAGCGCCGCTGCTTTCCGCCATCCCGCTAGAAGATGGCATCAAGTCACATCTCGGAAAACTAACCGCCGAGCACTCGCCCGGCATCGCAGTCCTCGTCGCCCGCGACGGCAAAATCGTCTATCAGGGAGGTTTCGGCTGGGCCGATCTCGCCAAGAAACTTCCAGTCACCGCTGAGACGCAATTCCGCATCGGCTCGATCACCAAGCAGTTCACCGCCGCCGCCATCCTGCGCCTCGCCGACGAGGGCAAACTAGCCCTCACCGAGCCGCTCGATAAATTCTTCCCCGCCTTTCCTGGCGGCGGGAAGGTCACCCTAGAGCATCTCCTCACCCACACCTCCGGCATTCACAGCTACACCGACAAGCCGGAATTCCTCAGTAAAGTCACCCAGCCGATCACCCCCGCAGAACTCATCGCCTCCTTCCGGGACGACCCACCAGACTTCGCACCCGGCGCGGGATTTCACTATAATAACTCCGGCTACTTTCTCCTCGGGGAAATCGTCGCTAAGGTTTCTGCCAAACCGTTAGCCACCTATTTGCAAGACACATTCTTCGGTCCGCTAGGCATGAAAGACACTGGCATTTATATAAACACTTCGCCGCCCACAGTGATAGCAAATGGCTATTCCTTCGCCGACGGCAAGCCCGCACCAGCGCTCGATTGGGATATGTCATGGGCCGGCGGCGCGGGCGCCATCTATTCCACCGTCGGCGATCTCTTCCGCTGGAATGAGGCGCTCTTCGGCGGAAAAATCCTCAAGCCCGAGTCATTCAAAGCCATGACCACTCCGGTGAAATTACCGCCTAACGTGGATGGCCTTCACTATGGCTACGGCCTCGTCATCTCGCAACTCAACCGCCTGCCAGCCATCGGCCACGGCGGCGGACTCAATGGTTGGTCCAGCGATCTCGTGCGACTTCCCGAGCAGAACTGCACCGTCATCGCCCTCGCCAACGCGTTGCCGCCGGTGACCGGATTCGAGCCATCTGCCGTCACCCGCCAGATCGCCGGGAAATTTCTGGAAGCTGAGATTAAGAAACTTCCACCGCCCACGGAGGATGCATCTGTTGAGCGGAAAACCTATAGTAACTTCATCGGTCGTTATGACTATAAAAACGCTGTTCTAACTGTCAGCCACGATCAAGACCACCTCTACACTCAACTCACCGGTCAGGAGAAATATGAAGTTTTCCCATCTGCCCCGGATGCGTTCTTTTGGAAAATCACCGATGCCCAAGTCGTCTTCGAGCGCAACGAAAAGGGCGAAGTCATCGCCGCCCGTCACTCCCAAGGAGGGAACACCTTCCGCGCCGCCCGCATCACGGCCGCAGAACTCAAACTCACCGATGCCGAGCTCGACGCTATACTCGGCCAATATCAATACGGCCCAGCTGCCACTCTAACGGTCACCCGCGACGGCCAATCCGTCTTCGCCCAACTCACCGGCCAGCCGAAGCTCCAAATCCATCCAAAGTCCGCCACCGAATACGAATGGCGGGTGGTGAAAGCCTCTGTGGCCTTTAACCATGACAGAGACGGCAAGATCATCGAAGCCACCCACACCCAGAACGGCACGACCTTCAACGCGCCGAAGATTAAGTGAGCAAGACCTCATGCTGGATTGACCCAACGGCAACTTCGCACGAGATGCCGCGAGGAATAGGCTGTCGTCTTGACTCCAGTCCAGGAGCAGGCTACCTCAGGTCATGACTGCGACAGCTGAAAAGCTCCGAACCGAACTGACGAGACTCAGTGATGAAGAACGTGGAGAACTTGCCCATTTCCTCATCCAGTCACTCAATCAGGAATCAGACGCAGATGTGGATACCGCTTGGGACGCGGAGTTGGAGCGCCGTGCCGAAGAAATTATTAGCGGGCAAGCCAACGGTGAGCCAGCAGAGAAAGTATTCTCGGAACTCAGGGCCAAGTATTCGTGAAGCCCGTTGAATTCCACAGCGCGGCACGGGCAGAGTTAGATGATGCTGTGGCATTTTATGAAATGCGTGCCATCGGCCTCGGCCTTGATCTCTTGGAAAAAGTTAACGACGCGGTTACAAAAATCCAACGAAGTCCTGAAGCTTGGCCCCCTCACAAGCGCAGCCGGTTCCGAAAACTTTTCACAGAGCGATTTCCGTTCGCCGTCTTCTACCTAGATTTACCTGACTGTATCTGGATTGTCGCGATCGCCCATGGCAGTCGACGTCCTGACTACTGGATGAGACGCAGTCGTGAGCGAAAGCCATAACCGATCCGCTTGATTGAGTTTGCGGGATAACTTCCACACTCACCCATCGTGAGCCATCCCAGTTCAAAAGAATTCTTCCCACAGATTCAGGGACGGCCACAGATTGGGACACATCAAGAGTCGTTTGGCCTTGTTCGGAATGGCGCTGTTTCAATCCCAATTCCTGTAAGGTTCCAATTTCTCATGTAGCGGCGGGCGTGCCAGGCTGACCCGGCCAAAACGTCTCAAGCGTGACAAATCCTCGCGGCGCTTTCACTGGGGCATTCGTCATCAAATCATCTCGAACGCTTGATTTACCGGCGTTTGGCCAGCGTCCGGCGGGCTTTGCATGATTCCTGCGAAAGGGCGAGCGAACCTATAACCAATTGATATGAACTTCATCCAAAGATACCAACCCGCCCTTTCATGGGTCAATGAAATCGACCGTTTCCTCACTCGCAGCGTGCTCAATCCGGTAGTGCCCGCAGGACCGCGCGAGTCGTTCCACCAAACTGATAATGCCTGGATTCTCCGCTTGGATCTTCCGGGATTTAGCAAGGAGGACATCACTCTAACGGTGACGGATCGCAACTTGCAACTCGCGGCAGAAACTCCCCCGGAGCGGCCCTTCGGTGGGAAGTTAGAGCGCCAATGGAAGCTCGGCGACGACGTGGATGCCACGGCCATTTCCGCCCGCCTCGAGAACGGCGTGCTGGAGCTAACACTCTCCAAACGGACGCCAGTCGTCGTACAACCCACCACTATCGAAATTCAATAAATTAACTAACATCTATACTTATGAATACCTGCAACTGCCCCACCGAAGCCGCTCCGTCCAAGGAGCTCAATGAAACGACCCATCGCCCGCAGTATCGGGTCCGCGAGGACGCGAACGGACCAAGCCTAAGCATCGCTCTACCCGGCGTCCGCAAGGAGGATCTCAAGCTAACATTGCATGAATCCAGCCTGCGGATCGAAGCAACCCGGCGCGATGCGGACTCGCCAAAACACTACCGGCTCAACCTCCGTCTAACCACTCGGCTCGACGGCACCAAGACCACCGCCACGCTCGACGCGGGCGTGCTGACCCTGCAAGTGCCAATGCGTGATGAGGCAAAGCCGCGGCAAATCGCGGTGAACTGAGTGATGGGTAAACGACTGAGGGCGGACAGAAATGTCCGCCCTTTTTCCAGCACTGCTAGATTCTAACTGCCTTGAGCGCGAGGAAGAGCGGGAACTCTTCGGCGGCGGCGTGCTCGGCTTTGCTGAACGGGCCGGAGCCTTGTGAGCGGCGGTGGCTGTAGAGTTCCTCGCACGCGGTCACGGCCAAGCCACCTTGGCCCATGGCGGTTAGAAGATCGGCCAGCGGGCGGTGGTGGAAATGAGTTTGCTCGCCAGTCCCCTTGCCCGGATGGGTGGTGATGGGGATCTCCAGCGGCGTGGCGTAGCTATCGAGGCGGCGGTATTGGATTTTTTGATCGGCGTCCCAGCCCCAGTGAGATTTGCGGGGTATGCGGAAACAGGGGTGCATGAAAACCATCACCGCCCGGCCACCCGGTTTGAGGGCTTGGGCGAGGTTGGAAAACATTCTAACGATGTCTGTTACGTCGTGGACGGCCATGAGGCAGGTGGCGGCGTCGTGGCTGCCGTTAGACCATGGGCCGGGCAAGCACGCATCGGCGACGATCAGGGAAACGCGGGGGTCGGCGCCGTGGCGGGAGTTCGCGGAGTCGATCAGGCGCGGGCTGGCATCGACGCCGGTGAACTTGCCGACTTTCGCCTCTAGCAGCGGCCGGATCAGCACGCCTTGGCCGCAGCAAATGTCGATGATGGACTCGCCGGGCTGCGGTGCGAGCATCCGCAGGGCGGCGGGGAGAATGACGTTCTGGTGATAGTCCGAGCCGGATTCGCCGACGAGTTTGTCATACCAAGCGGCCACGGGATCCCAGCCGCGATCTTTAGATGGCGGCGCTGGCTTGCGTCCTTTTTGAGGCTGGATCGGTCGGCGTGATGGCGGCGGCATGGAGGACGATAGGCGGAGATTGCCCGACCCGGCAAGCGCGGGTAGCCTCCGCGCCGATGTCCCGCCGCGTTGTCATTCCCGAGTTGCTAGATCACTTGCCGGCCGCTGATCCCGAGGCGCGGCGCAGTCGCCGGGACTTGCGGCGGATCAATTTCCTGATGGGCAACGAGCGCTGGGTTTGCCGGACTGTTAGCAGGTTCCCACACGAGGCGAATCGCGGGATCGTGGAGATCGGCGCGGGCGATGGGCTGCTTTGCAACAAGCTGGCGAAGCTATTTCCGCAGGCGGCGGTGGGGGCTTATGATCTCGCGCCACGACCGGTGGAATTGGCGGCGCGGGTCGAGTGGCAGCAGGGTGATATTTTCGCGAGTCCGGTACCGCTGGGCGGCGGAGTGCTGGTGGCAAATTTGTTTCTGCATCACTTCGAGGGCGACGCACTAACAGCCTTGGGTGAATGGTTTGGAAACTTCGAGGTGCTGGTTTTTAGTGAGCCTGATCGAGCGCGGCTGCCGCATGTGTTAGGCGGCACGCTGCATCCGTGGATCAACCGAGTGACGCGGCATGACATGCATGTGAGCATCCGCGCGGGATTCGCGGCGGGAGAAATCAGCCACTTGCTGGGACTGGATTCTAACCGCTGGCAGACGCGCGAAAGTTCCACATGGCGCGGGGCGAGACGCGTGGTAGTTTCTAAGACTTGAGGCGGGAAATCACCATTGCAGGCGGAGGATTGGCGGGATTGTCACTGGCGGTGGGCTTGCGGCGGCACGAGGTGCCGGTGACAGTGCTGGAGGCAGGTAACTACCCGCGCCACCGGGTGTGCGGGGAGTTCATTTCCGGCGTGACGGCTGAGACTCTAACCGCTTTAGGCATCGCCGGAGCCTTCGAGGATGCGCACCGCCAGAGGTCGCTGGACTGGTATGAAAGCGGGCGGCTGATTCACCGGGACCAGTTGAAAACGCCCGCGCTCGGCATTTCCCGCTATCTACTGGACGAACGCTTGCGGCAGCTCGCCGTGGCCGCCGGAGTGGATGTTAGAACGGGAGTGCGTGCCCGGCCCGAACCGCAGGATGGCCTAGTCTGGAGCGCCGGACGACGGCCGCGCAATGGTCGCTGGATCGGCCTGAAGGCGCATGTGAAAAACTTACCGATGGCGGCAGACTTGGAAATGCACGCGGGGGGAAATGGCTACGCAGGACTGGCGGGCGTGGAGGACGGCTGGACGAATGTGTGCGGCTTATTCCGGCTGGACCGGACGATCCAAGCCAGGGGCGCGGGACTTCTAACCGCCTATCTGGAGGCCGGAGGACATGCCCAACTTGCCACTGCCTTGCGAGCCGCCGAGTGGCGGGACGGCTCGTTTTCCGCCGTGGCGGGATTCGAACTCGGACGGCAAGTGCCGATCCCCGGTTTGCTCACGCTGGGCGACGCGGAAAGCATGATCCCACCATTCACCGGCAACGGGATGTCTATGGCATTTCAAGCGGCGGAATGCGCACTCGGCCCACTGGCCGCGTGGGCGCGGGGTGAGCAATCTTGGCAAGCCGTAACTAACAGCGTGCGCTCTGCCGTGAGCCGGAAATTCCAACGCAGGCTGGCCGTGGCAGGGATGTTGCATCCACTTTTGCTAGAGGCGGGCGGGAGATCGCTGTTGCAATGCATGGCCCGCGCCCGTCTGCTCCCGTTCCAACCGATGCTCGCCCTGATCCGCTAGAAATTTATGTATCTCCGCTCACTCGCCACGGCCGTCCCGCCTAACTCATTCACCCAAGACGATTGCTGGAACGCGATGCAGCAGGGCAATTTCCTGGCCACTCTCAAACCGAGATCGGTGGCGCTGATGGAGAAAATTTTCACCAACGGCACCTCGGGAATCACGCGGCGGAACTTGGCTCTGGACTCGATCATCGCGCCCTTCGGCCATGGTGCGGAAACGCTGAATAACAACTTCGAGCGAGAGGCACCCGCACTGGCGGCGACCGCCTTGTTAGACGCCCTGCGCAAAGCCGGAAAAGTGGCGAGCGATGTGGACGCGCTGTTTGTCTGCACCTGCACCGGCTACCTTTGCCCCGGCGTATCGAGCCATTTGGCAGAGCAAACCGGGCTGCGCCACGACGTGTATCTATCCGATCTGGTGGGGCAGGGCTGCGGCGCGGCGATCCCGATGCTGCGCGCGGCGCACGGATTTCTAGCAGCAAATCCACAGGCAGTGGTGGCGACGGTGGCGGTGGAAATTTGTTCGGCAGCGTTTTTCGCCAATGACGATCCGGGAGTTTTAATCAGCCTCTGCCTGTTCGGCGACGGCGCGGCAGCGGCGATCTGGACGGCTGAAGGCGCACCCGGCGAGTGGCAAGCCGGCCATTTCACCACCACCCATCGCCCGGCAGAGCGTGAGAAAGTTCGGTTTGTGAACTCAGAGGGCAAGCTGAAGAACCAACTGCATCGCACGGTGCCGGCACTGGCTGCGGAGGCGGTGGCGGAGTTGTTCGCGCTGCGCACTGCGGAGCCGGATCAAGTGCTCGCCCACTCCGGTGGCCGCGATGTGGTGGAGGAGTTAGAAAGCGTGCTGCCGTTCGAGCTGCTAGAGACGCGCGGGGTGCTGCGGGACCACGGGAACATGAGCAGCCCGTCGGTTTTGTTTGCGCTGGAACGCCGGCTAACGGCAGAGCGGGCGGACGACCGGCGGCTGTGGTTGACCGCGTTTGGCGCGGGGTTCGCGGCTCATGCGTGTGAGATGTGGCGGGAGAAAGCCAGCAACATAGAGAGGCATGGCGGTTAAAAACCGCCGCCACGGCACCTCACTTCTTGCGGATGTGCCAGATCTCGACGAGCTGGTTGCTCTCTGGGATGCGGCTGCCGAATCGGTCGGTCTGGCCGAGATAGACGGCCTGAGTGAACTGACCAGGACGTTTCACGGACGTGATCAACTGCGCTGCGGCGGTGGCTCTATCAGACGAGAGAACCCGGTTGCCATCGACATTGCCAGTCTCCGACGCGTAGCCGATTGCCAAGATGAGATCGCCATCCGGGATCTCCGTGACGAGGCTGCGGATGGCTTCTTCATCGGCCGGAGGCAGCACACTGGAGCCGGTAGCAAATTTGAGGGTCTTCCTAACATCCGCACCGAGTTTCACGGCGAGGCTGCTGTAGGCGGAGGAAATTTCCGAGTCCGGCTGGCCCTCTAGCAGACGCAGGCTGCGGAACAATTCCACGGCGGCGGGCAACAGTTCGTTCTCCGAACTGGCGAAGAGTTTCGACTTCGTTAGAGCACCCTCCAGCTCCTTGACGCGGGATTCGAAGAACTCTTTGGCACGCAGCGTTTCATCGAAGCGGCGTTTGAGATCAGCGAAATCCTCTGCCGATGGACCGCCGCTCGCGGTCAGCATTTTCTGGCGGGTGGCTGCGAGTTCATCGCCGAGGGCGTCGCGTTGGGCCTTGAGATCCGCAAGATCGCCGCGAAGGCGGTCGGAGTCGGAGCCGCCGATCAAGGCGCGGTTGAGATCGCTTTGGAGGCGGCTATTTTCGGCGAAAAGGCTTTGCCGGAGTTTCTCAGAACGGAGCACTTCCGAATTACTGGCGGTGAGTAGCTTGTCCTTTTCCTCGATCATCTGCTGAAATCTAGCTGCTAGACCGACTAACGAATCCGCGTCCTTTTTTAGCCGGGAAGCGATGTCTTCGATCGGCTCGGAGACTCCCTCGATGGGACTCAGCCCCATGGCGATGCGCTGGCGATTGAGCTCGGAGCGGCGGGCATCCACGTCTGACTGGAGAGTCGCGAGGCGCCCGTCATCGGGTGCCGAGCTGGTCGTGCCGCTCTTGAGAACCATCACGATCAACACGCCTAACAGCGCGATGATGACGAACGCCAGTGCGACGGCTGGAGGAAAATTGGGTTTGGAAACTGAGTCGTCGCCTTGAGTTTCCTCGTTCCCGTGCCCCGCTTCTTGACGATCTTCCTGTGGCGATTTCGCATCCGACATGCCGGGAGGTTGCCCACCCCGCGTCGCCGCTGTCAACCCGCTGCTTGGGTCAGCTAGAGAGCAGGCGGAGGAAATCCACGGGCCGGTCGAAAAGGTATTCCGGCTTGGATGCGGCTAGCGATTCACGGGAGTTAAACCCCCAAGTGACGGCGGCTATCGGGATGCCCGCTTTTTGCGAAGCCTTCACGTCGCGCAACTCGTCGCCGATGTAAAGCAGCTCGCTGGGGCGCAGCGAAAACGTCTTGAGGATGGCTTTGAGATGCTTCGACTTGCCGGTGAGCTTGGAGGTGGAGGAAATGAAATCGAACTGGTCGCGCAGCCCGTGAGTGCGCAGGAAGAGATCGACGTTGGCGGTGGAGTTAGAAGTTAGAATCCCGAAGCTGCGGACGTGGCGGCGGAGTTCCACTAACATTTCGCTCATCCCTTCGATCATCTTGAGCCGGGTGATATTTCCACGCATCATCCCCGTGCCGCGGGCGATGAGCGCGGGGACGCGGCGCTTCGGGATATGGAGGTGATCGAGCAAGGCGCTGAGCGACATGTGGCGCAGTTGAGCGAGTTCGTGCTCTTCTACTTCGCGGATGCCGTACTCGGGAGCGAGCCGGTTGAAGATAAGGCGCGTCTCGCCAAGGGTGTCGGCGATGGTGCCGTCGAAGTCAAAAACCAAGGTTTTATAGGTCATCGGGGAAGCAGTTTGTATTTATCCGAACCCCGTTAGACCAGCGGCAAATTCGGATGGATGTCGCCGTCCAAGGGCGAGCTTTCCCCGCCGAGATGGCGGAGTAGGGCGGCGAAGGCGATCATCGCGGCGTTGTCGGTGCAGAACTCCGGCGAGGCCACCGAGATTTCCAAATTCTCGCGCTCGCCCGCCACTTGGAACGCCGTGCGCAGTGCTTGGTTCAGGCTGACGCCACCTGATAGGGCGATCTGGCGGCGACCCGTGAGTTGTGCGGCCCGCAGGGTTTTCTTCACCAGGATCTCGATCACCGCCTGTTGGAACGAGGCTGCTAGATCCGCCACCGGGAGCACGTCTTTTTCCTTTTGAAGCGCATAGAGCACGGCAGTTTTTAGGCCCGAGAACGAAAAGTCCAGATGCGGCTCGTGCAGCATCGAGCGGGGAAAATCGTAGGCTTGTGGATCGCCATCACGCGCGGCTTTTTCAATCTCCGGTCCGCCGGGATACGGCAGTCCTAACATTTTACCCACCTTGTCGTAAGCTTCGCCCGCCGCATCATCGCGAGTGCCGCCCAGCTTCCGATAGTGGCCGGGTGCTTCCACATCGAGCAGTAAGGTGTGGCCGCCGGAAACGATCAGCGCGACGTGTGGCGGCACGGAAGTCAGATCGAGAAAGGGCGACAGCAGATGGCCTTCGAGGTGGTTGATTCCGAGGAATGGCCGCCGCGCCGCGCAGGCCATGCCTTTCGCCGCCGTGCTGCCGACTAGTAACGAGGAAGCCAACCCCGGGCCGGTGGTGGCGGCAAACGCATCGACATCCGCGATGCTAACACCCGCATCGGCCAGCGCCTTTTCCACCAGGCCGCGCAGATGCAGCGAGTGATTGCGCGAGGCGAGCTCGGGCACCACGCCGCCGTGCTCGCGGTGAAGCGCGATCTGCGAGGAGATTTCCGACGCCAGCACCACCGTCCGCTGGCCAGCCGAGCCACGCACGATCGCCACCGCAGTTTCATCGCAGGAAGATTCGATCGCCAGGAGGATTGCCACGCGCGGGTTCTTAGCGGAAGCCCTCGCGATTGCCCGAGAAAAAAGCACAGCGGAGGTGATATTGTCCCTTTCGCAGCATGTGATGGGTGTGCGTCATGAACCCTTGCGGCTCCGCCTTCTCAAGAAATACCAACCCAGAGAACCCAGCAGAACGAGGCCAGCAATGACGAGCGCGACAGACATCGATTTGGAGGGCTTACTGGCCACCTCTGGCTCGGCCACGACGGTTGACCCAGAGGTTCTCTCGCGGCCGACTTGCCGTTCAGCATCCCGCTTCCGGTCGCGGGAAATGTGGGCGAGTTTTTGGCCAGATGCCGGACCGTTGAGGTCATATTCCGTGGGATCTCCCTCGAAGCGGAACGTGCGGTTCCCAGCTTTGATTTGCTCGTACCACTGTTGCCACGCTTTTTTTTCTCCGAGCTCGAGCCAGCCATTTTTCGACTTCACCGGATCGTCCTGGATCAGACTCCTCAGAGCCATGGTTGCAAGACCACTATTACTACCAGGTCCGAGCGTATCGGTTGCTTCGTCTCCGGGGCGCAAAGCATTTGGATCTTCCTCGTCACCTAGAAAATCGCCGAGAGCACGCACAGCTTCGACACTCGGTAGGTGCTCCAAGGTATCAAACGCTTCTGACCGGACTCTGTTATAGTTAGACCAGGAAATTTTGCCATCCCTTCCACTGAGTTCCTCTGGGCTAAGAGCACGAGCCTTCGCCTGTTTGACTTCATTCACGAAATAGTCCGCATGGCCTGGGATGGCGAGAAGGACGGATTGAGCCGCATGGTATACAGGACGTTCTCCCTTTTCGGAGTTATTGGAAAGACTCATCTGCATCAGCCAATAACCCAGTTTTGGAATTGCTATATTCGCATCCATTTGCCTGTGACGTTCTATTGAACTTAGCATGTTCGATTCCCAAGTCTCATATTCCGTAGAATCCTTTGGTAACCCCCCAAATCCATATGGGACCGAACTTAACAAAACTAACACTACTAGTACGCGAGGGGTCATGGGGTTGGGCTATCTACAAATTTCTTCATCCACGTCTCCGCCTCATCCCACTCCCCTTTGACTAGCCTACAGCCGGCAACGGGCTTGCGGGTGAGATTCCCGGATACCATTAGTCGTTCCTGAACCAAATTCGTTGGGTTAAATCCCTTCAACTTTACGGCGGAATCTTCCGTGTCTGCATGGCCTTCTCCTACCAAACAGTGTCCTATTTCATGGGCAATCGTCCGAAGCTGCTCCATACCGGTATCATTGCCTATTAGGCCATGATACCAACCGATATCTCCGTCGATGAAGATCGTATTCTCTTTGACTCGCGTCATCCCAAGTACAATCGACTTGACGGTCCTGATCATGTTGTCCCAAGTGAGAACGGTGCGAATCCGTCCCCCGCCGAGGATGTAGATATTAATGTCTGCAGCGGCATCATTAAGCTGGTCGCGAATATAGGTGTCTTCGTTATATTGATCGCCCCCGTTGGTGTCTAACCAACCGTTACCAACAGAGATATAGTTGTTCGGATCCTGAACGCCGAAGTCCGCCGGGGTCGCTTTGTCCCACTCCAGATTCCGAAGTGGAACAATTGTTGTATCGAATACCGCATTAATCTGTGGAGTATATACCTTGTTTAAAAACTCATCGAGCTGCGCCTTGGTAGGCACCGTATCGGGCTCATTGGTAGTTTTCCCCTCAACGAGCGAACCAACTGGGTGAACGCTGACCTTAATCGTTCGCCGCTTCATGACTTTCACTCCGATGGGACGGCTCACCGTCTCCACGGTTCCCAGCTTGATGGTCAGTGGAATCTCCATTCCCGAGTTACTTGAGTTGTTGGCAGTGATGTCAAACTTCCGGTTGTCTGCGGCGAGGGTTATGTTCGGGCCGTTGTCGAACTTGATTCCATCGGCGGACAACTCCAAGGGCGATTTATCATTTATCGGCGACTTTAGCTGCACCTTCGTGGAGCCGCTTCCAGATGGTGCCATGATCCAGATTTTGTTCGACACGGCGGATCCAGAATCTTCGCTTTTGATTGAATAGGCGTCCACACCGGTCGCCTCCACAAAATTGGGATCTGGAGGGGATTCTATAATTCGGATCGGCAGCAAGACGGCGTGTTGGTGGAGGGTGGGGTCAGGCCCATCCGTCCGGGCGAGGATCCAGCCGCCGGGCGTGGTGTCGGTTAGCTTGAGCGGTGAATCTTTCCACGTAGCCGGTACATCAGGCGTGGTGCGTGCGATATCTAACCATTTTCCATTGATGAGGATGGGAGCCGTGAGGTTGAGTTTAGTGGCTCCGTCTCGGTTAGTGATGGCTGTGCCGTCATCGGCCATGTCGATGGCATACTTGTAAGAGAGGCTGTCTTGCCAGGTGTTGTTGGCGAAAAGCTTGGGCGACTCGTCTAAATGTGATGGGGCCAGAGCTAAGGTGCCATTGGAGGTGGAAAAGACGTTGTAGGGCAAGAACGGCAAATCCGGCAAGGTGCCCGGCGCGAAGACTTTGCCCTTGCGGGTTCCGGTCTCATTGCCGCTTTCGTCAAGTGCGCTGGTGTAACCCCAAGTAAGCCCAGGATCTTTATGAAATGGCATCATATTGGACCCAGTTCCGACAGCTTCAGTGGAGACCGTGCTAGCACCGGTCGGCAAGGTCCAGACACTCACCCGAAGTTCGTTCTCGTATCGCTTGGTGCCGTCATCACCTTGCACGGTGGTGGTGAAAGTCCCCCGCGAGGTTTGCGACCACTCTTTGGTCACCGCGCTGAAACGGCCGTCGTTAGAAAGAACCGGGCGTGGGGCATAGCCGTGGTAAGCATAATCGCCGACGAAGCGCCCTGCATATCCTTGCTCGAGAGCTTGGCTGCTTTTCACCGGCAGGGGCGCGGCATCAGGCGCTTTCCAATAGTAAATCATGGGCGCAAAGTATTCGGGGGCGCTGCCGACTTGATAGTTTCCATTTCCCAAAACGACGTCGTTATCATTGATGGCAAAGGCGTGAGCCGGCTGGGCAATGCCTTGGCTGCCACCTGCCGGCGCGATGAGTGGAGTCCATTTCCCTGCGCACCAAGTGCCTGTTTTATAGACCACTCGGCCTTTATCGTTGATTTGATAGGGGCCGTCAAAGCTGGAGGGCCTCACTGCGTTGGTGATGGGAAATAGGGCGTAGCGGGGAACTGGGCCGATGGGGAAAAAGGCGGTTTTATCGGCAGCATCAGGATCATTGGCATCGGGGGTGCCGTCGAGATCCGCGTCTAACTGTTGGCCGTCTGGAATGTTGTCGCCGTTCGTGTCCGAGTTGAAGGCATCGCCGATGACGCCGGGAACCATGCTACCAGTGCCGCGGGTGAAGATTTCGAACTCGGCCCAGTCGGGACTGCCATCGGAATCGGTGTCCACATCCGGGTCCACTTTCACGCGCCAGAAACGCTTGGAACCGGGAAGGTCGGGTCCGGGCAAAGGTGCATTACGAGAGCGAAACACGGATTCAGCCACTTGTTGGTTCATCGCGGGTAGGCTGGCTTCAAGGGCTGCGAGCAGAGCGGAATCTTTAAGTCCGAGGGGGGAATTAACTGTAGGTGGAGCGACCACATGCCACGGGTGCCAGATGAAGAAATAATAGCCATCGAAGCGATTTGAAAACAGCGGAATTTGGTTCCAGCCTAGGTCCATCTCGCCCGCAATCCTGACAACGATGGGGCCACCATGATCGCGCGATGGCCAGGCAACCACGATGCCGCCCTCTGGGCCGGATGCGCGTTGAAGCCGGATGCTTGCATTGATCGCAGGTGCCGGGCGAATCGCGGGGGGAGTGCCCGGCGGCGGCGGAGGCGGCGGGGTGTATTCGCGCATGGTGACGACGTATTCGTTACCCAACCCGTAGATCTCATCCTGAGAGATCCAGTTAGAAAGATCGGTGGAGGACTCCACCGTGTAGCTCACGCCGGCGGTGGTGAGGAAAACATAACATTGCTGGATGGAGGAATCGGCAAGCGGGATGTTCTCCAAGTGGCCCTCAGGGCGAAAGTCGCGGGAGGAACTCCTAGGGACTTCACTCTGGGAGAAAACAAGTGAAGCAACGGACATCACGGCCAGCAAAACGAGCAAGATTGGATTCATAAGGAAGGCTTGGTTAGATAAGCCCTTCCTGGTGGACGGGGAGTGAAAAAGTCGCAACTAGTCGACCGCAACGGCCTTTAGCCATCTCCGAAAAGACAGCTTGGACATGCGCCGCTGCCTCCCCGGCCGTTTGGTCGGTTTGGCAGCAATGTGGGCGGTCATTGCTAACCGCTAGTCGTGAGGTTTTTCAGTCCCCGTCCGCCGGAGCGGACGCTTGGAACAAGCGCAATCCCCATCAAATTGGCAAGGTCAATTTACCGACTGTCGCTTCAAACTGAATTGGCGCGGGTGACACTCGACGCTTCGATTTGCCGCAAACATCAAGGGGGGAAAAGCGTAGGCTCGCAGGTCGCCTCGCGCGCGGCTTTTTCAATCTCCGTTCTGCCGAGACACGGCTGTCCCAACATTTTACCTACCTTGTCGTAGGCTTCGATATCGAGCAACAACGTGTGCCCGCCGGCACCAATCAGCGCGACGTGTGGCGGCACGGAAGTTAGATCGAGAAAGGGCGACAGTAGATGGTCTTCGAGGTGGTTATCCCCGGCTGAACCGGCGGCTCTTGCTGCCATCCTCGCCATCACTGCTTTTAGGTATGGTGAGGGTGGTCCACCGAGATATGGTCGAGAAAGTTCCAAAAAACCACCGATGACACGCTTCATTTCCCTGCTCTCCGCCACACTTGTGTTTGCCGCATCTGCGCTTGCCCAGACTCACCCTCGCCTGTTCTTCAACGCTTCTGATGTGGCCGGATACCGTGCTAAGGCGAACACCGCGCCTTGGAGCGACATGCTCGCCTCTATCGAGTGGAACCTCGAACGCGACCTCACCGGCGGCTACGATGCCAGCCGCCCATTCCCCAATGCCATGGCGGCGCTGCACCTCTTCCGCAACAGCGGTGCCGCTCCTGCTGACTGGTCAGAGCAGGCGAAAAAAGCCCTGCTTTGGAACATCTCGGCTCCCGACACCGGCGGTGCCACGGTGTGGGCTAACAGCGGCTACAAGTCTCTGACCCGCGCCGGTCGCGCCCTCGGCACGGCCATCGCTTTCGACATTTGCCACTCCGAGTGGGTCGGCCAGACGATGCCGGCCACGTTTGTCGCGGGCGACGGCGTGACCTACACCGTCCCAGCCATCTACGTGGGCATGAACTTCAACGCTGCGGTCTCGCTCGCGCTCAAGAACAACGCCGATTCGCTCGTCGCTTCCGGCGGCTCCGAGTGGCCTGGCGACACCAAGACCGCCAATAACTGGTTCGCCGTCCGCTACGGCTCCGCGCTTCTGAGCTACCTCGCTTGCGACGAAGTCGAAAGCGGATGGAGCGCCGGTTACGGCACCTGCCTCACCAAACTCCGCACCCACTATGGCTCTAACCTCACCAATCGGGCAGACACCGGTGGATGGAATCCAGAGGGCGTTGCCTACGCCCAATACCCCGGTTATTTCACCTTTCCCGCGCTCATTGCACTCAAGAAACTTAAAGGGCTCGATCTAACCACCGAGTTCCCCGCTCTCAACAAAACGCTGTGGGCCAGCTTCCAAGGAATGCTGCCGATTGACCGTTATTCGCGGGTCACCGAGGCCGGGAACCCACTCAGCGGCTTGGCCAAGGGACTTCGCCCGGATTTCACCGACGACCACAACTCTTGGGATCCAGAAGGCACCGCCGCCCTCGCTTTTGCCTTCTCGCCGGAAGCCTACAAACCCGGTCTTAAATGGATGTTCCGCCGGACCTGCGGCGATCTCGGCGACAAGACTTGGGACACCGCCACCGGCAACGGCCTCTGGTCGCTGCTGTATTATCCCAATGATCTCGCCGAACAAAACCCTTCATCCGCTTGGGGAAAAACCTACTCGGACAACAGTTACGGCGTCTATGTGTTCCGCAATCGCTATCAGGACACCAGCGATTTCGTGCTCCAAACCCACGGCAATCTCCGCATCAACCAAGGCGGGCACGACGGACCGGACGCGCTGACCTTCCGCATCTACGGCCTCGGCGTGCCATGGTGCGTCGGCTCCGGCCGCACCTCCGATCCGCGCGGTCAGACCAGCCTTTTTCCTGCCGATCCGAATACCGTCACCAGCATGACGAAACGCCTCGTGCCTACCTTGGTGGATAAATTTCTCCGAGCGAATGGCGACGGCTACACGGTGATGAACATCGACACCTCGGACACCGGCGTGGACAACCAGACGCGCCGCATCGTCACCGACTACTCCGCCGCGTCGGGTGCGCCGGGATTTTTCGTGGTGAGTGATGCCTCTAACAATGGAACCCACTGGCGTCTCAACACGCCTTCGTTCAACACCATCACCACCAGCGGTGATACCTTCACCATCACCTCGCCGGACGGCCATGTGATGACCGCTAAAGTCTGTTGGCCACCCGCGCCTGCCTTCCGCACCGGCACCTTCAACCGCCCACCAAGTTTGCGTTATAAGGACACCAACTACACCGCCGCCACCAATTCCTACTCCACGATTAACAAGTGGATCGACTTCCCTAGCAACGGCGACGGCAAGTTCGTGATCGCCATCGCCATCACCGAAAACGGCGCGCCCGTCCCCGCAATTAACACCGCAGGCACCGGCGACCAACAAACCATCACCGCTGGCACCCGCACCATCACGCTCGATGGCAACCAAATCAGCGTGAACGGCTGGACCCGTCCGTCGATCGCCATCACCTCACCCACCGAAAACCAGCAGTTCAACGCCGGACCTGCCAATGTCGCGGTCGCTGGCACCGTCGCCGATTCAGACGGCATCGGCCGTGTCGAAATTCTGTTGGACGGCGTCGCGCAGGGGAACGCCACCCTCAATGGTTCCGGCGGATTTTCCCACACTCTCACCAGCGTGCCGCTCGGCGCCCACCAGATCGAGGCCCGCGTGTTTGATGGGGTGAACGACCAGAACTCCACCACCTCTAACTTTAAAATCAACAGCACCGTGCCGCCCGTCGTGGCCATCACTTGGCCCGGCGTGGGACAATCATTCCAAAGCGGCCAAACCGTCGTCTATCAGGGCACCGCCTCGGACCCGGAGAACAGCCTTGCACGCGTCGAACTATGGGAAAACGGCGTAAAACTCGGCAACGCAACCGTCACCGGAGGCACTTGGTCCTACACCCGTGCCAGTATGCCCACCGGCCGCCATGAAGTGTATGCCGAGGCCGTCGATGGCGCGGCCGACTTCACCCGCACGCCTGCCCTGCAAGTGCTGGCCAGCGCCCGCTTCGCGCCTACTAACTCCGGCGATGGCGCGCTTTGGCTGATGGGTAACAGCACGGCCACCGACTCCGGTTCACCCGACATCAACGGCACCAAACGCTGGTCCATCATTGAGCACGACGGCGATCTCCGCCTGCGTTCCCGCCAAATCATGAGTTTTGATTACCCCAACCACGAGTGCTTCCTGCGAGACACCTCGGCACTGGGCAACTGGCGGCTCGAATACAAGCTCAAGATCGGCGACTTCACGGCCACCGACCCTGAAAGCTTCGTGCGCTTCGGCACCGGAGACGCCGGTTCGCTTTGCCTCGACTTGCGGAAAACGAACGGGGTCATCGCCTCCCACCCTAACAGCCAGCAGGGCACCCGGATCTGGAACCCTCAAAGCGCCGGCCCGCGCCCGAGCGTGGCCTACTCGCTCAGCCCCGCCACCTCGCCAGCCGTGCCCGCCACGGACTACGCTGGCATCCCCAATGCCGGATGGAACGATGTGCGCATCGACCGTGTCGGGCGGACTTTGAAACTCTATCTGAACAACCGGCTCATCCTCGACGGAAACAACGGCTACCTCGGCACCAAGGGCCCCATCGGACTGGCGAACGAACGCAACACCGGCAGCGTCTGTTGGTATGACGACGTGGCGATTTCCAAGCTCGACTCCGCCGGTGCGCCAATCGCCAGCGTGAACCTCGCGCCGTCCATCCTAACACCCGTCCAACACGCGAATCTCGCCGCGGGAAATGTCACTCTATCCGGCACCGCCACCACCTCGGCGACGACGGTGGATCTGATGATCGGCTCCAGCAAACTCGCCGTGGCCACGGTGCAACCGGATGGCTCGTGGTCCGCCACGCTGCCCCTCGCGGTCGGCCAGTATGCCGCCACCGCCATCGCCCGCGACGCTGCGGGAAATTCCACCACCAGCGGAGTGCGCATGTTCCAAGTGAGCGCCACCGGCGGAGCCACGGGCAATGCCGCGCCCGCCGTCACCATCAGCCAGAATGGAGCGGTACTTCCGCCGAACCTCGGGGTCACTGGCAGCGCCGCCGATAGCGATGGCTCGATCTCACTGGTCCAAGTTTTCCGCGATGGCACGCTCGCCGGAAATGCCAGCCGCAGCGGCAGCACTTGGTCCTACACCTTCGCGAGTCTGTCCAGTGGCAGCTACACCATCATGGTGCGGGCCTTTGATAATCTCGGCACATCCAGCGAGACCTCTGCCGTCATCGTCCACGATGGCAACCAGGCTCCGGGCATCAGCGTGATTTCTAACCAAACGACCCCGCAGAACACGCCGGTGGGGCCGCTTGCCTTCACGATCAGTGATGACAGCACCAGCGTGGAAAACCTAACAATTTCCGCCGCTAGCTCTAACACCACCCTACTCCCACTCTCCGGCATCACCCTCGGTGGCAGCGGTGCGAGCCGCACGGTGTCACTGGCGCCCGCCACCGGCCAGAGCGGATCTGCATGGGTCACCCTCACGGTGACGGACTCCGGCGGCAAACCGGCATCCACCATTTTCAGCCTCAGCGTGATCGCCCCGCCAGTGGCCACCGCCATCGCCATCACGCCGACGGGCGCGGTCATTACCGTGGCGACCAATCAGCAATTCAACGCCGTGCTCAACGACCAATTCGGCGCCCCTTTCAATCCGCAGCCCGTGTTCAGTTGGAGCGTCTCCGGCGGCGGCACGATCAACAGCAGCGGCCTATTCAATGCAGGAAATACCCCGGGAAGTCACACGGTGACCGCCACGGCATCTGGGAAAACGGGCAATTCCTCATTTTCCATCTCCACCGCACCCGCCGCGAATGTGCTCATCAGCACCGGTTTCGAAGGTTATCCAGCGTCGGGCGCTGTGCTTGCCACGGCTGCGCCCGCTGTTGGTGATGTTGGCATCGCCACCGACACCTGGTCCGGTGGCAACTGGTCGTGGCAAGGCACCGGACTTTCCTACACCGATGCGAATGGCACCATCAGCGGCGGCAGCCGTGCCCTCGACTACACCGGCAGCGAGAACCAATTCCGCCAAGTCAATGTCTCGACGAATGCACCGCTCGCGCAGACGGTTTACATCCGCTTTCTCGCCAAACTGGATTCCCTTCCGACCGGCTCCCAGATCAGCGGTTCCCAATTCGTCATCAACAAAGACGTCACTAACAGCAACAACAATTTCTTCCCCGGCTTCGGCATCCTGGCGGGTGGCCCGAGCGTGACCAATGGCTCTAACACGAACCAATTCTTCGCAGCGGCAAATTCCTCGGGACTGACCGCCACCGTGCCGACGGTGCGCTTCGGCGGAGTCGTCAAGACGGGCGTCAATCTGCTGGTGGGCCGCATGACTTGGAGTGCGGCTGCGGGCAAATTCACCACTCTCGACGTCTGGGCCAATCCCGACGCCGCGGCTCTCGGCACGCCGGGCGCGACGCTGGACATCTCGAGCTTGAATCTCACCAACCTCACCGAACTGGTGTTCCGGGGAGGCGCTTCGGGCAGCGGGCCGAAGGGAGTCATGGATGAATTCGTGATCGCCACCGGATGGGCCGCCGTGGTGGTGCAGCCGCCCGCCCCTGCCACCGGTTACGGGGTTTGGAAAGAGGCGGCATTTCCCGTAGGCACCGCACTGGTGAACCGCGAACCCGCCGCGGACTTCGACAATGACGGAGGTTCCAATCTCCTCGAATACGGTCTCGGCACCAATCCCGCCGCGCCTTCGCTCATGCCTGCCACCTCCGTCGTCACCGAGAGCAGCGACCGTTTCCTGCAAATCCAATGGACGCGCGCCGATGACCGGGACGACATCACCACCGTGGGCGAAGTCTCACCCGATCTATCAGGGACCGCGTGGTCATCCGCACCAGCGGCGGTGACCACCACCATCACCCCGGCGGGTGCGGGCACGGAAACGGTGACCATCCGGATGTTGTCGCCGCTTGGCAGCGCCAACCATCGCTTCCTGCGCGCCAGAATGGTCCTGAGCAACTGAGCGCCCCAAAAAAACCCACATGAGAAAATCCGTCCTCGTCATCCTCCTTACCGTCGGGCCGCTGGCGCTCAGCGTCATGGAACTCACCCGCCAAGAAGTGCGGACAACCCGCGTTGATGACAAAGGCGGAATCGCGGCAGCAGCGCCCGACCTAACGAAGCCTAGCAAGCAGCCCATGCCGACAGCGCTCGGCGCGTTCGACGCCTGGCTGGAGGACTACGCGGCGGCACCCGCCGGAAATCGCGCCAGCTTGCTTGCGGATGGCGAGCGCTTGTTAGCGGCGCGCATGGCCGGCTTGGGCGAGTTGATTCTAGCAGACCCAGCGGCGGCACTCCGGCACACGCCCACTCCCCGGATGCGGGCACTGCTGCCTGCGGCTTGGGGGGCAATGCTGGAGCAAGTCGTCGCAGGCGAAGGGTTTTACGGAGTGAAGGCCATTTGCCATCACGATCCCGGTGCGGTGCATGGCAAGGGCTGCCGCATCGAGCACGAGGTGCTCATCGGCGGGCGCAACTACCGCGCGGCGATCTACGGTGAACGCAGTAAAAGGAAAACCGAGGCACGCGCTTCGATTTACGGAGTGGCTGTAGGTGACCGAATCGCCCTGCATGAGGACGATTGCGTGGCGCATGAGCCAGAGGAAATGCCCAGCGGCGCGGTGCCGGAGGGCGGCTACGCGATGACCTACAAGGGAGAGACCCTCATCGCGGCAAATGCGGTGGAACTTGAAACTCAGATAAGCGGTAAACTCGCGCCAGCAGTGGAATTGCCACTGGCTGCTGCGGGTCCGGTCTTCGATCCCGAAACTCCGCCGACTGGCCCTGCGCCGCCGACGGTGGCCTACAACGAATACACCGGCAGCTATCAGCACCAAAAAGGCCCGAAGACCGTTTTCGTCTTCCTGATAGAGCCGAGCGATGGCCCGGCGTGGAGCAGCCCGCCTTCGTTCGCCACGTATGATGCGCAACTCAACACCGCTTCGCAGAATTTCTACAATGTCAGCTATCGGCAGACGTGGTTCGGCCCGAAGTATAACAATCCGGGTGCCGGAAATGAAGTGCTCATACCCCGGCTGGTCGTCTCGCCGGTGGTGCGCCTTGCGAGGACCACGAGCGAGTTGATAGACGCCCTTTCCACACAGGCCTACGATGCCAAAGCACTCGTCGAAGCACTGGGTGGAGATTATACAAATGGTGGCCCGAAAGACCCCGATAACTTTGATCGATGGGTGGTCATGAGTAATACGAAGCTCGTCGAGTCCACCGGTCTGGCCTACGTCGGCGGAGCGATTTCCTGGACCGGCGGTGCCTTGAGCGGCGGCGTGCCGGAGCACGAATTCGGGCATAACTGGGGCGTCTATCATGCAAACTCGTGGAACGTGCTGGAGGGAGCGCATCCGCGCGCCACGAGCGGCACCAATGGGGAATACAGCGATGGCTGGGACATCATGGGCGGCGGCAGCATGAGCAACGGCTTCAACACCCTTTTCCAAGAGGATCTCGGCTTTCTAGAACGCTCGCGAGGGGAAGTGCTCGATGTAACGACCTCCGGCACTTACCGGCTCTACGACTACATCGACCCCTACTCCCGCAACGTCACTGCTAACCGGCGCGCGTTGCTCCTGCCGATGTCCAGCTTCACGGACAACAAGCGCGTTTTCCTCGGGTTTGGCCACATCAACGGCACCGACGGAGGCACCACCCGCAACGATTGGAATCGCAATGCCATCACCGTCCATTCCGGCCTCAGTGACGGCAGCAACCGGATCGACACCACGCCGTTTTCGCTCCAGGTGAATGACCCGATCGACAGCGCGATCAAAATCGGCCGCACCTACACCGAGGGCGCGAATGTGAACGGTGCGCAGGTCAACGGCGGCTTCAGCGTCACTCCGGTGCAGCGCGGAAACGCCGTGGTCGGTGCGAACACGCATGAGTGGATGGATGTGGTGATCAACTACGGCGCAGCCTCGCCGAACGCACCCGTCGCTTCATTTTCACAGACCACCTACGCCGCCACGGCGGGTGCTCCGCTCGTAATCTCTGTTACCGCATCCGACTCCGACGGCGACTCACTTGCTTACGATTGGAACTTTGGTGACGGGACTTATTCGATCACTAACAGCGCGACGCAAACCAAGACATGGAGCACGTCCGGCCTCTACCTCGTGACTTGCACGGTCAGCGACATGAAGGGAAAAACCACGGTAGCCACCTGTTGGGTGAATGTCGGAAATATTACCTATCGCACACCCGAAAATCCGCCGTCCACGCTTACCGGACTCTACTACCGGTATTACGAAGGAACCTTCAGCACGATGCCGAACTTCGCCACGCTGCTGCCAGTGAAGAGCGGCACAATTGCGGCATTCGGCCTCTCGCCGAGGAACCGCAATGATAACTTCGCGTTCCAGTTTGAGGGCTACATCGATGTGCCGGCGAACGACATCTATACGTTTAAATCCACCAGCGACGACGGCAGCCGACTCTACGTCGGCAACACACTCGTGGTGGATAACAACGCCGTCCAAAGTGCCCCGTTTTCGAAGACGGGCAACATCGCTCTGGACGCCGGGAAACATAAAATCCGCGTCGAGTATTTCCACAAAGATGGCAGCGAGTCGCTCACGGTCGCGTGGAGCACGCGGACGATCAGCAACAGTGTCGTGCTCGCCGGGAGCTTGTCCCAGCCGGACCCGAGCGCGAATGCCGCCCCCGTCGTTTCTATCAGTCAGCCGCTGGGCGGCGCGAGTTTCCTAGTCAATTCTGATATCCTGCTTCAGGCCAATGCAACCGATGCGGATGGCATCACCTCAGTGGTTTTCTTTGCCGATGGCTCGTATCTCGGCACCGACACCACAGCCCCGTATGCCTATTCGTGGCCGAAGGTTTCAGTCGGCGCGAAATCCTTGGTCGCGGTGGCCACGGATAGCAGCGGCCGCTGGGCGCAGAGCGCAGCGGTGGCCATCACCGTCGTCAGTCCCGCCCCGCAACCTTCGATCGGGATGAGTATGAATGCGAAGAACGTCGCCGGTGGTAGCATGTTCTTCAGCGACGTGAGCGGCGGCGTCTATCAACAGCAAAATTGGAATAATCTAACGGGCCTCAGTGGCGCGGTTTCGACGATCAAGGATTATCTCGGAAATACGCTGCCCATGGCGATCTCGTGGGTGGGATCCGGCAATGATAATTATGGTGATGGCTCTAACGACGCCGACACCTCGACCGGGCCGGGCCGCATGTTCAAGGGGCTCGCCGAGATCCGGGGCGATGAAGCCAGTCGCCCGACGCTGACTGCGACCAATGTCCCCTACCCGCAGTACGACGTGTATGTGTATTTCGATTTACGAGGCAACGACGTGAAGGACACTTTGCCCCAGCGCTTCATCTGCACGCCCACCGAGGGAGCCTCGCTCGCCGACGTGTATGGGAAAAACTCGCTGTCGTCATCGGACGCCGTCGGCGACTACCCGGTGTATGACACCTGGGTCGGCTTCAAGGAATCCACGGCAACCACGGCGGGTGCTTCGAATGATGTGATGTTAGGAAACTATGTGGTTTTCCGCAATCTACGCAGCTCGGGATTCACCATGCGGGTCGAGCGCCAGATTGCCGCCACGCAGCAGCGGCTCGGGTTTAGCGCGGTCCAAATCGTCCGCTCAAATCCCACCGCTCCAGCAGTCATCCTGCGGCAGACCGGAGGAAACACGGCTGTCAGCGAGGGTGGCGCAGGTGATAGTTATTCACTCGCACTGGGATACGCCCCGGACTCTAACGTAACGATCACCGTGACCAGCGGTGGCCAGCTAACAGCAAGTCCGTCCACCCTAACATTCACCCCGCAGAATTGGAGTGCGCCTCAGCCGGTAGCCGTCGCGGCCGTGAATGATTCTACGTTAGAAGGTGCTCACACGGGCACCATCACCCACGCCGTTTCATCGTCTGGAAACTATAGCGGCGTCACGATTTCATCGCTCACCGTCGGCATCACGGACGATGATCTACCGGTTGTTAGCGTTCGCACGAATGGCAAACCCGTGGAGTCGGCCTCACCGACTGCGGCGAGCTATCAGATCGCGCGGGGTGGTATCGGCTCACTGGCTGCGCCGCTCACGGTGGCCTTCCAAATGAGCGGGACCACCAGCCTGAGCGCGGACTACTCGCTGAGCGATGCCGCCGTTTCCTATAACTCCGGCACCGGCGCGGGCACGGTCACGATCCCCGCCGGACAAGCGCAGGTTTTCCTCACGCTCACTCCGCTGACGGATGCACTGCTGGAGGGCGCGGAGTCGGCCATTCTAACCGTCACCCCAAGCGCAGCCTATGCCGCGGGCAGCCCAAGCGCCGCCACGCTCTCGATCGCAGACGACGATGTGGCAGACTATTTCACCGAGGCTTTCGAGAGTGCCGCAGCCTTTGATTTGAATGGCAAGTCGATCACCTTCAGCCCGGCCAGTGGCAATTACACCGCAGGCTTGGCCAACGTGACGGCCTACCCGTCCGGCACCTCGGGATTCACCAATTTCAACAACGCCACGATGGCGGGCGGGAATTCCGACGACGGTTGGTGGAGCCAGTCGCTCGCCGTGGCATTTCCCTACTTCGGGGTGAGCCAGACGACCGCTTACGTCCTCACTAACGGCTGCATCACGTTTGGCGCGGGCGAGAGTTTGAGCGGGTTCACCCCCGACGGCCATTTCAGATTGGGAGTGCCGCGCATTTCCGGAATCATGCGCGATTTGCATCCAGGCGCAGGTGGATCAGTCAGCTACAAGCGCGACACCACCGCCGGTCAGCAGCGCTCGATTTTCTATTGGAATGCCGTGCGCAACTACAATCTAACCACCACGGTGAGTTTCCAGATCGAGTTGTTTGACGACGGGCGCATTCGGATCACATGGCTCAACTCGACTCCGTCTGCGGCGTGCGTCGCCGGATTAAGCAGCGGGGTCGCCGCCACCATGCCCACCTCGCCGTATGATGGCACCGGCGCGAATCCATTTTACGAGAGCGACCTGAGCGGAATCAGTGCCGCCGCGCAAAACACTGCACCCGTCTTTGCCAGCATCCCCGTTACGCTTGCCACCGTGGACCAAGCGTTTAGCCACGCCATCGCTTGCACGGATTTGGAAAATAATCCGCTCACCCTCACCGCTCCGACGAAGCCCGCGTGGCTCACTCTAACGAACCACGGCAACGGCACGGCCACACTCTCCGGCACGCCCATCGCGCCCGGCACCTATCCGGTCGTCTTGCAAGTGACCGACGGCACGACGGCTGTGCAGCAGTCGTTCACGCTCATGGTGATTCCCTCGGGAGGAAATAGTGCCCCTCAATTTGCGAGCGCACCCATCACCCAAGCCACCGCGGGTGCGGCGTATTCCTACGTCGCGACGGCCACCGACGCCGACGGCCATGCGCTCAGTTTCTCGACGCTCGAGCTGCCAGGGTGGCTCACTTTGGTGGATCAGGGAAATGGCAGCGCCACGCTTGCGGGAGTCGCGCCGGATACTGGCGTGCAAAGTCACTCGGTCGCATTGCTCGTTTCAGACGGGCTCAGCTCGACCACGCAGGCGTTTTTAATTTCGCTCAATCGCGCCCCGGTCATCGTGCTGAAGAGTCCGGCGGCTGGGTTTGTCGAGTTGCCAGACCGCGCCGTCACGGTGGAGTTAGACGCCGCCATCACCGACGACGCGCTGCCTGTGGGATCGAATCTAACGGCGGCATGGTCGGTCGTCAGCGGTCCCGGCAGTGTCAGCTTCGGATCGCCGTCTGCCGCAGTGACGACCGCGAAGTTCTCCGCTGCTGGCCCGCATCTCCTGCGCTTCACCGCTTCCGACGGCTCGGCCAGCACGACCCGGGACGTGCAGGTTTTTGTCGAAGCAGATGGTGACGCCGTCGCGACTAACGGGCTGCAAGGTTGGTGGAAATTTGACGAAGGCACCGGCACCAGCGCTGCTGACAGCTCCGGCAATGCCCGCCCGCTCACGCTCACCAGCGCCACCATGAGCGCCGACGGTTATGCCGGAAAAGCCTACACGGGCGACGCGATTGCCACCCAGTCTGCCGCGAACGCGACCTTCGCAGCGCCCACGCTCATCACGATGTCCGCGTGGGTTTATGCGAACGCTTCACCGGCCACCAACGAGCGCTACATTTTCAACTTCCATACCAGCAACGCCAGCCGCCTCCGCCTGTATATGGCTAACGGCACCAGTCGGCTGCGCTTCTTCGCGGACCGCAGCACGGACGGACTTTGGGAGGCGCAATACAATGTTCCGGCTCAGCAATGGTTCCACGTCACCGTCAGCTACGACACCGCGTCCGCCGCCGCCGACCCGGTGATTTCCATCAACGGCGGCAGCGTTCAGGTCAGCGAAATCGGGACCGCACCAGCGGGCGCCCAGGTGGCCTCCGCCAGCTTCAGCATCGGCGGAAACAACAGCGCCAATAATTCGTGGAGCGGTCGGATCGACGAGGCACGAGTTTACAATCGCTTGCTGCCCGCCGGAGAAATCCCGCTGCTCGCCCTGGTCGGCACGATGAACGCAGCCCCCATGGTCAGTGCCGGTGCCGACGGTGACACCTCGGTGGGCGCGGCGTTTGGTCTAAATGGAACCGCGAGTGACGACGGCGCACCGCTGCCGCTCGCGCTCACTTGGTCGCAAACCAGCGGCGCAGGTGCGGCAGAATTTGGCAATGCCTCAGCCGCCGCCACCACGGTCTCGTGGAACACCGCTGGCTCTAACATCCTCCGACTCACTGCGGACGACGGCGCGGTCCGGGTGTTTGACGAGGTCACCATCACCACCGTCGCCAGCAGCCCATCCTTCGTATCATGGATCGCCGGATTTCCCGCCGTGGGAGCTTTATCGAATCCGACGAACGACCCTGACGGCGACGGCTGTGCCAATCTCGTGGAGTATGCCCTGGGCAGCGATCCCGCCGCATTCTCCGCCAGCCCAGCGGCCATCCTCGAAGCCACCGGACCGGACAAGCATCTTCTGATCCGCTGGAGCCGGCCGGCCAATCGCAGCGACATTCTCACCATCGGCGAGGTTTCCACCAGCGACTCGGCCATGACCTGGACCTCCGATGCCGCGCAAGTGACCACCACCATCACCCCGTCCGGCGGTGGCATGGAAATCGTCACGATCCGGATGGTGGATCCGCTGACAGCAAAGGCCCGCGGCTTCCTCCGGGCACGCATCGTCCTGCCGCAATAATTCACGTAGCCAAGCCATGAAAACCACCGAATCCTCCCCAATTTCGCGCATCGCCGCCGCGCTCCTCGCCTCCGCAAGTGGCGCACTGTGCCAAATCCCCATCAGCGCTGGCACTTACAGCCAGAACTTCGACGCCGTGCTCGCCGGAGCAGCCACCACCCTCCCCGCCGGTTGGTCGGTCACCAGCAACGCCACCACGCCGGCCACCCTCGCCACTTCCGATAGCGTCTGGGCGGGCACGGCGAACAACACCGCCTACAACGCCGCGCTGCAATCCGACATCACCCAGCCCGGCGATAGTTCCAGCGACCGCGGGCTGTCCCTCTACGCCACCGGGGTGAACGAGACGCGCTTCATCGGGGCAAATTTCCTCAACTCGACCGGCGGCGTGATTACCGATCTCGCCATCACCTATGACGCGGTGCTCTACGGCGCACGCTACGACTCGGCCAGCTCCAACAAACGCTGGGACGGCTTGTTTCTCCGCCTCGATCCCGGCACCGGCACATTTTCGCCGCGAAATACAGCCTACGAAAGCACCTTCGTCAGCGCCAATCTCACCTTCGCCTCCGCCGGTGGAGACCCATGGACCGCCCCCGGCAACGGCTGGGCGACTGCGGCCATGTTCGGGGCCAATCCTCATAAAAAAACCGTGACTGCCAACCTGACCGGCCTCGCGATCCAGCCCGGCGCTGCCTTCCGCCTCCGCTGGACCTCTTACGACGATAGCTACACCCGCCCGACCATCCCCGCCAGCCCGGCGGGACTGGTGATCGCGGAGCATCGCCATCTCAACATCGGCGTGGACAATCTCTCCATCACTCCCACCTTCACTCCACCCGCCAGTCCGCCTGCGGATCCCTCCGGCGAATTCGCCTCAGCGCTCAACTCGTCGAAAATCATCGTCTATTGGACGGACAACTCGTCCGACGAAACCGGCTTCCGCATCGAGCGCGCCACCACTTCCGGCGGACCGTGGACGACCGCCGGCAGCGTGGTGACTAACACCTTCACCTTCACCGACACCGGCCTCACCCCGCTGACGAACTATTTCTACCGCATCATCGCCCTCAACGGCGCAGGCCAGAGCGCCCCCACTGCCGAAACGCAAGCCACCACACTCGCCCCAGACCCCGGTGCCGTGCGCTTCGTCAATTACAGCTATGACGTGGCCGAAAACACCCCGAGCGGGACGGTCACCCTCACCGTTGAGCGGGTGAATGACACCGTCGGCGCGGTTTCCGTCTCGTTCGCCACCTCCGACAACATCGCCACGGCGGGAGAAAACGACTACACCTCCACCACCGGCAGCCTGAGCTGGGCCTCCGGCGAGCAAGGTGTGAAGAGCTTCACCATCGCCATCAACAACGATTCGCTCATTGAAAACAACGAGGATTTCTTCGTCTCCCTCACCACCACCACCGGCGGGCTGGCCCTTGAAAACCCGGACTTGGTCAGCGTGAACATCCTCAACGACGACTTAGCCGGGCAACTCCGTTTCAGCGTCGCGTCGCTTGATGTTTCTGAATCCGGCGGCACAGCCAGCCTGCTGGTGCAACGGGTGGCTGGCGCAGTCGGCCCCGTCACGGTGGATTTCTCCACGGCAGATGGAGTGGCCACCGCCGATGCCGACTACACCGCCACTTCCGGAACTCTCGAGTGGCCCAACGGTGACTCATCTAGCAAAACCATCACGATCCCGATCCTCAATGACGCCACCCTCGAGCGGGCGGAAACCTTCAGCGTCAACCTGTCTAACGCCTCCTCGCCCGCCACGCTCACCACCCCGGTCAGCTGTGTAGTCAACATCCTCGACAATGAAACCGGCTTTGTGCTGTTGGATAATTTCAACGGTGCCGTCATCGACAGCGGCGTGCCACTCTGGACCCAGAATCCGGCGGGAATAGACGTCCAGTTCATCGCACGGCCAGATCCGGCAAATCCAGCCAACACCGTGGGCGGAGTCAAGCGACTGGACTCCAACAACGCCCGCGCTTGGTATCTGCCACTCGGCGGCGATGCTGTGGCGCAGGGATCCAGCGCCACGCTTTTCGCACGCGTCCGCCTCGCCGGTGGCGCACTCGCGGACCGCTTCAACCTCGGCATCGGCCTCAGCGATGAAGTCACGCCGACCAACAACTTCGGCCACTTCGAAGCGCAGGCGACCGCCATCAATTCGAGCAACACCGCCGCCGTCCCGCTCCTGATCCGCAACGGTGCCAACAGCCCGGCCCCGGCCAACCTCAACCGCGATCAGTGGTATCATCTCTGGTTCGTCGTCAACAACCAGACCGACACCTACGACGTCTATCTGAAATCTACGTCCGGCCCGGCCACCAACGGCGACCGCATTGCCAGCGGCTTCGCTTTCCGCAATGGCACCGCCACCAACCCACTGCGCCACGTCCTGCTCGTCCTCGGCCAATCCACCACCAACAATCCCGAGATTTTTGTGGATGACCTGCACCTCGACCGCATTGCGCCGAACCTCGCCAACCCGCTGGAATCCGGCCTTTCCGGCTTCGGTGTCTGGCAGCTCGCCGCCTTCCCCGTGGGCGCAACCGCCGCCCAACGTGAACCGAATGCGGACTACGAACTCGACGGAGTTTCCAATCTGCTCGAATACGCGCTCGGCACCAATCCCGCCGCTCCCTCGCTCATGCCAGCCAGCTCCGTCGTCACGGAGAGCAGCAACCGCTACCTGCAAATCCAGTGGACGCGCCCCGATGACCGGGACGACGTCACCACCGTCGGTGAAGGTGCGCCGGATCTATCAGCAGCCGCGTGGTCTTCCTCGCCAGCCGTGGTTTCCACCACCATCACCCCATCCGGCGCGGGCCTGGAAACAGTGACGATCCGGCTGCTAGAACCCGTAGGCACCAGCAGCCACCGTTTCCTCAGAGCACGCGTCATCTTGCCGCCGTGAGGGTTCCCCATCTTCCTGAGTTCTCAAACAGAGGCCAGTTCGGCTTCCAACGGCTTTCCCTTTCGGAACTGGCTTACTCCCATGATGCTGAACCCGATGACGTGCCCCTGCGCGTCCACCCGCTCCATCACCGCATCGTGGTTGGTCTCCTTCTCGTAGCCAGCGACTTCCGAGAAGCGAACTTCCAGGAAATCAGCCTCGGCATCGAACCATACTTTTAATTTATCGGCCATAATGTTTCTCCTGCTTTTGGTTTATCGGTGAGATAGGCGGTGACCACGAACGCATCCTCATGCAGATGCTTTACCACGACACACAGCCATTTGCCACCCACAATTGTCTCCGTGTAGAACTCGTAAAACAAGCAGACTGCGGCATCCGATCTTGAACGGCGCACGGTCTGCGGTTCGGTCAATACTCGCTCGATCTCCGCGCCCATCCCGCTCATTTCGGGGTGTTCTAAAATGTGTGCCATCCGTTCGTCGGTAAGCCTCACGGCATGACCAAAGCAATCTTGGATGACTTTCATACGTTGCCCTTGTGTTTAAAGTTCCCGCAGATGGGTCCAGAGGTTCCGTTACTGTCAGGTTTCTGACCACTGGGAAAAATCATGGATGAGTGATGCATCGACACCCCCCGATGGCAAGACAACCCGCCCTCCCTCGCTCACTTCACCGACAACGCGTCGCCCTTGAGGGTGTGGATGCGTGCGCCGATTTTTACCATGCCGTCCGGCGCGTCGCCGTCCCAGGAACCCTTCGCCTGCACCTGCGGGTGGGAGGCTCCTTTCGGCACGACGGTCATCACGACCAGATAGTCGCCGTCCGGATTTGAAAGATGCACGAAGCGGTTGTTTTCGAGTTCCAGAAACTTCGATCCGCGCGGGCGGACGCCGGTCTTGAAGGATACGCCGGACGCCGGATGCAGCACGGTGCCCTTGAGGCTCGCGCCATCGGGAGCGGTGACGGTGAAGCTGTTAGCGGTGGTGGTAATGGCATTCGTCTCAAGGGTGCAGAACTGCCAGAAGGCTCCGTTAGCCGATGAATCGCAGACGATGTAGGCGGCTGAGGCTCCGGTGCCGCGAGTGTGATCTGCCATGAAACGGCGTTTGTGCCCGGCCACGCCGAGGTTGCTGTTCGCTATTTCCATGACCGCAGCGCCACTGCCATCGGCGAGGACGAGCGGCTCGGTGGTGAATTTCCCGGAGCCGCTGTTGACCGCGAGCTTGGCATCCGGATCGACCGGATAGAGCGTATTTTGACTGCGCCAGTAAACCTCTTGGCCGTTGGTTTTCGGGCCGTAGCGACCGCCGCCGACTGCCCAGGCCGTGCCGAGTCCCTGGATGCGGAACGAGAGCGCGTCCGGGCCACTATGCCCCTTCGCGCCGCGCAACTTGGCGTAAAGCATGGCGCTGAGGTCCGACTCGTTTTGATAGGCGTTGCGGAAAAGGACATAGCCGTTGCCCTGCGGGTCTGCCATCGCGGCGTGCCATTCGGGCATCGACATCGGGTCACGAGGCTGCACCGCATTTCCCGGATGAAACATCAGCGCCCAGAGCGTGCCGCCGCGCGCGTTGTCATGGCTGCCGTTGCCCGCCGCGCCATACATCCGTTCATACCACCAGAGTATGCCTGGTAGCAGTTCGGCCGGGGCGAAGTGAAACGCTTGGGCATACACCCCTTCCCCGTTGGTGCCCGGATTATCATCGCCGAAGTCCGGGTGGATCCCGCCCATCGCCTTCATCAGCGCGGCATAAGCGGACCAGTAAGTCATCCGGACTTGCGGCAATTGGCGCAGGTCCATTTCCGCGTCATGGCGCTGGATGGCGATGCCGAATGGCCCCACGTAGTTGCCCATGGGAAAGTAGTTATACCCCAGCCCCTCGATGTTCCAGCCCTTCGATTCCTTGCCACCGATGTTCTCGATTAGGTAGCGGGAAACGCGCGAGAAACAGCTCTTCAGATCGGCTTGCGGGATCTCCTCGTCGCAGGCCAGATAGATCAGACCGGCGGTGGCGAAGCGGATGCCCTGCCAATTGCTGGCCGGATTGCGGTTCTGCTCGGCACCGCCGTGTTTGAAGATCATATCGGCCATTTCCTTCAATTTCAGCGAGGTTTTCCGGGAAAACTCTGCGTCCCATGATGGTGCGCCGTGGCAGAGATCGTAACAAAATGCGGCACGACTGCCGACCATGTCGCTGGTGAGTCCTTTGAGTTTCGGCGAAGCCCAAGGCACTGCCGAGTCCGCGCCCTCCATGAGCGGCTCCATGATTTCTCGCGCCCGCCGTGCATGGCCGTCGTCTCCGGTGAGCATGTACATCTGAGAGTGGCGGAAGGCGACGTTCACCTGATCATAGACTTCGCCCTTCTGTGCCGGCCCCTTGCCCCATTGGTCGAGTTCCAGATCAGCCTTCAACCTCGCGGCCATCGAGCGATACGGCTCGACCGTGGCTTTTTTCCTCAGCGCCGTCACCTCCCCGGAGCCGAAAAATAGGCGCGGATGTTCGGCGGCGGAAAGGGATGCGGAGGCCAGGGCGAGCAGGAGAAACGGCAGCTTAACGAAGCGTAGTGGCTTTTTCACGGGACTAGCGTCTCACTGGCGGACTGCGCCGTCACTCCCTGAAACTAGGTATGGCACGGCACGTCCGTGGACTCTATTCATGTGCGAGTTGGAAACCCAAAAAGCCGTGAACCCTATTTGCCTGCGTCTCATCCTCGTCTCTCTCATTCTCATCACTCACGCCGTTGCTGCTGAGTTTGGCGTCTCCGCTTCGTCGTATCTTGGCGACTCGGGAAATACGGACGCGGTGCGGGGTGCGCGGATTTTATCGGATGGAAAAATCGTGCTCGCGGCGAATCTCGGCACCGCCGCGCCCGGCGGGACGGTGACGTTGCTCAATGGCGCAACGGCGGCCACGGCGGGCACGATCGTGCGGCTTTCGCCCGATGGAAAAACGGTGCTCTCGGTCACTCGCCTCGCATCGGAGGTGCGCGATCTCGCGGTGGATGCGGCGGACAATCTCTACGTCGCTGCCGGGAATGACGGCGTGATCAAACTCAACCCAACGGCGACCGCCATCGTCTGGCAGGGCGCGGTGGGAAATTACATTCATCGCGTGGATGCTGGTCCGACGGGGCGCTGCGCGGCGCTTTCAACGACTGTGCCATCGAATGCGGATGACGCGGCGGGCGCGGGAACCGTGTGGAGTTTCGACGTGGCCGGTGTGCTCGCCGGGAGTTGGGCGGGGAAGAGCAACACGATGGATGTTTGCCTTGATGAGGCTTCGGCGACGGTCATCTACATCGGCTACCGCCAAGCGAATTCCTACGGGCCGCCCGGCGATGCGAACGGAATGCTGCCGGTGCAAATCTCGTATCTCAAAGGCGTGGACTACGCGGGCGCGGACAAGTGGCGGGCCTATGACTGGAGCGCGCAGACGGGCTACGATTCGGCGACGGACAGCTATTTACCTGGGGCAAACGACGCGATCCCGGCAGGCACGCCGCAGTCGAAAATCGAGCCGCGCTTCATCAACCGCCTCGACAACAATATGGCCGACACGCGCGGGCTGCGCTGCGCACTGGGCGCGGATGGGAAGCTCTACGCGGGCTTCGAGTGCGCGGGCGGGAATCACATTTTCCGCGACGCGCCGCTCGATCTTGCGGCCAGTGGGAGCATCGTCGGCGGAGATTTCTTTCACCAATTCATCAACAGCGGCGCACCGCACAAAACCTACATCGGCCGTCACGACGCGGCGACGGGCGCGGTGCTGCTGGGCCAGCAATTCGCGACGATCGTGACTGGCTCGACCGGCGCGGTGAGTGCCAATACGCAGCGGCTTAAAGCGGGCGACATCGCGGCGGATGTGAACGGGCGGCTCTACTTCGGCAGCGCGAGTGCTTCCGGGCTGCCCATGCTCCCAAACCCTAACTACACGCCGAAGCCGGTGGAGCAGACGTTCAATCCCTTCACCGCGCAGGACTACCTCGGCGGCGCGTATTTTTGTGTGATGAGCGCGGACTTCACGCAGCGGCTCTACGTCACGCGGCTGACCACCAGCGGCACCACGCACGCGGTGGCGGCTCGCGTGCTGGCGGGAGAAACGGAGGCGCGCATCGCGTTCGCCGGCTCGGCGGATTTGAGCGATGGGCCGCTCTACACGCTCGACGCGGTGCAACCTGCTCCGGGCTACGGGACGCAGGATGGGTTCTTCTCCGTGCTCGGCGGCGCGACTGGTGGCGCGGGTGGTGCGGGTTATAAATTCACCTACGGCGGGCCGGGTGTGAGCTACGCGGCGAGCAATTCGCTGCTGCGCGGCGTGGCATCCACGAATGTCTCGCCGCTGGATTTCGACGGCGATGGCTTCGATGACTCAGAGCGTGGCTACGCTTTCAGCACCACCACCCCACTCTCGCCGACGGCGGGCTACACCGGACCGCAGTTCTTCGGCGGCTTCCGCGCACGCACGCTGAATGCGTGGACGCAGGCTTTTCAAGACAGTCACGTCGTGGGAAATGAGGTGAAGATCCGCATCCAGCCAACCGCGACTGCGCCGGTCGCGGAACATGGCGTGATCTATTTCGACAAAACCGCGTTTGCGGGCGTGGCGGCGGGCGACAAACTGAGCTTCAACCAGCGCAGCAAGCTCTACGGCATGAGCGGCGGGATGGGACGCTGGTTGGTGCGGCAGCGCGGAATTTTCTATGTGTCGGAGGCGACCATCGCCGCCTCGCCGTCGCTGAGCTTCGCGACGGATGCGAATGACGGTCGCTGGGCGCTCTACGACCCAGCGGCGAATCTGGATTTCAATGCGACGACCGCAGTTTTCGAGACGCGAAATTTCGACGACCTTGACGCCGTCGGCCTGGTGCTCGATTTCGACACGTATGGCGGATTTTTCTTCCTGAAGTTCTCACACTTCATCGCGGAGTTCGCGCTCAACGCCACGGACAACGGCGCGCCGCGTGCGGCCTTCGCGGCGACTCCCAGCGCGGGTGCTTTCAATTTCACGCCGAGCTTCGATGCGGCGGCTTCGTCCGACCCCGGCGGCGCGGTGACTTTCTTCGCGTGGGACTTCGACGACGGCAGCGGCGGCAGCGGCCCGCTGGCGACGCGCACTTACACGGCGGCGGGCGCCTATCAGCCGCGGCTCACGGTCTATGACGCGGCGCTTCAGCGGGCCACGCAAACGCGCCGCGTCTCGGTCACGAGCGACCTCGGCGGCTCACCGCTGGGCACGGTGGCAGCATTTGGCGGCAGCATGGGCAGCACCGCTTTTCGCTCGAAGACGACGACGGGTGGCGTGGACTTGGACGCTGACGGGCTGGACGATTTCATCCAGGAAATGCCGTTCAGCCTCACCCTACCGCTCTCCGGCAGCGGGCAAAAAGGCACGCTGCTCCACGGCGGTCTGCGCACGACGGATCGCAATGCGCCATCCGCCTGGGCGACGGCGGGCACGACTGGTTCGGCGCTCGACTGGCGCGTGCAGCCCGCAGCGGACGCGGCGGTGACGACGCACGGCGTGCTGTTTGTGGACAAGAGCGAGTTCCTCAATCGCGCGCACCTTCGCCCGGTGACTTTCGATGCGACGAGCACGGTGAAACTCGCGGGCATCGGCCGCCTGGATGCGCTCGGGCAAGTGCGCTGGCTGGTGCGCGACGGCACGCAATTCTACGTCTCGCAGGCGACCATCGTGCCGGTTTCCAGCGCGGCGACGCTGACCTTTCCGAGCGCCAGCAATCACGGGTCATGGGCGGCGTGGACGGTGCCGGCGGACATGAATTTCGACGCTGCGGGCGCGGTGTTTGCGCAGCGCGTGTTCTCGGACGTGTCGGCGGTGGGGTTCATCATGGATAACGACACTCCGAGCACGGCGCGGCATTGGTTGCAAATTGCGGACATCGAGGTCGTCGGCGTCATCAGCCAGGACAATGCCGCGCCTGTTGCGGCCATTTCCGCATCGCCGCTCAATCGCGACATCTTGCAGCCGGTGACCTTCGACGGCGCGGCATCCACGAGCAGCGGTGCGCTGGTGAGTTACGCGTGGGATTTCGCTGATGGATCCGGCGCAAGCGGCGCCGTGGCGGCGCATCAATTTCTCACCCTCGGCGCCAAGACGGTGACGCTCACAGTGACGGACGATCTCGGCCAAGCAGACAGCGAAATTTTCACCTACACCGTGACCGCGAACCCGCCGCCGGTCGCATCCTTCACCGCGACGCCGCCGAGCGGCGAAGTGCCGCTGACCGTGAATTTCAACGCCGCTGCCTCGACCGATAACGCGGCCATCGTGAGCTACGAATGGGACTTCAACGGCGACGGCGTGTGGGAAGCGACAGGCGTGACGGCGGCGGCACTTTACACCACGCCGTTTTTGTATCCCGCCCGCCTGCGGGTGACGGATGCCGGTGGGAAATCCTCGGTCGCGACGGTGAATGTGCGCGCGACGAGAGGCGGCTTGGTGCCACCGGTGGCGCTCTTCAGCATGTCGGCAACGAGTGGTATCGCGCCGTTCACGGTGGCACTGAGCGCGCTCCAATCGTGGGATCCCGACGGCACGATTGCGGGCTACGCGTGGGATCTTAATGGCGATAACGTGACCGATGCGACGGGCCTGAACACGTCATGGAGTGGCGTAACCGCAGGCACGCACCCCATCCGCCTGACCGTGACGGACAACAATGGCGCGACCGCGACGAGCACGCAAACCGTGACCGTCACAACGACGGCAGGCGCGGTCCCGATCGCGTATTGGGCGGGCGAAGCGGTGACGAACACGCGGCCATTTCGCGGGGCGAATCCGACGCTCGCCATGCTCGACCTTGATGGTGACAGCAGTGCCGACGACCTGCGCAGCCACTATCCGTTCAGCGCCGTCACGCCGCTCAGCCCGCCGACGGCCTACACTGGCACGCCGTTTTTTGGAGGTATCCGCAATGACATTCTAAACAGCACCGACTACTCCCCTAGCGACAGCGGCGTGCTCAACAACGGCCTTGCCGACTACATCAGCCAGCGCATGCAACCCGTTGTCGGCCAGTTAGCACGCTGGCACTGGGCGCTGTTTTTCGACAAGGCGAATTTCCTCAACGGCGGTGCGCAAAATCCTGTCCGTTTCGCCGCGAACAGCCGCCTGCGCATCGCCGGCGTCACCCATTTCGAAAGGGCGGGCACGCTGCGCTGGCTCGTCCGCGACGGTGCGCAGTTCTACGTCTCGCAAGCCATCGCCACCATCAGCAGCGGCACGGCGGCGCTCACCTTCACCAGCGACACCGACGATGGAAACTGGGCACCGTTCGACCCCACTGCGGACTTGAATTTCGACCTCACCACCGCCGTCTTCGCGCCGCGCGATTTCACCAACCTCACCGCTGCCGGCCTCATCTTGGACAAGGACAATTACGAAGCCGCGCGGCATTGGTTCGATTTCAACGCCTTCGAATTCCTCGGTGCGGTTCCGCCGACTTTCAGCGCTTGGATGCTCACCTTTCCCGCCATCCAAGCAGCCGACCGCGACCCGCTCGACGATCCCGAATCTGACGGCCTCGTGAACCTCATGGAATACGCGCTGGGCCTCGATCCATCCGCCGCGAGTCGCCCGCCCGCCGCGTCCACTTTCACGGATGGCACCGGCGCGCATCTCGCGCTGATCTTTACCCGGCCGAGCGACAGCATCGGCATCACGCTCACCGGCCAAGTCAGCGGCACCCTCGACGGCAGCTGGCTTTCCGGCGCGGCCCATGTCGGCCAGTCCGTGCAGCCCCACGGCGGCGGCACCGAGACGGTCACGATCTGGGACAAGACACCGATTACCGCCGCCGCGCGGCGTTTTCTCCGGCTCAGCGTGACCCAGCCGTAACGCCGCAGGAGACGGTATTCGACGATCACTACCTCAAAATAGGTATTGCTCCGAGGAATCCCTGGGGATAATTTAATTAATGAACTTGGAATCTCCAACAATTAACCCCTAAACTCATCAAAACCCATGAAAGCAAAATCCTTCCCACTGTTTCTCGCCGCCTCCCTACTAACATCGACCAGCCATGCCGCGACTGCCGTTTGGTCGGGAGCTGCAAGCACCGCCTGGTCGGTCGCGGGAAACTGGAGTCCTGCCGCGCCTGTCAATGGTGATTTCCTCGCATTTACCCAAGGCGCTCCAACGAACCAACCGAGCCACAATGACATCGCCGCTCTGAATGTAGGCGGCATGAGCTTCCTTAATGGCACCTTCACCGCGCCCATCACCCTGGGTGGAAACGATTTCACCCTGACCTCTCCCGCGGCAGTTGCCGGTGCGACCATCGTCCGGATCGCCGCCAGCGCCACCGCCACCGTGACACTCACCGCTCACGGCCTTGTCAGCGGCCAAGTGGTGACCATTTCCGGAGCCGTGACCGCCAACCTAAATGGCAGCTACGCCATTACCGTCATCGATGCTAATACCTTCACCTACGTCAGCGGGGCGACCACCGCAGTCGCCGGTGACGCCGCCAGCTACAATCCGGTAGCCCTATACAACTACAACGCCGCCGCCAGCCGGAACGTCACCATCGGAAACAACATCGCCGTCTCTGGCGCACAGGCGTGGGGCACGCTCAACGACACGGATGCAGTCACGATTCTCTCCGGCAATCTGACCGGTTCGGGCGACATCGCCGTCGCCACCTCCAATGTTTCGGCTGGCACGACGCTCCCAAATCTCCGCCTCACAGGCACAAATAACAGTGGCTACACCGGCACGATCACCCAAGCCACAGCGGGCAGCACCGGCCTCCTTCTAGGCTCGGCGGGAGCCATGACGGGTGGACTCATTGACCTAGGAACCAACGACAAAAACCTCTGGCTCACCGGCGGCGGGGCGGCCTACACCTTCGGCATCAACGGCACCGAAACCAGCGGTGCCCGCGTGGCCTTCCGCAACGGCGGCACTTCCGGCCTCTACCTCACGGGTGGCGATTTGACTTGGAAAATCAACGGCACCACCGACTACAACTGGTCGGGGGCGACTGGCCTGGCCATGGACATCAACGGCAGCAATGACGCCCTGCCTCGCACGCTCTCGCTCGGCGACAACACGACCGGAAACCTGACCATTTCCGGCGCAGACAAAGTAATGCGCAATGCCAACGGCGGCAACAATCCAAGTCGGGTGACGCTAAATTACGCCCTCACCGACGACGCCGCAGCGAGTCGGACGCTTAGCACCAGCCTTAGCCTTCTTTCACTCACCAAGCCGGCAATCAGCGATGGCAATCCTCTCGGCCTGACAATCACCGGTGGCGCCACCGCAGTGACGAACATGAACCAGATCGGCGACGGCTGGCTGAACTTGAATGGTGGCGTGATCTTGCTCGACGGCGTTTCTTGGAGCGATTTCACCACCGATCGCAGTGCGGGCTTCAGGTCCAGCACCGGCACGGCAAACACTTGGGGTGGCGGTGGTTTCGCCGCGCGCGGCAGTGACGTGAGCATCTTCATCAATGCCAGCACAGCCGCCGCATACGGCACGATCACGGCGGGCGAGGTCTTCAATCGGAACTTCGCCCTCGGCAGCGCCCTCCGCAGTGCGGATGGCACGCTGTATGCCAACGCTGGCGTGACCATCAGCCAAGACACCGTGCTATCGGCGGTCCGCACGATCAGCCTCGGAGCCAACGGCGTGGGGACGGGTCCAGGAACTCCGGTGCTGAACAAATTTTCTGGAAACCTCACCGGCGCAGGCGGGCTAATTGTGCTGGGGGTCAATAACTTTGCGACTGCTGGCGAGCTCGTACTATCAGGCACCAACAGCTCAACCGGTGCGCCCAGCCTCTCGCTGAATACAGGATTGTTCATGAACGTCGGGGCAGGCGGAATGATCGTTAACAACGCCATCGTGCGGTTCGAGGGCGATGCCGCGCTGCCGACCGGAAACGGTGGAGGCACGGCCTACCTCTCGGCTCAAGAGCGCAATAGCAGCACGAACTTCGGTTATCTCCTCACCGGCAGCGCCCTCGGTGCGACGTATGATTTGCCGGCAGGGGCGAAATTTATGATCACCACGGCCACCAACTCTGCTCCGTCAACCACCGGCATCTTCGGTGCGGATGGAGGTAAGGCCACTCTCCGAAGCTCCAGCATCCTCCTGAACGGCAGCACGGATGTTGACGCGCTTACCCTAAACTTTCTGACCCGCGCGGGTTCGGAACTGACGTTAGGAACCTCTGGAAACGCCGTCAATTTGATGCCCACCTTCGGCTCCGACGTGGCAGCCAGTGCCACCGCCACCGCATACGCCAATAGCGCCACCGCCACTCGCTTGCTCATCAAGCGCGGCGAAGGCACCTTGATTCTGGGCAATCTCGCCTATACCCAACTGGATGGAGCCACCGACGCCTCGGCCCGCTTCATCAACAGCGGCGCCGGCGGCGTAACTCCTGCCAGTGGCTGGGTGATCGGACGCGGCGCCACCACGAACAGCGGGATCACCGCCTACTCCGACGGCGCGGTCCGCGGACTCTCGTTCGACGACGCCGGGGCAACCAACAGCAACTCGCTCAAGAACTTCTTCCTCGGCATGCGCGGCGGTGTTTACGAAATCGACAATACCGGCGGCAGCGGCAGCACCTTCACCGCCACCCTCGGCACCAGTGGCGTGGGCAAGGTGAACTTGGGCAATGTCAGCGGCACCACCGGACTCGGCGGCGGTGGCTTTGCGGCCTTCGGCGGAGATGTGGCCGTTACGCTCACGGCGGTCGCCGGTGGAGCCAATTTAACATGGGCCTCATCCGGCTCCGCTTTCATTCAAAACAACGACTCGCTGTTGTTGGGTTCGGAAACGGCCACCGCCAAACTAACACTCAACAACTCCATCGCGCTCAGTGGCGCTGTCCGCGAAATCCGCGTGATCGACAACGCAAACAGCACCACCGACCGCGCAGCGATCAGCGGCAATCTAACCGGCACCGGTGCTTCCGGCATCAACAAAACCGGCGCAGGCACGCTTGAACTGAGTGGCGCGGCCAACGCCTATGCCGGCATCACCACCGTTTCCGCAGGCACACTCCTTGTAAACGGAGCCAACACCGGCACGGGAGCCGTCACCGTCAATTCCGGTGCGGCGATCGGCGGCTCAGGCACCATTGCAGCCCCCACCACCCTCCAGAGTAATGGCAAACTTGCATTCAACCTGAGCACCAACGCCGCCGGCCATGACAAGCTCGATCTCGCCAGCCTGGTCAACGCAGGAACCACCACCGTGGTCATCACCAGTTCCGGCGGAGCGTCGCCCGGCTTATACACGCTCGCCACCGCAGCAGGCGGATTCAGCGGGGCTGGCTCTATTTCCACCGTTCCAAGCCTTCCATTCGGCTGGGCAGGCAGCATTTCCATCGCCGGGAACGACGTGATTCTCAACCTCACCTCAACCAGCGGAGGAGCCTCGCCCTATGACGACTGGGCTGACGATTTCGCCGGCTTCTCGCCCACCAGCGCCACCTTGGACTTCGACAACGACGGCCTCAAAAATCTGATGGAATTCGTCCTCGGTGGTAACCCCACCCTCAGCCAAGCCAACATCGCCCCCACTGCCAGCGCTTCGGGTGTCGATCTGGTCATCACCTTCAAACGCTCCGACGCCTCAGAACTCCAGCCGGTGGCCGTGAAAGTCCAAATCAGCGACGATCTCACCTTCTCCACTCCGGCCAACGACATTCTCATCGGAGCCGTCAGTGTTGCCGTCCCCATCGCCCCCACCGGTGCCACCTACACCGTCGCAGAAGGTGCGGGAGTGAACGGTCTCGACACCGTCACCGTCACCATCCCCAAAGCCGCCGCCGCGAAGAAATTCGCCCGCGTCGTGGGCAGCAACTGACCGCTGCCGTCTCACACCTTCTAGGTATGGATCGCCCCAGGCGATCCATGCCATTGTTCCTTTAGCTTATGGAACTTCCGCATTCAAATCTTCCTCAAAAACCCACCAATTCCTTCAACCCATGAAATCCAAATCCTTGCCACTGTTCGCCCTTGGGTCTGCTGCGCTTTTATCCGTGAATGTTCACGCTGCCACACCTCTCACATGGGACGGCGATACGAGCACCACGTTCTCTGCGACTGCCAACTGGGTCGGCGGCGTGGCTCCTGCCAATAACCTCGCCACTCACCAAGCAGTCTTCTCTGGTACGATCACGACTTTTTTACCGAACCTAACAAGCACCCAAAGCGTCTCTGGACTGGATTTTCAATCCGCCGGGTGGACGTTCGCCGCCTCCTCGGGGACACTCACCATTGGAGCGGATGGCATTGATAGCACTGGAGCTGGCACCAACACCGTTTCCGCACCCATCTCGGTCGGCGCGGTCAGCACGTGGACTCTCGGCAGCGGAAACACTCTGAACATGAGCGGCGTGCTCAGTAGTGGCTTTAATTTCGATACGGCTGGTTCCGGCATCATCCGAATGTCGGGAGCAAGTGCAAATACCTACACCGGGGACATCACCATCGGTGCAGGGACCACTCTGGAAATTGATAAGGTAAACGTGGCCGCTATCGGCAACAGTCAAGATGCCATCGTCAATGGAACTGTGAAATGGCTACAAGCCGGTGTTGCGGGCAACAGTGCCCGTTATGTGGTCAATGCTACCGGGCTTCTCGACCTGAATGGAAACAACGCATCCTTCGCCTACTCTGGAAGCGACAAGATCACACTCTCTGGCGGCACGGTGCAGACCGGCGCGGGAACTTGGACAATGACTGGAAATAATTCCGGCAATGGGGCGGTCATCAACGGTAATATGGTTTCGACCATCACTGGAAACGTGGACATGGGAGCGGCTGATCGAACCTCGTTCATTAGCGACAGCGCCTCCGGGTTGGACTTTAACTTCGCTGCGAATATCACCGATGTATCATCCGGTGGTACCACTCGCGCAATGATGTTCACTGCCGCAAGTGGCACCCCAGAGGTCAGTTTAGGTGGCAATAACGCCTACCGCGGATTGACCACGATTAACGCCGGGGTCACGCTTTATGCCGATCATGCCAACGCCTTGGGAACGACTGCGAGCAGCACCACGGTCGCTGCCGGGGCAACACTGGCTCTCCGCGGTGGTCTCACCTACGCGGCAGAGACGGTTTCAATCGCATTTAGCCCGACTGCGGGACTTCGCAGCGTGTCAGGGAACAACACTTGGGCTGGCGTAGTGACCAACCCAGGAGGATCCTCCAATACGGCCGGGACGATCCAAGTAGATGCGGGTTCGCTAACAGTGACTGGCTCGCTGAGTGCGTTCACAAGCACCTCCCGCCAGCTCGGCAAAACTGGCGCGGGTGCGTTGATCTACGACAATGCGGCCAATAACATCGCGGGAAATCTTTTTGTGAACGATGGAGTATTCGCCTTCACTCCCAGTGGCGAAATCAATACCCGCGCTGCGAACGTCGCGGTGAATGGCGGCACGATTGCTTCTCCCGACAATATCACGCTCGCACTCGGAGGGTCAGGTGGTTCGAACACGATCCGTTTCGGCGCGAATGGCGGCGGCTTTGCTGCCTACGGCGCGGATATCAATGTGGATCTCGGTGGCATCTCCACATTGGTTTGGGGTGGCTCGACAGTTTCTCAAGTTGCAGTGCTCAAGGCAATCGGTGGGGCTGTCTCGATAACCAGCAACATCTATTTTGGCGGAACTGGCTATAACGGATCAGAAGTCGTCGCCATCACCGGCGGTGGCGGAACTGGAGCAACCGCATCCATCACAGTCTCCGGCGGAGTGGTAACAGCGGCCACCATGCTTACAGCCGGGTCCGGTTACACCATCGATCCGACAATGACCATCGGCGCGCCCACCAGCGATGGCGGCACTACCAACTTCCTGGCAAACAACGCTCCGTTGATCCTGAACTCCACAGTTTCGCAGAACAAAGTCACGATGCTGGACAACATCGACCTAGCAGCGAGTGGGGCAACCTTCACCGGCCAGCGTGAGATCCGCGTGCTCGACAATACCGGCTCAACGGCGGACCGCGCGGTGATTGATTCGGTGATCTCCAGCAGCAAACCGGGCGTCGGCATCAACAAGACCGGCGCGGGAGTGCTGGAATATGCTGCTGGCCGCACGATGATCTACGACGGAGTCACAACGGTAAGCGCAGGCACACTGCTTGTGAATGGTTCCATCACCGGCACTGGCGCGGTCACGGTCAATTCCGGAGCCACAATCGGGGGCAGCGGAACGATCGCTGGAGCCACCACCATCCTGGCAGGCGGTATCCACGCTCCCGGCAACAGTCCGGGCATCGAGAAATTTACGGGAAACCTGACTTACGCGGATGCTTCGATTTTCGCCTGGGACATTGACCGCGCTGCGACCCAAACTCGAGGCACTGGCTATGATGCGGTGGACGTCACAGGCACGCTCGCCGGCCTCGATGGCGGCGATGTGAATGCCACCACCGATGCCATTTTCCGCATCGTCATCAATGAAGCGAACTTCTCCAACGCATTCTGGTCCGCCAACAACCACACCTGGACGAATATTTTCACCGGTGCGGACGGCACGACGGTCAAGGCCAACTGGACCGATATCTTCGGTGGAGGTTTCCAATACTATAACGGCAACACGGCCATCGCCGCCCCGACGACCGGCTCGTTCAGCATGACCGGCACCACACTTTCCTGGAACTTCAGCGCCGTTCCCGAACCCACCAGCGCGGTGGCCGGGTTACTCCTCGGCGCAGGATTGCTGCGCCGTCGCCGGGATTCCTGAGTCGGGAAACTACGGGAACGCCGTTTACTGTGGATGTCACCGAGTGATTTCCCCGCTAGCAGCATCACGCCCCAGCCAATGGAGCTTCTTCCCAAAAACTCTTCCACCACTCACCTTGATGAAGCACCGCGACAACTCATGAAACTCAAAGGCCACCACCCCGCCCACCGACTGCTGTCCAAGCTCACTTGGCTACTGGCGTTGTCCCCCATCGCAGAAATCGCGGCGGAATCCCGCCATGAGGACTACTCGCGGAAGGCCGCGCAAGGACCGCATCTCGCACTCCGCGCCGCCACCTTCTTCGGCGGTGCCGATGGCGAGGAGTTCGTCGGCGGCGGCACCTTGGCCGGCGGAGAAATCGTCGCTGCGGGAAACCTCACCGGACCCAAGCTACCGCCGGGCCGCGTGGACAAGGTGATCGGCTCAGGGAAGCATCGCGGGCTGGATCCCTTTATTTTCAAGGAAAAGGCGGAGCAACGCCGGAAGGCTGGCGAGTTCTCCCGCGACAACCCGGATCTGGGCGGATTTTTTGTCATCTATGATTCCTCGTTGAAGGAAATCAAAAGCTTCGTCCGCTTCGACTGGGGCGTCGCAGCCCTGTCCACCTGCCTGGTCACCCCGGATGGCGGCACCATTCTCGTTGCGGGACGCGCCGGTCCGGCATTCCGTAAGCTGCCAAGCGTCCGCACCCATCCCGGCGGCTCGGAGATCTGGAAATATGGCGATGCCGAGCAGGCGGCGGATGTCTTCATCGCCGCGATCAGCCCCAAGGACGGCTCGATCCGTTGGGCGCACGTCATTGAGGGTGCTGGCAACCCGCCGCGTCGGCTGTGGCTGGATGACAGCGGCCACATCTACATCCCCGCCGGTGGACTGCACTTGGTTTCGCCAAATGGGGAGACGCTCCGCCGCATCCACACCCGTGCCGATGGCAAGGTTGATCGCTGGGTGGGCATCCATCCGAGCAATGGCAAAATCTACTTCGGCGGCGACCGCAACACCCGGACCAACCGTGAACCCTACCGCCAGCCATTCCTGATCGAGAGCGACCTGAACGGCAAAGACACCGCCCGTTACTGGGAACCGAATCCCAAGGAAATCGGCTCGGACGGCGGCTCGCTGGAATCCGATTCCAGCGTGCGCGGCGTCGCATTCCGGCCAGATGGGACCGCCGCCGTGATCGGTTGGTCGGACGGTGGCAACAGCGTTTTCACCCGCCAAGTGGGCGACTGGCGCGAGAAGGGCGTGGCTCCCGCGCCGCTCGGCTACGCGACTTGGGGGATGAAAGGCGCGAACTCCCTGGGCCACGTCATGCTGGTGGACTTCCCCGCCAAGAGAACCCTGACTCACGCGTGGTTCGCCGCCTTTTTACCAGGAAATTTCGTGGACGCCCGCGCCCGCAATGCCCCGAACCACACCTCGTTCGAAGACCTCGAACTGATGCCCGGCGGGGCGCTCGCCGTCTGGGGACGCGCCGCCAGCGGCCTGGTCCAGACCCCCAACGCCTTCCGCAAGGATCCCGGCGACGGCGCAAAGTATGGGGGAGCTTTCCTCACCGTGTTTGATGGCGCTCTCTCCCGCTTGCTGTTTTCCAGCTACCTGCCAGGTCTTGGCGAGCCGGCACTCGTCGCCCATCCTCGCGGCCTGCTCGTTTTCTCACGCTCCCGCAGTGACGACGGCGAGCCGACACCCACGAGTTCCCCGATCACTCCAGACTCCGCGCAGACGAGGTTCGGCGGTGTTTCCGACGGCCACCTCATGCTCATGGACGGAAGTGAAATCGTCCCCATTACCACTCTAGCTAAATGATCCCCATGCTGCCGAGATCCACCCGCCGCACTTTCGAAACCCCATCATCTTCCTTAAATCATGAATAACACCTATCTCACCCTGTTCGCCATCATCGCGCCCGCCGCTTTCATTTCCGCAGCTCCCACCGACGATCCCACCGCCGCGATCAAGCAGCCGTGGACCGCAGCGATCAAGTGGTCGCAGGTGATCGACATCTCGACCGTCGCCGGAGCGGATGCCGATGCGAAACTCGCCGCTGCGCAAAAGGATCTCGCCGCCAAAGGTGGCGGCGTGGTGTTTTTCCCGGCTGGCGAATACCGTTTCAAGGAATCGATCCTACTGTTGGACGGCATCGTCCTGCGCGGCGCACCGCCCTCTGGTGAAAGCGACGTACGCAAGGACACCTATCAGCTCGGGTCGAAACTCGAGTTTCCGAAATACCAATACAAGGCCGAGGGCGACGGCACGCCCATCGACACCGCCTTCAAAGCCATTGAGGTCGCCGATCCAGCGAAGGCTTCTAACTGCGGCGTCGTCCACCTCGCCATCAACCGCGGCCACATCCTACTGAAGCAGGCCGAGGACGGCACCTGTGGGAAAAACCGCATCGTTCACGGCTGCATTTTGCGCAACACCGCGTTCGCAGACCCGACGATTCCGGACAAGGCGATCGGCCAGAAACCTTGGCAGCGCCACACCTGGCGATTCGGCGCGGCCATCGATGCGAAGAGTGCGGAAAACCTCCTTATTTCCCACAACCGCCTTCCCAAGAGCGGCGAGGATGATTTCAAAATGGACGGCTTCATCGTGCTCGCCCACGAGCGCGGCAAGGGCAAGGTGCCGGTGGAACTGAATGGCGTGCCCTTCGATTTCGACAACCGCACCGGCATCTACGCCAACCACGAAAGCCTCGGTGGTGCCGGCGGCGTAGGCCCGGATGGCACGCCGGAAACCCACCCACTCGGCTTCCGCAAGGGCGTCGTGATTGTGGGCAACTACGTTTACAGCACCGGCCGCTGCGCCATCGGATTTTCCGGTGACGGCACCGTCTGCTCGGACAACGTGATCCGCTTCGCCAAAGATGTCTGGCGCCCCACTGCCACCGGCCGCGACCGCACCGGCGGAGCCTCGACTAACGATAACCGCGCCATGGAAATCCGCGGCTGGCGGTGGACGGTTTCTAACAACGACTTCGAAGTTTACCGCAACTGGGCCTTCGACCGCGCTTACTACATCAACGATGGCGAGGGCCTCATGCACGAGGACCACGCGAACTGCACCATCAAGGATTCCATCATGACTGGAAACCGCGGCAATGCCTACCTTTCGCTCTACAAGACCGCCGGCATCGACGGGTTGCTGGTCGAAGGAAATGAAATTATCCTGGCGAAAAACGCCGGTTCCCTGCCCGCCATCTTTGTTTGCTCGAACCGCACCAACGACGCCTTCCCCACGAAAAACGTGAAGGTCATCAACAACATCGTCGGTGGCAGCGGCATCATCATCGACGGCTCGAAGGACAGCTCTAACAACCTCATCACGGGTAACCGCACCCAAGGGCCGAGCTACACCAAGGACGGTGCCTATGTCATCACCAACCAAGGCAACGCCAAAGTCGAGGGCAACACCGGCTTCGAGCGCGTGGACACCACCCCGTGGATCAGCAAAGCCGAACGCGACGCCGCCGAAGACGCCAAGAAGAAGAAGTAAAACCGCTCATTTCCCCGACTTCTTGATCCCTAACAGGACGATTGGTCCAGATTCGTAACACAAGGAGGGGCGATGCACGATCGCCCAGTCCATGAGGTGCCAATGAAAAGCGCTTCGCTCAGATCATTGGCTCCCCATGGGCATCGGCGGACACGTTCCGCCGCAAGGAGGGGCGATGCATGATCGCCCAGCCCATGAGGTGACAATGAAAAGCGCTTCGCTCACCTCATTGGCAATTCATGGGCATCGGCGGACATGTTCCGCCGCTCCTAGGGGCGATGCACGATCGCCCAGCCCATGAGATGCCAATGAAAAGCGCTTCGCTCAGATCATTGGCTTCCCATGGACATCGGCGGACATGTTCCGCCGCTCCTTGGGGCGATGCATGATCGCCCAGTCCATGAGATGCCAATGAAAAGCGCTTCGCTCTCCCCATTGGCTCCCCATGCACATCGGCGGACATGTTCCGCCGCTCCTTGACGCGCCATCGCCGCCTTGGCACGCTTTTTTGATGAACCCCGATCCTTCCGCATATCCAGAATTGCGCTTTCTCGGCGAGTTTTCGGAGATTCAGGAATTCCGCAACCGGCTGCCTCACTGGCACCTGGAAAAGGCCGCCTGCTTCATTAGCTTCCGGCTGGCGGACTCTCTTCCTACGGTGCTCCTAAGCAAATGGCGGCGGGAACGCGAACAGTGGCTGAGCGTGAATCCAAAGCCATGGAGTCCGGCCACGGAAACGTGGTATGACAAACAGTTCTCTACGCGCATCGACCAGATTCTCGATGCCGGGCATGGCTCCTGTCTTCTGGCTGTGCGAGAGAATGCGCAGATCACAGCGGACACTCTCTCGCGGCGCAACCACATGGATTATCTACTTCACTCGTATGTGATCATGCCAAACCACGTTCATATTCTCGTATCCCCACTTGAGGGCAAGTCGCTTTCCAGCGCGATTGCCGGGTGGAAACGTTTCAGCGCCACGCGGATCCACAAGGCATCCGGAGACACGGGTTCCCTATGGCAAAAGGATTATTTTGACCGCCTGATCCGGGATTGGGACCACTTCCTCAATGTTGCCAGACACATCCGGCGGAATCCGCTGAAAGCCAAGCTGGCTGAGGGGTGTTTCCTGCTCGATGAGGCTCCATGGGTCCAACGATTGCTGTCATGACAGGAGGGGCGATACACGATCGCCCAGCCCATGAGGCGCCAATGAAAAGCGCTTCGCTCTGATCATTGGCTTCCCATGGGCATCGGCGGACATGTTCCGCCGCTCCTTGGGGCGATGCATGATCGCCCAGCCCATGAGATGCCAATGGAAAGCGCTTCGCTCAGATCATTGGCAATCCATGGACATCGGCGGACATGTTCCGCCGCTCCTTGGGGCGATGCACGATCGCCCAGACCATGAGGTGCCAATGAAAAGCGCTTCGCTCACCTCATTGGCTCCCCAAGGACATCGGCGGACACGTTCCGCCGCTCCTTGGGGCGATGCATGATCGCCCAGACCATGAGGTGACAATTAAAAGCGCTTCGCTCTCCTCATTGGCTTCCCATTGACATCGGCGGACACGTTCCGCCGCTCCTTGGGCTGCTTTTTCCGGAGAACCTAACATCAGCTTGATGCGCATGCGTTGCCGGTTGGTAGGCAGGGGACTAAATTCAGATTTCCATCCGGCTCGCGGTCGCCTACGATAACACTCACCTGATGAGCGCCATCCATACCGGATTCCTTTTCGCCATCGCGGCCGTCCAATTGAGCATGGGGCAGCCGGATGCGGTGGCCACCCCGGCCATCGCGGGTTCGATCCAGTCGATCCGCGAACTGCCGGACGACCTGCTGCGCACCCGGCCAGAAGTCACTCTTCGCGGGGTGATCACGTTCCGGGATTCCGCCAGCGGATTGACCTACCTCGGGGACGGCGAGGGCGGTATCGAGCTGCGCGGACTGCCAGCCATCGAGGGACTTGTGCCTGGGCGCAAGATCGAAGTGAGCGGACGGGTGGATGAAACCCGGCCCATCCCCGGCGTGATCGTTTCTGCAGATTCCCTGAAATTGTTAGGAAATGAAGCCATCCCTCCCGGCTTGCCACTCGGCGCCGAGCAGATCCGCACTGGTGAACTCGACGGCCATCGCGTGACCATGGAGGCCTCCATTTTCCGCATCGAAGTCACCTCCGAACGGGGCGGCGGTTCGTGGCTCCGCTTTGATGTCGCCACGCCGTCCGGGCACTTCACTTGGTTGATGCCCTGGCAGCCGGACCGCCCGCCGCCGTTGGAATTTCTCCACGCGCGGGTCCGCTGCACCGGTGTCTGCGAGGCCATCTACAACAACCGTGGCCAGCGGATCGGGGAACTCCTCTTCGTGAGCGAACCCGCAGCCTTTGAAATCACCCGTCCGCACCTGGCCGATCCCTTCGACCGGCCCACGCGCAGCCTCGCCGAGCTCGGGCGGCCCGGCCTTGATGATCCATACGACCGCGTGCGCGTGGAGGGCGTGGTCCTCTGCCAGCAGTGGGGAAACAAGGTGAACCTCGTCCACCTGCGCACCAACCAGGGAGCCATGCAGGTGGAAATCGTCGAGGGGAATTTCAATATAGGAGATCGCCTCGCCGTGGTGGGCTATCCGGTGCTCGCCAATAAACATGTGGCGTTGCGCGAGTCTGTGGCCCGCTCGCTCGGCAGAGAGACCGCGCCCAAGCCACTGGACATGGACGTCCCCGAACTGCTCCGCAGCGGCAGCGATAGCGACCTCGTCCGCATTCGTGGCCTAGTGATCCGCAACGGCCTCGAAGCCGCAGCAGGCATTCTGTTCGTCGAGTCCGGGGAAAAAGTCGTCGAAGTCGTGCTCTCCGGATCGTTCGATCAAACCCAACGCCGCACGCTATCAGAAACCCTCGCGCCCGGCACCCAGCTCGAACTCTCCGGCGTGGTCGAGCTCCGCGGGATGATGCTGGCCACCGGCACAGTTAGCTTAAGCGACATCCGGCTGACGTTGCGCACGCCGGAAGACATCGTCATCCGCCGCTCATCGCCGTGGTGGACTACGGGTCGTCTGCTCGCCCTCGCCGGAGCACTCGCCGCCGTGCTTTCCCTGAGCGCCGCGTGGGTTTTCTCGCTGCGCCGCCGCGTCATTTCGCAAACCGAAATCATCCGCGACAAGGTGGGACGCGAGACTCGCTGGGTGGAGCGCTCCCGCATCGCGCGAGACATCCACGACGACGTCGGCTCCTCGCTCACACAAATCACCTTGTTAGGCGACCTCGGCCGCCGCGGCGGGCACGATTCGGCGCAAATGGAGGAACAGTTCGAGCGCATCAGCAGCCAAGCCCGCGAGGCGGTCCGCGCCCTCGATGCCATCGTCTGGACCGTCAACCCGAAAAACGACACGCTGCCCGTCACGGTCAGCTACCTTTGCCAGATGGCGCAGGATCTCGCGCGTGATGCCGGCATCCGCTGCCGTCTTGAAATACCGGACGACTTCGAAGCGACGCCCCTCGGAGCCAAGGTCCGCCACAATTTGCTGCTCGCCGTGAAAGAGGCGGTCCACAACGTGATCAAGCACTCCAGTGCCGGACTGATTCGCCTGCGCATCGAATGCGGCGCGGAATCACTGCTCTTCGAAGTCTCTGACGACGGCCAAGGTTTCAATCCCACCGCTGACACTCGCGGCCGCACCGGACTTGACTCCATGCGCCAGCGCATGACCGATGCCGGGGGGGCATTCGACATCGTCAGCACTCCGGGCGAGGGTTCCACCGTCACCTTCGTCTTGCCATGGTCGGCCATGAAATGACACCGCCATACCTTAATTGAGGGATTCCATTTCACACTCACCGGACATATTTTGGAATCCGTTATGAATCGATGAAGGAACAAGCACCCAGCCTGCCAAAAATCACCGTCGCCATCGTCGAGGACCATGCCGAACTGCGCGGCTCATGGTGCGAAATCATTGAGGCCGCACCTTCATTTGAATGCATGTGCACCTACGCCAACGCCGAGGACGCGCTGCGCGAAATTCCCATCCTCAAGCCGGACGTCGTGCTCATGGACATCAACCTGCCCGGCATGTCGGGCATCGAATGCACGCGCTTGCTGCGGACCCGCAATCCTCGCCAGCAGGTGCTCATTCTCACGGTGTATGAGGATTCCGACCGGATTTTTGAGGCTCTCGAAGCTGGAGCGAGCGGCTACCTGCTCAAGCGCACCTCTCCCGAGCAACTGCTAGAAGGCATCATCGAAGTCCGCAATGGCGGCTCACCGATGACCAGCGAGGTCGCCCGCAAGGTGGTGCAATCGTTCCGCCGACCGGCCCGTTTCAAGGCCGCTGAGGAGGCTAAACTCACCCCGCGCGAGGAGGAAATTCTCAAGCTCCTCGCCCAAGGATACGTCACCAAGGAAATCTCCGACAAGCTCGGCATCAGCTACTTCACCGCGCAGACGCACTTGAAGAATATTTACGAAAAACTCCACGTCCGGTCCCGGACGGAAGCGGTGTTGAAATACTTGGCGTGATGAGGCCCGGAGTCATTTTATTCGGGTGGCTGTTAGCCATCATCGGCTTGAGCCGCGCGGAGGAACCAGTCGATTTGGTCGCGCCACTGGCTGGAACTGTGGAGCCGCGCTTCGATTATTTCGCCGCCGCTTCATTGCCCTTCGGCATGGTCTCGCTAAGTCCAGACACCAAACACGGCGAACTCTGGAACAGCGGCTACCGCTACCCGGACACGCAAATCCTCTGCTTCAGCCACATCCACAACATCCAGCTCGCTGGCATCCCGGTGATGCCCGCCGTGGGGCAGTGTCGTGGCCAGCTCGGGATGGAGGCAAACCGCGCGACCTTTTCCCGCGAGACGGAAATCGTCCGCCCCGGCTACCACCGGCTCGAATTAACGGATCGCAAAATCATCGCGGAACTCACCGCCACCACTCGCGTGGGATTCCATCGTTACACGTTTCCGGCAGCGGCTGAGGCCCATCTGTTATTCGATCTCGGTTCGGCCATCGGCATGACCGGCATCGAGCACGCGGCGGCGGCACGCGTCTCGCCCACGGAAATCACCGGCGAGGTCGTGATGTCACCCACGCACCGTCGCAAGGTGCCCTGCACCGCGTATTTCGTGGCACAAATCGACCGCCCGATGGCTAGCATCGGCGGTTGGCGACCCGGCGCGGACGGCGCACGCGAACTCGTGGAGCTACCAGACGGGCGGATTTCAGGAATCCAAACCGGCGTCCATCTGACCTTCGCGGATCTCAAGGATGGCGATCAAATCCAACTCAAGGTGGCGCTCTCTTATGTCAGCGTGGAACAGGCGCGGAAAAACCTAACAACCGAGCTGCCTGGCTGGGATTTCGACGCGACCGCCACCGCCGCGCGCGACGCGTGGAATGAGCATGTCGGCCGCATCCGTGTCGGCGGCGGAACGCTGGACCAACGGCGGAAATTTTACACCGACCTCTTCCGCATGGGCGTGGGCAAGCGGATCTACAACGACGTGGATGGCCGCTACACCGACCGCGCCGGTGCCTCGCCGGTGGTCCGCACGCTGCCTCTAACCGCCGATGGAAAACCCGCTTTCAACCTGCTAGATATGGACGGCCTGTGGGGATCGCAATGGAATCTCAACCTGCTCTGGGCGCTGGCATATCCGGCCGTGGCGAAGGACGTGGCGGAGAGTTTTCTAGAATACGCCCGCCACAACGGCGTGCTGCCGCGCGGCGTGTGGGGCGGCCGGGACAGCTACGTGATGACCGGCGATCCGACGACGCCATTTCTAGCAACGCTGGCCTGCCAAGGACGCGCGGAGTTCGATATCAAAGCGGCCTACGCCGTGGCGCGGAAGAACGCGTTTCCCGGCGGCGTGCGCGACCGCAGCGGCTACGAGGCAAGCCTGGAACCCACCGGCGGCGGAATGCCGGACTACGCAAAACTCGGCTACGTGCCCGTGGAAGTCCAACAGCGGACCACCGGCTGGCACAGCGGCGGCACGGCTCTAACACTGGAGTATGCCTGGCAGGACGCCTGTCTCGCGCAGCTCGCCCGGCTTGCAGGCGAGACGAACGACGCGGAATTTTTCTCCAAACGCGCGCAAAATTTCCGCAACGTCTTCGACGCGGAATCCGGCTGGATGCGTCCGCGCCACGCCGATGGATCGTGGATGGCAGATTTCAAGGCGGTCGCCGAGGATGACAAACAATCGCCCGGATTCATCGAAGGAAACTCGGCGTGCTGGTCCTACCATGTGCCGCACGATCCGGCGGCGTTGATCGAACTCATGGGCGACAGGGAGAAATTCATCGAGCGCCTAAACGGCAGTTTTCTCCGCTCCGAGCAGCAGAATTTTCGCACCCCGCACGGCGGGCATTCGCGCGGCTGGGTCGAGTATGGAAATCAACCTTCCGGCGGCATGGCTCATCTTTTCAGCCACGCCGGTGCGCCATGGCTCACGCAATATTGGGTGCGCCGCGTCCATCAGGCGATGTTCTCCTCGCCCGCGCCCGCTGGCGGCTACAATGGCGATGAAGACCAAGGCCAACTCGGAGCACTCAGTGCGCTCATCTCCATCGGCCTCTTCGACGTGCAGGGCGGGGTCGGCCAGCAGGCGGATTGGGAACTCACCGCACCCCTATTCGACGATGTCCGCGTGGATTTGGGTGGAGGCCGTTTTCTAACCATCAAGACCCGCCGCGAAAATCCGGGCGATCCCTACATCCGCACGGCACGCTTCGAGGGGAAATCCATCCAAGGATTCTCCATCCCATCAGCCGAACTGCTACGAGGTGGATTGCTAGAAATCACCCTCGGCCCGCAGCCCGACAACCAATGGGGCGTGAAATAGCGGACCCCGCCCCTTGAGTTTCCCCCAACAAAAAATCCCGAGGCTTTGCAGCTTCGGGACTCGTTGTGACTCAAAAGAAAGTGCTCGAAAGAGGACTCGAACCTCCACAGGTTACCCTACTAGATCCTTAGTCTTATAGAGTTCACCTACTTGTGATCCGATGTGACCCCATGTGAACCATTCAACATACTGATTATGTGTTTATTGCAAAACTTTTCAATTGCACACCGGATCAAATTGTACCATACCTACCCCGAAAAAGTGGCCGGAAAATGGCCGGAAAATTATGAATAAAAAACATAAAGACATTGCGAAGAAACCATCTCGCTCCGCATCGAAAACAACCGCCGTTTACTGGTCGAATAAAATCTATCTGGAAGAAAAGGCCGGATGGAAGTCCGCCACTTATTTCGTGAGGATAAGCGTCCACGGCATCCGCAAAAAGGTTCGGCTGGACTCCAGCATCCGGGAAGAAGCCGCCCGTGAAGCCACTGATTTCTACTTGAATGTCCTTACCACCGGCTGGCCTGCCGACGAATCAGGTGCGCTGCCAGTCCCGGTCTCCGCAGGACTGTCAAAAAATCCGACCGTTGGAGAGTGGATTGATTTGGCAATACAGAAGACTCACGTGCGTCAGAAATCGGTCCAAAAATATGCCGAATCAATGCGGACCATCGTCAGCGAGATCCTCGGAATGAGCCGCGCGCGAAAACCCGAACAACGAGCCAACATTGACGCCTTCAAAATCTCCGATTTGACGAAGAAAAAACTCCAAGCGTGGGTTGAGGTCCGCATCGATAAAGCGAGGAAGTTGGATATGGTGAAATCCGGGAGAGCACTGAATACGATCCGATCACTCGTCACAAATGCCAAAGCTCTTTTTTCGAAACAGCTCTTGGAAGCGGTAGGAATCGAGGAAGACGATATTCGCTATGTCCCATTTCACGGATTAAAGCTGCCCGCCAAATATTCGCCGGGATACACCAGCAGATTCGACGCGAAGCTCCTTCTTGAATCCGCCGCCGAAGGATTGGGATCTCCCGCAGGAGTGGTGATGGATGAGGATGCGGTAAGTCGTTTTGAACAATGGAAGATCCTCTACCTCGCGTTGGTAGCCGGCCTGCGGTACAATGAAATCGACAAACTTCGAGTTCAGGACATCTCGGCCACCGCCGGGAGAATTTCCATCCGGACTCACGAAACATTCCAACCTAAGTCGTCATCGTCGGAGGCGGAAGTGCGCGTGAGCGCAGCTGCTGCTAAAGTTCTTGGCCAAATGCTCAAGCGAACCAAGGGGACTTGGTTTATAAAGAGCTCCCCTCCTCCTGAGTCAGCTGAAGTGAAAGAGAAGCCCTATCGTGCCGATGTATACCACGAAGGTCTCATCGTCTGGTTGAGGAATTACGAGGAACGCGGCATCAGGCCATTTGCCGACATTGCCAAACCCGTGCATGAACTCCGCAAGGAAGCAGGAACGTTGGTAAATCAACAGCATGACCTTAACGAGGCCAAGAATTTTCTCCGCCACAGCTCCATCGCCACCACCGCCGCTTTTTACGTAAGTTCCAAGGGAGATATCACCACCGGCCTAAGCTGAGATCTCCCAGCCCCAGATCGGTTTATGCTTCGAATCACGCCTCGGGACGAAGCTACGGGTCGTCGTCAAAAATAATCCGCGTTTTTGAACGAACGCCCTGACCCTCGACCTTTTTGGCCAGTTCCTGATCTTTGCCGCTTGTCGAGCGCTGGCTATGGGCCCCTTCTTTATGTGCCCCCTTTGGCCACATTTTCTCCCAGAAAAGCGGGGTTTCCCTTTCAAAGGCTTTGGCGAGGGCATCCATAAAAACCGTATCCTTGAAAGCCCCGAAGGATTCTAGCAACTTTAGGAATCCCGCGAAGAAATCTATGGCGTCATTTGAGGCTCTGTTCGTCGAGATGCCCTTGGGCAAAAGATCAATGGCCATTTTAGTTTCAGCCATTATTGCAGCCAGCCTCACCAGACTTTTCGGGCTCGTCATTAGCAACAATCTCCAGTTTGGACACCCTTCGGCTCCTGCAAGTGGATCCAAGTGCTCGATTGGGCTCCAATGTTTTCCGTCTATCCCCATTATGGGCTCCCCGGGTGAAGGCGAACTCAACATCCATTCATAGGAAACTCCTGTCTTGGACTCCACCAGCTTTGCCAGCTTTTCCCAGTTGGGCTTGATTCCGCACTCCACATTTCTGATCAGGCTGGAAGACCGACCCAGCCAACTGGCGAAGCCTTGACTGCTGGAAAACCCACGAAGACCGAATTCTTCTGGTGTTTCTTTTAACGATTCTCGGATTCGCTTGATTGGATGCTCAGCTATTATTGCAGACATGCTTTTCAGCATGTCAGCCAAGTACCCAAAAACAACATAAATCTCATTTTTCGGTTTTCTTTTTTACTTTTTTGGATTTTTATATCCTTTTTTACTTGCCTAAGCTACCTGTAGCACCTAGAAACAAACCATGGAACTGAACGATCTATCTACACCGCTGTTAACCCGCACTGAAGCCGCCATCATCCTCAATTGCTCGGTGCCCTCCATCAAACGATACGAAAAATACAAAACTGACCCCTTAGAATCACAAAAGGTTGGACCTAAGTCCGTCCGAATCTCCAAAGGTGCCATTTTAGCGTTTCTCCTTTCAGGTATTGGGAAATCGCACAACTGCCGTTCCAATTGCCCCTGCGGGAAACTTGCTCCACGAAACCTCTTGGGTGAGCGGTCGGGTAAACAGAAATCGGGCAAACGCTCCAAAGGCGACAGCAAAAATTAATTCACCTCTCATCGCTACAATCATGAAACAAAATTTCAGCAAACCATTGAAACTCGAGCTCTTCGCCAAAAAAGGCCCAATTGGGCGGATGAACTTCCTTGGCCAACGCCCGCCCGGCGAGGACCTCACGATCTCGCTATTCCGCCTTTACGTAGATGAAGCGGGGAACCAGGCCAAAGAACTAGGTTTCGTGGTCGCCCCGACAGTCACGGGTTTGGTTGTTGGCACCATCAAAGTCAGGCAAGGTGACGTGGTTGTTTTCGGACTAGAGACTTGCCCGGAAGAAGAATCACAGTTTGCAGTTTTCCGGATTAACCGCTTTTTCGTCGCCGAGCAAACGAGTCCCAACTGGACCCACGATTCGGTGGCGAGGCTATGGGCCGAAATTTCAATGAAAAAGACGAACCGCATAGTCGATGCCGGCCTTTGGCACGCTGGTTTCGAGGAGTGGATTCGCTCCCCTCACACCCCGCTTATTACGGAATGTATCAATACCCAAATTGCCGAGTGGAAGTCCCACGCCTTAGAAGACCTCATCTACCACGTTTCCGGTCACGTTGACGAAACACTAATCGAACAGTGCACTATCCAATACCCTTTCCTCACCCTCAAACGCCTCAGCGCCCGGCTTTCTCGCTGTCAACTGGACAGGTGCATTGCCGCCTGCCCAGAGGGTGCTGTACGCTACGTCCTTGACCAATTGACGGGGGCACAACTGGACCATGTGGCGGAGGATTATCCCGAAATGCTTCTCCAGCTTGCTCTCGATAAAATTCCAGAGAAGATTCTCCGTAAATGCGCTTCCGCCAGCCCTGATACGGCTTTTCAGGTCAGAGTGTCCGCCTGTCCAAAAGTAAAGGCGTTGTTACTGAGTTACACAGTCGAAATGGCTGGGCTGTGTTTTGATAACACCACCATGGAAGCTTATTCTGAGGAGGTCCAGGACTCGCTCATCGACTTTCACGAAGTTTGGAAACTAACTTACGAAAACGACTGGCCAAGTGTGATCCGTGAATTGGAGTTGCTTTGCGGCATACCTTTCAATTTCCCCTTGAAACATTTTCCCCCCACGCGGCCCGCTGAAGCCTGAGGCAGAAGGTAAGGGAAACCTCCTCGATAGATGCCAATTCTCATCGACGTTTTACCGGCAGCCAGCCGCTCGGCGGATTTTGAACGCAACGCTAATCCTTTTCCGTAAATGAAATACCAATTCGAAGAAACGATCACCTCGCAAGAGTTCGCGCGCCGCGTGAGCCGTAATCCCGCATGGGCTGGCGACCTAACTAAGCCTGTTGCGGTAATTGACTACTGCTATTTGACAGACTCACCGATAACCCATCTATCTCCTTTATTGCACTTCGTCGGCGACAATGGTCTCGGTGAGACCGCGTGGTTCGAGGACTGTAAAGCTCTTGGAGTTGCCAACGGAACATACCACGGGCACGTCGCTTTCGCTAGCTGCGGTTTGGCAAGAATCGACGGACTCACCATTACTCAGGCAAACAAAAATGGGACTGCTGCATCTTTCTACTCCTGCCCCTCGCTTGCAATCGCCGAAGGGACTTATCCGGGTGTCGTTAGATTTGATTTTTCAGGGGTGGAAAGAATTGGCGACCTCACTATTGGGATGCCGAATCGTCAGGGACTCGCGGCTTCATTCTTCGGCTGTGAGTCGCTCAAAGTCGCGGAGGGCATTTTTACTGGCCACGTAGATTTTTCGTATTCAGGAATTGTGCGCTTTGGGTATCTTCATACCCCGACACCGAGAGCAGATACTCCGGATTATTTTAGGGGGTGCCGCAAACTCTATCCCAAGTCGGAGTCAATTGACGACTACGAGTCAGAGTGGTTGTAGGACCAGTCCCGCATCCTTGACCGCGCCCTTTATTGTTGGGTGCATTCCGGATTTCTTCATGTTGTTTGAAAAGAACTTCAGGAGCGGATTCGTCACCCACTCGCGATAGCGATCCTCGGCCGCGCGTTTGGAAATTGAATCTGGCATGGCGGATTGAGGCGGATCCGAAAGTCCGGCCACTTGGGAGCTAAACTAAGCTATGATGGCGGGGTGCGGGAAAGGGATAGGAGATCATGGATTGGGGATCAAGGATGGAGTGGCGAGGGACTCGATTTGGGGAAGCTGGAGTGGAAGGCGCAGCACGCAACGGAGCGTAGCGGAGTGAAGTGCGGAGCCTGCAACAGAGGCTTCCCCAAATCGCCGCGCCGGGGGATGTCGCGGTTCATGCGGCTTCCGGGGTTGCGGCTTCGGGGGCGTCCTGATGGCCGGCG
>JAYTLO010000361.1:0-45250 GCA_043729385.1 Akkermansiaceae bacterium
CGATGCCAAACATGTAGGGCAGAGAAGCTTCGATGCGCTTCTCATTGGGAATTTCAATGCCTAGGATACGTGCCATGATGTGCGTGATTTCGCGTGACCCCGAGAGGATGTCCGGATTGCTCCGGCGACTCCGCGGGGCGGGTGATTTAGCAGAGCGCGGTGGGCTGGCAAGTGGTAAATGGAAATTTTCTCGGTTTTACTCCGCAGCTGTTCGTTGGTCACCCACCAAGATTGATTAAAGCGCGTGGCCAGCCGGCAACCGCACCGGAAAACACACTTACAGCACTTGTTCCGCCAACTGATTAGCGTTTCCGGCGGATTAGCATCACTCCGCCTGCAAGCATGGTGAGGAGGATCGATGTTGGCTCAGGGACACTGGCTACACGGAAGCCGAAGTCGTCATACTCGCCCCACGGGCCGGAGTCGTAGCGGCTTGATGAAAACAGGTTGTAGCCGAGGCTCCACCAAGCCCCCCCACGCCGCCCGCGCATCGAGTCGGAGATGACGGCGTCGTTCCATTCATAAACATTTCCTGTCTGGTCGTTGGTCCCATACGCACTCGCCGAATTGAGACCATACGCGCCGACATCCGTGAGGCCATTTCCCGTCGGATAGATCGCGTTGCCAGAACCCACGAAATCGCCGTCAAAATAGTTCGCCGAGTTCGCCACGCCGATGGTATTTCCCGCGCCTGTATTGCTCTGGTTGGCCAGCTGCCAGTAGCCACCGACGCCCAGGCCGCCTTGGTTTGGGTCAAAATATGCCGCCTTATACCACTCGTCTTCGGTCGGGATCCAGACGGTGGCTCCAACGTTTTTGAGGATGATTCCACTGGTGGCTCCATTGAGCGTGTAAGCTCCCGTCTCCGCAGTGAGGGCGGCACCCAAGCCTGTTTGCTGGCCATTCTGTAGCCAGTTGCTGAAACGCGCGGCATCGAACCAGCTCACAAAGGTGATCGGCCTGTTCGCGCTGCCCGTCGCCACCGAATAGGTAAAACTGCCGGAAACTCCACTCTGGCTGATGCCGTTGATGTGGCTATCGGTCATGCTGGCGGTGTAAAGCCCGTAGCTGTCCGTCTTTGCCACCGCGTTAAGGAACTCGGCGTATTGCGCGATGGTTGTCTCGTTTTTCGCGATCTTGTAGTCGTAAGCGACTGCGCCGTAGAGGCTGCCGGTCAAGGGATCCGCTGCATTTCCTGCATCACCGATGGTGACGTAGTCGATATTCACCGTGGCAAAAGCCGGGGTGACGAGAGAGATGCCAGCCAGAATGGCCGACCCGACGGTGGGGATCAGGAGGAATTTCATAAAAGCCAATTGCAGTAACTCATTAACAACCAGATTTGGATCAGCCGTCCAACGCTATTTTTCCGGTAAGCTCACGGGCTGCTTGACCTCAACCGCTTTGAGCGGAATTCACCCGCAACACCGTTTCCACCGATCAAGCGGAACCCTCCGAGTGCTTGGAATTCTGCGAGATCCCGTCTGGACAAAGTAAGGACGCCTCTTAGTTTCGCGAGCACCTACTATCACTCATGGAATCCCATAGCGACTTCAGCAATCAGCTCCCACCCGATGACGTTGCCGCCATCGACGAACTCGGAAAAACCTACCAAGCATTCCGTGCCGAGCTCGCGAAAGCCATCGTCGGCCAGGAGCAAGTCATCGAGCAGCTCGCGATCTGCCTTTTCGCCCGCGGCCATGCCTTGCTGATGGGAGTTCCCGGCCTTGCGAAGACACTGCTGGTATCGTCAGTCGCCCAGACCTTCGACCTTTCCTTCAACCGGATTCAGTTCACGCCCGACCTGATGCCGGCCGACATCACCGGCACCGACATCATCCAAGAATCCGGCGTCGGTGGGCGACGTGAGTTTGAGTTCATCAAGGGGCCGGTGTTCGCGAACATCGTGCTCGCCGACGAAATTAATCGTGCCCCGGCGAAAACCCAGTCCGCCATGTTAGAGGCGATGCAGGAAAATAAGGTCACCGTCCTCGGCACGACCTACACGCTGCAACCACCGTTTTTCGTCCTAGCGACTCAAAACCCGATCGAGCAGGAAGGCACCTATCCGCTGCCGGAAGCCCAACTTGACCGGTTCATGTTTCTCATCGAAGTCGGCTATCCGTCGTCCGCCGAGGAAAAGGAAATCGCCCGCGCTACCACCGGCACCGCGCGCCAAGTTCTCAACCACTTGCTGGATGGCGAAAAAGTCATCGCCTTCCAACAACTCGTCCGCCGCGTCCCAGTCCCCGAGCACCTCTACGATTACGCTGTTAGAATCGTCCGCAAGACCCGCCCCGGCGAACCCGAGTCGCCACAATGGATCAAGGACACCGTCGGCTGGGGTGCCGGGCCGCGCGCCGTGCAGTATTTAATCCTCGGCGCAAAATCCCGCGCGGCCCTGCGCGGTGCTTACATGGCAACGTTAGAAGACCTTGAGGCAATCGCCTCGTCGGTGCTCACCCACCGCGTCATCACGAATTTCTCCGCCGAATCGCAAGGGATGACCTCGAAGAAGATCGTCGAACGGTTGATCAAGGAGATGAGAGAAGAGTGAATCACCATCCACTTACCACCATTTTCACCCATGGTTTTTATAGTTATCGGCGTATGGCTCGCAGGAGTGATTGTTAGCTTGATCAATCATAACCGAAAGCTTCCGATTACCATTTTTGCCATCGGAACCCTTGTTCTAGCGGGACAATTCACCATCGGCTTCGGATTCCTCAGCGTAGCTATCATTGCGATTCTGGGCCTCATCATCTGGATCGCGAATAAATCAGACATGAGTTGAAATTTCTCTCCCATGAAAAAAACTACGAAGTCTAGCATCAAGGTCCAAGGAGCAGAAATCTCGATTCTGAGCACTCCGGGCGGTGACTTCATTTCCCTGACTGACATGCTCAAGGCCAAGGATGGGGATTTTTTCATCTCTGACTGGCTCAGAAATCGGAACACCATCGAGTTTCTTGGTGTCTGGGAAGCCGTTTACAACCCCAATTTTAATTCCGGCGAATTCGCCACAATTAAAAGCCAGGCCGGTCTCAACAGCTATAAACTCAGCGTCAAGGAATGGGTCGAGAAAACCGGTGCCATCGGACTCAAGGCAAGCGCCGGTAGATACGGAGGCACTTACGCCCACAAGGACGTCGCCTTTGAATTCGGCATGTGGATCAGCCCCGAATTTAAAATTTACCTCATCAAAGAATTCCAACGCCTCAAGGACGACGAGAACCGCCGCCTCTCCCTCGCCTGGAACCTCAATCGCACCCTCTCCAAGCTCAACTACCGCATCCACACCGATGCCATTAAGTCCAACCTGATTCCGCCAGAGATCACCCCTGTCCAAGCCGCGATCACTTACGCCTCCGAGGCGGACCTCCTCAATGTCGCCCTTTTCGGCCTGACCGCAAAACAGTGGCGCGACGCCAATCCAGAGCTCGACGGCAACATGCGCGATCATGCCACCATCGAACAACTCCTCGTGCTGGCCAATCTGGAAAGCCTCAACGCTGAGTTCATCCACATGCAACTTCCGTCGGCCACCCGCCTCATCAAGCTCAACGCCATCGCCATCCGCCAGATGAACACCCTCACGGCCAGCACCACCCGACTCCTCGGACCATGAGCCACTCCTTCATCGACAACACCCTGCTCTCCCGCCTTGGCTCGTTGCCCATCGAGTCGCGGGTGCCGATGTTAGGAAACGTCGCGGGCAAGCATCGCTCACCGCACCGTGGGTCGTCCGTTGAGTTTGCGGAATACAGGAAATACGTCCCCGGCGATGACACCCGGCGGTTAGATTGGAAGGCCTTCGCCCGCTCGGACCGGTTTTACATCAAGGAATTCGAGGCCGATACCAACCTCCGCGCCTACTTCGTCGTCGATGCGTCCGGCTCGATGAACTTCGCGGGAAACGGCGAAGCCAAAATCCAAGTCGCTCGCAGGATCGCAGCATCGCTTGCTTACTTGTTAGTCAACCAGGGCGATGCCGCCGGTCTCTCCATTTGCACCGACAAGCTTCATCTCGAAGTCCCGCCCAGCCGCCGCGCCGCGCACTTGGAGCGCTTCTTCTCCACGCTCGGCAGAGTCCAGCCAACCCGCGAAACAGGACTCATCCCAGCGCTTCACACCATCGCGGAAAAAATCGGCCAGCGCGCCTTCGTCGTCATTCTATCCGATTTATTCACCGACCCCGTAGCCCTAGGAGACGCCCTCCAGCACCTGCGCTACCGCAAGCATGACATCTCGGTATTCCACCTGATGGACCCGCTTGAGATCGGCTTCGAATTCGACCGCCCGCACCGATTCGTCGATCTCGAGGACGGCACCTCCATCGTCGCCGAACCCAATCTCATCGCCGACGAATACAAAGCCGCGCTCCGCGATTTCCTAACCGCCGTCCGCGCGAAATGCCACGACGCCGCCGCCGACTATCAACTCATCACCACCGACACGCCGTTGGAGCCGCTGCTCCGCGAGTTCCTCACCGCGAGACTTCCCAAGTCGAAACACTAACCTTGCCATTACGTCCGTTTCATCCATTTTAGACGAAACACAAGCCATGAAAACCGTCACCGCCAACATCGCGAAACAGCAGCTCGGCCAAGTCCTCGACAGCGCCCTCACCGGTCCCGTTTCCATCACGAAACACGGTCGCCCCGCTTTCGTCCTCACCTCCAAGGAAGACTACGACTCACTCACCAAGATCAAATTCGAACAATTGAAACGCGAAATTCAACTCGGTTTCGATCAATTGGACCGGGGCGAAATTGCCACCATGTCCATTGAGGAAATCGGAGCGCAAGCCCTCGAAATTCATCGGAAAAAATCCCGTAAAGAGGCCAGCAGGTGACGGACTATTGCCTATCAGAGATTGCCAAGGAAGATCTCTTGGAGATCTTTTTATACACCCTTGAGATCTGGGGAGAAGATCAAACTCCGGTCTATCAGAATATGATCGCAACGGCAATCCAGCGCATCGCAGAAAATCCATTCACTCCTAGAAGCAAAGCTCTCGATGAAATCATGCAAGGCGTCCGCACCTTTCGCTGCGGCAAGCACTTCCTCATCTATCGAGTCCAATCCAGCCAGGTCGAAATCGCCCGCATCCTCCACGAGTCCATGGACTTTTCCCGACACGTCGGCGAGGAAACCTTCCCATAGCATCTTCGCGGCAAATCCAACCACCCATGCTTTTTCTCAATCCACTATTGCTCTGGGGTCTGCTTGCCGCAGCAGTCCCGATAGCGATCCACCTTCTCAATCGTCGCCGACACAAGACGATCCAGTGGGCGGCGATGCAGTTCCTGCTCAAGGCCACCCGCGAGTCGCGGGGCAAGAAAAAGCTCCGCCACATCCTCATTCTAACGTGCCGCGCGCTTGCCATCGCCGCGCTCGCCTTCGCCGCTGCGCGGCCGATCGTCTCCGGCCTCATCGGCTGGGGCGGCGGCTCGATCAATACGGTCGTCCTGCTGCTAGATCGATCCGCGTCGATGGAAACCAAGCCCGGCGACGGTCTGAATCCACGGCGGCAGATCGTCATTGAAAAAGTCCGCGACGCCATGACCAACCTCGGTGCCGCCCGCTTGGTGCTCATCGACAGCGCCAGCAAGAAGCCCCAGGAAATACCCTCTCCAGACATCCTCGCCGACATTTCCTCCACCGGATCGACCGACACCGCTGCGGATTTCCCCACGTTGCTCGCGCGTGCCGCCGAGTTTCTAGCAGACACCCCCGGCCGCTCTGAAGTCTGGCTCGCGTCCGATCTCCAAACCTCTAACTGGCGACCCGAAGACGAACGCTGGTCCGCCGCCCGCGCTGCCCTCGCCGCGCTGCCGCAGAAACCCGCCATCCGCGTGCTCTCCATCACCGGCCCAGCCGCGCCTAACACCGCCATCCGCGTCCTTGGCTCGCGACGCTCTGGCGACGAGATGCTGCTCGATCTGGAAATCCTCCGCGCCGCCGATTCGCGCGGCACCACCACTCTGCCGCTCACCACCAATCTCAACGGCAGCCGCACCACCGAGACGCTAACACTGGCCGGTCAGTCGCTTCGATTTCAAAAACGCGTCGCCCTGCCCGCCGGTGGCGAAACCGGCTCCGGTTGGCTGTCCATCCCAGCCGATGGGAATTCGCGCGACAACTCCACCTTCTTCGCCTACGGCCCCGCGCGACCAATCAAGTCCATCATTGTCGCCCCGGCAGGCGAAACTGCCGACTACCTCGCCCTCGCCGCCGCGCCTCCGGGATTCGGCAATCAATCCGTCCAACGCATCGATCCCGCCAACGCCGCCAGCATCGCCTCCGGCGATCTCGCCACCATCCTGTGGGCGGCTCCGCTGCCCAGCGGTCCCGCCTACGATGTGATCAACCGTTTCCTAACATCCGGCGGCCATGTCATTTTCTTCCCGCCCGGAATCTCGTCGGATGCATCATTCGTCGATTTGAAATGGTCCAATCCCACCGACGCCCCGGCCGGCAAGTTTTTCATCGTCAAGGACTGGAACCATACGGACGGCCCGTTGCGCGATGGTGTCGATGGCACCCCGATCCCCGCCGAGCGGCTCAAGGCGATCCGCCGGCAGGTTCCGTTAGGCGATGCCACTTCGCTCGCCCGGTGGGAGGATGGCGAGCCGATCATCACCCGCCGCATCGTCGATCACGGCACCGCGTGGTTCGTCGGCTCGCAGCCGGATTACACATGGTCAAACCTTGGCGATGCCGATGTCCTGCTTCCCACCGTCCAGCGGATCATCGCCGCCGGGGCCGACCGCTTCGACGCGTCCTATCTAACCACCGTCGGCAGTGATGCCGCCCAACCCCTGCCCGGCGAGACCCGCACCCGCAGCGATGACTACGGCACGCCCGATCCCGCCAATGCCGCTTATGAAGCCGGCATCTTCCGCCTCGGCGAGCGACTGTTAGCCGTCAACCGTCCAGCCCAAGAAGACAACGTGGAAATCCTCACCCGTGAGCAGTTAGACCAAGCGCTCGAAGGCACCAAATACACCCTGCTAGACCAGGCCGGCCAAGCCACCGATCCCTCGCTCTCCCGCGATGTCTGGCGCGCCTTCCTCATCGCCGTGCTGTTCTTCCTCATTTCAGAAGCCATTCTTTGTTTGCCTAAGAAATCGCATCCGCAGGTATTACCTAACAAAGCCATAGCCTGACTCAACTACCATAGGTCATATAGGACCTATAAGACCTATCCTCTTCCCTTGCTCCATCTCACCCCCACTCCCCTCACCCTCTGGATCGGCATCATCGCCTTGATCGTGGTGGCCGCGCTTTCCATCATTTCATGGAAACGCAGCCCTCACCCCAAGCGCACGGCCGTGCTGGAATGCTTGCGATTTCTATCCGCACTCGCCGTCGTCATCCTACTCTGGCAGCCGGAGTGGCTGACCACGCTTCACCCGGATACCAAGCCACAGATCGCGATCTTGTGGGATGACTCCAAGTCGATGACCACCATCGATGCCACATTGCCACCCGTTCTATCAGACAAGTCGGAAGTCGTTTCCCGAGCTGAGTGGGTGAAAAAAGCCCTCGCTTCCGACCTATGGAGACCCCTCGAAGCGAACGGCGCAAACGAAGTCATCACCGCTTCGTTCTCTTCTCCATCTACCATCAACTCTCAACCATCAACCTCGACCGGCACCGACCTCGACGCACCGCTAACCGATCTCCTCGCTAAGCAATCTAACCTCCGCGCCGTGGTCATGCTCAGCGATGGCGACTACAACCTCGGCCAGCCACCCGTGGCCGCTGCGCAGAAGCTCCGGCTGCGTGGCGTGCCGTTGTTCCCCATCCCAGTCGGCAGTAAAGTTAGACTACCCGATTTGGACCTCCTATCCGTCACCGCGCCGACCTATGGCATCGTCGGGGAAAACGTGCAGATCCCTTTCACGATCCGCTCGTCGCTTGACCGTCAAGTCCGCACCATCGTCCGCCTGCGCGATGAATCCGGCAAGGAGCGCACCAAGGACATCGTCATCCCGCCCAATGCTGAGACCTACGACTCTATTCTCTGGCGCTTGGAAAAGGAAGGCTCCTCCACCCTCGAACTCACCATCCCCGTGGCCGACGGCGAGCTCGTGGCGACAAACAATTCCCGCAAATTCACCATCGCGGGTCGGCCGGAAAAAATCCGCGTCTTGCTGATAGAATCGCTGCCGCGCTGGGAATACCGCTTTTTGAGAAATGCCCTTGAGCGCGATCCCGGCGTCGAGCTTTCCTGCCTGCTGTTTCACCCCGCGCTCGGCCCCGGCGAGGGCAAGGATTACATCAAAGAATTCCCCTCGAAAATCGAAGACCTCGCGAAGTATGACGTCATCTTCATCGGCGATGTCGGCACCGAGCAAATCACCAAAGAACAATGCGCCCTCATCCGCGGCCTCGTGGAAAACCAAGCGTCTGGACTCATCTTCATGCCCGGCGCGCAAGGCAACGAATTCTCGCTGCTAGACACCGAGCTTTCTGACCTCATGCCCGTCATTCTGGACGACGCTAACAAAAATGGCATGGCCGAGTCCATCCCCTCGCCACTCACGCTCACCACCGAGGGCCGCGCGTCGCTGCTCACCATGTTAGGAAATAACGAGGAGGAGAACCCCGAGATTTGGCGGCGGCTTCCGGGCTTCTATTGGCACGCCCCCGTCATCAAGGCAAAGGGCGGCGCGGAGGTGCTCGCCGTCCACGGCAACCGGCGCGGGAAATTCGGGCCCATCCCCCTGTTAGTCACCAAGCCCGCCGGCAGCGGCAAGGTGCTTTTCATGGGCATCGACTCCGCCTGGCGCTGGCGACGCGGCGTCGAGGATCTCTATCACTATCGGTTCTGGGGCCAAGTCGCGCGCTGGATGTCCTATCAGCGGAATATGGCCGCTGGCCAACGCGTTCGTTTGTTTTTCAACCCCGAGCGCCCCGAACCCGGCTCCACCGTCACCTTGAATGCGAATGCCTTCGACCCTAACGGCGCACCGCTTAAAGAAGGCAGCGTCGCCGTCGATCTAACGTCGCCCGATGGCCGCACCCAGCGCATCGAACTCCAAAAGAACGACACCGCCTGGGGAGCCTTCAGCGGCCGCTTTAAGGTCGATCTCCCAGGTGCTTGGAAACTCCGCGCCACCGCCACCGGAGCGGAAGACAAGCCGCTGGAGACCACCATCCTCGTTCAAGGCACCGACATCGAAAAAATCGGCCAACCTGCCCGCCCCGAAGTGCTTGAGGAAATGGCCAAGGTCTCCCGGGGCCGAATCATCCAGCCCGCGCAGCTCGCCGATCTCATCCAGGAAATCACCGCCCTCCCCGCGCCACGCCCGCTTGAGAACCGCATCCCGCTCTGGTCCCACTGGGCCACCATCGCGGCTTTGGTCACCCTACTCGGAATATTCTGGGTAGGCCGCAAGCTGAACGGGGCGTTCTGACCCGATTCCACAGGTAAATCCTTCGAAAAGTGGGCGACTGAGGGATTGGCCATTCGGGGGATAGACGGTTTGTGCAGGTTTCGATATCGTCGTCCGCTTGGATACGAAACCTCACCCTTTCCCAAATCCGGACGACCCGGTCATTCTTAAAAAAAGGCCAAAAGTCACCCAGTCAGGGTATGGACTCATCCCCAGGTTTCGTGGTTAAGTGAAACGATTCACAGCGAAAACAGCATTTTGATTCGTTTCGCCCTCGAAGATAATCCAAAAATCCCACGACTGTATTTTACATTGTAAAGCCATTCCCGCCTTTTCAGGGAAATCCAATCGCGTCGTTCCTAAGTCTCGAACTCTTTGAGCCTGAAAGCCCATGAAACCCACCAATCCCATCTCGGTCAAACTGTCCGATGCCCGCCCGCGCGGCTTCGCGTTGATTGTCACTCTTTCGCTGTTGATTTTGCTGACGGTGATTGCCGTCGGCTTATTGACGCTTTCCAGCATCACCTTACGCAGTACCTCCCAAGGCGATGCCATGCGGATCGCCCAAGCGAATGCGCGATTGGCACTCATGTTGGCAGTGGGAGAACTTCAGAAAGCAGCCGGAGATGACCGGCGAATCACCATGGCTGCCGATCAGCTGCCGGCAAATGGCGGTGACACAAGTGCAGCAACTGCAGGTAGGAAATATTGGACGGGCGTCTATCGCACGTGGAGTCCTGATACGTCGTCTATTGTGACTCAATGGACCGCGAGACCGAATGCGCCATCCCAATTTGTGAACTGGCTGGTCTCTCCGCCCGGACTTAACAACGTCACCGATGCGACTACCTCTGCGGGAGCTAGCGCACAGATTCAACTCGTCGGACCTGGATCTGCCGGAACGAACGCCGCTCAATGGGTGGATGTAGGCAGCGTTGCTCAAAATGAAGGGACCGTCACCCGCGGCCACATGGCGTGGTGGGTCGGCGACCAAGGACTCAAGGCATCGATTCTGAAAGAAAAGTCTGTGCCGACCACTTTGGCGGGGGATGCCAGACAGTCGATGCAAGCCGCTCCCACCCCCGATTTTCGGACCATGACATCCGGCACGAACAAACCCTTTGCTACCGCTGATTTTTTCAACCCCAAGATCCGCTCGCTGACCGATGCCCGCCAGACGGAGCACCTTGTCGATAAAGCCGCCCACCCGGTGATTAAAGAATTGTTTCATGATATGGCAGTGGCCACATCCGGCCTGCTCACCGATGTCAGGCGTGGCGGTTTTCGCAAAGATCTATCCATGTACTTGGAAGCTTCCGGGACCACTGCACAAAGGAACGCCTTGGCCCTTGACGTGCTCTACTCGGTGCCGAGCCAGAACGGAGTCGCTCGCGAAGCTGGGATCAATATGGAAGAACTCGCCGCCTACTACAAGCTGCACACCCAGCTCGTTCCTGGCAGCGGTAGATTTACCACTGATGGATCAGCCGTCCCTTCGAGCGCCTCATCGCTTGCCTTTGCTAGCTCACCCAGTGCCTGCATGGCGGATTACTACCATTTCTTCAAACAACCGGTCCCCATTGCCTACGACACTTTCCTATCTCTCGAAGCAGAACTCGCCACCAACGTCGCCGGAGGTCAAACGTATAACATCCGGGTAGTCGTGGATCCAGTGGTCATCATGTGGAATCCACTCGACGTGCCCGTGACCATTCCTGCCGGATCGGTGCCATCCATCAAGTATTGGTTCGTGCCCTACACGGTGAAAGTCGATACCACAGGACCGTCCGGTCCCGTAACCCGGAATTGTCACCTTCATAACTCGTTGTCTGACGGAGATCACAACTACATGTCGCTCGATCTAACAGTGACAGGAACCCCTTTGGTCTTCCGCCCGGGTGAAGTCATGATGATTTCCCAGAAGACCAAGGAAAAAGTAAGCGCGCAGCGACACCAAATTCCGGGGGGACCCGGCTTCTCTTTCCAGACCGGCTACAGCACGCCCTTGCGATACGGTGACACCGCGACGACTCGCGATCAATTGACGGCAACTGCCGGACAGATCCTAAAAGTTTCCTTGGTCCCGAATGCCTACGCCAACCCCAGAGCCGGAGGTGCTGGAATTTTCCCTGGCTTGGGTGGTCACTCTAGATGGTATTCTTTGTCTCACAACGAGATGTATCTTGGCAAGGACCGGAATGCCGGATCCAGCCTGCCGATCGGTGGAGCATATCTCGATTGGGATCTCAGCAAAGTGCGCTTGACCCGGAACGATCCATTGAGGGATTCCAGCACGCCTAGCAACAAGCCCGACAGTCAACGGCTGTTTGCCACCAGTCTGCCGAATCTCGCACCATTCGGCACACCTGTTTCGGTCAATGTTTCGGATGCTGCCTCCGTGAAGAAGCCTTTCGCCTTTCTCTCTTTTCGGGCGAAAACTGAATATGGGATCAATGGCATAAACAGGGGCACAAGTTGGCTTCCTCGCTTCAATCCAAAAGTGTTTCTCCAGGACTTTTACAAATATAGCTCCGAAGAGCGCGATGCGGCTCCCTATGAGTATTATGTCATGCGGCTGACCGATTTGCGCGATTATGGCCTGCTTGAGCAAAATCAAGGGCGCGCCTTCTTCGGAGCCGCTTGGAGTCTAGGGGACGGTGGACAGAACTCAGTCATTAGCCATTCTGTCCCCCGTGAGCCGATCATCTCCTTGGCCGCATTCCAGAATTCGATGGCGAATGGATTCCTTTTCCAACCGCCTCGGGAAACCCCGGGCAATGGATATGGAACGCTTAACACCCGCGACCCACTTAACCCGCAGATTAGCCACGCGATCGGCAATTCACTCGCACCGTCCATCATGGAGCCCGCGCAAACCTACAGCATCATGCAGGATGGCAGCGGTCGCCCATACGCCGACCATTCCTACCTAGCGAACCGAGCGCTTTGGGACGATTATTTCCTCTCCTCCATCGCGGCATTGCCCGCAGCCACCACCACCATGGCCAGCACCTCCCAGCAGAAACTGGCAGAAAATTTCTTGAATGGTGATGGCACGGTGCAATTGCCGAACCGCCGCTACGTGGCCGATAAAGGCAGCCAGACGACCGCCGAGCTACTCGCCAAGTTATTCTCCGGCGCAAATCCGACGTCGGGCGCCAAGGATCTTGTCGCATCCTTGCTGCGGGTGGAAGGCATGTTCAACGTGAACTCAACTTCCGTGGAGGCATGGAAGTCCATTCTCTCCGGCCTTAGAGAAACCAGCGTCGCCGTTTCAAACGATAAGGGAACCGCCAGTGTAAAATCGACAGCGTCCGCTACCACTCCTGTCAGCGGTCTGCTAACCCCTCAGGACAAGGTCGTCGGTAACAATGTCTTTCAGGACCCCGCTCCATGGGTCGGACGCCGTGAATTGAACGATGATCAAATCGACATCCTCGCTAAGGCGTTGGTCAGGGAAATTCGCCGGAGCGGGCCGTTTTTATCACTCGCAGATTTCGTCAACAGGAGACCCGGTCCGGACAAGGAATTGGCTCTGGCGGGCGTGATCGAGCGGGCGCTCAGAGGAACGACAGACAAGGTCAATGAGGCCTTCCGGACTGGCAATTCGACTGTAGCATCATCTGTGTCGAGCCGGTTTCCCTTCCCTGAGGCAGAAGCGGGACTGAAGAGTCACGGCATCCCCGGCATCGTCAAGCAGGCCGACATCCTGACACCGATTGCACCCTTCATCTCAGTTCGTTCGGACAGCTTCATCGTCCGGGCTTACGGCGATGCCGTGGACAAGGCAGGCAAAGTCATCGGTCGTGCGTGGTGCGAGGCTGTGGTCGAGCGCGGGCGGAGTTTTATTGACGAAAGAGACAAACCGGAAACCCTGCAAGCCAGCCTTTCGAGCGAAATCAACAAGTCATTTGGCCGTCGTTTCACAATCCGCAGTTTCCGCTGGTTACAGCCGAATGAAATTTAACTTTTTCACATTCCAACCTCTCTTCCATGGACTTCCGTCTCCTGTCAGTTTTACTGCTTCCCCTTCTCAGCCTTGCCGCAAACGCGGAAGACAAGCTAATGCTCCGATTTGCCGCGCAGACACTCCCGCCGGAAATGCCGAAAGTCGAGATGGTAACAGGTGACTCAAAATCGCCTCCTTTTGAGATTTCCGCCGAGTCGTTCAGCCTGCCCCAAGCCGCCACCGGAAGGACTTTTTCATTGCGCGCGGTCGGCAGCAATGCGGACTTCGCCAAAGTCCAGCTCCCGCAAAACGGCGGACGTTTCATCGTGCTGCTGGTGCTGGCGGGTGGTGGCAAAGTGAGTCCAGTTGTTATTCCCGACAACGTTGGCGCATTTCGCGGAGGGGACGTCCATGTTCACAATTCCTCTGGCAAACTGGTCCTTGGCCAGCTTGGCACCACGAAGTTCCAGATCCGTTCCGGAGTCAGCAGCATGGTGAGACCGGTCGGCCTGGTCGATGAACAATACTACGAGGTGAGATTTGCTTACGAGGATGCCGGAGTCCCGAGAATGTTCAGCTCGGCCCGCTGGCCAGCCGGAATGAAGGAAAGGTGCTATGTGTTTTTCTACACCAACGCACAAAATCCCGAAAGGGTTCTTTACCGGGTCATTAGCGAAGTGCTCAGACCTGCAAAAGAAGCAGGCTAGAATCCGCGAAGCGGATGGATACCGACGGTCCACCGATTCAAAGTAGCGGGACGTGTTGTTCATCAAGCGCTCCGCCCAGATTTTCAGCCGCAGGTCTTCATAGGTGCAACCCGGACGGCATGGTGCCATCATCGCTTGCAACTTGGCCTATGCCTTTTGGCATATAGACCGAGTTTCCAATTGCGGCCACCGCTCGTGTGCATCATCTTCCGACTTAGTGAGTATCGCAGGATTGCCACTCGACTTCGCACACATAGCGGAATTCTTCTCGCCAACATATTTAAGGCGGAATTAAAATTTACATTGTAAACACGCATTACTGCTTTACGAATATCTCCAACCGCGCGTCCGATTCCCTAAACGATCGAGGATGCGCAATACATTTAAGCCTATGAAACCCATCCGCCCGCCTCACGCTAGATTCGCTTTTGCCAAACGTTACCAGTCCGGCTTCGCGTTAATAGTCACCTTGTCCTTGATGATCCTTCTAACGGTGATCGCAGTGGGTCTGCTGACGCTCTCCAGCATTTCACTCCGTTCGGCGAGCCAAGGCGATGCCATGGCCAAGGCGCGAGCGAATGCCAAGTTAGCGTTAATGCTGGCCATCGGGGATCTCCAAAAGAACGCAGGTCCCGACCAGCGGGTCACCGCCAGAGCCGACGTGATTGACGAAAACATCGCCAATCCACGGCTTACCGGAGTCTGGAACTCGTGGGAAATCACGCCTACCGCGCAGGCATCGGACTATGAAAGCACCGCTCGCGATGCCAAGTTCCGTGGCTGGCTTGTATCCGGCGATCCGAATCAAACCAAGTTGATTGGTTTCGCCAGCGACGTCACTTTGGCACTTGCCGGCACGCCGCCGAAATCCCCTCCCGCCGTTGCGCTTTGGGGAAAAGGCACCTTGGGTGATGCCGCATTTGCCAAGAGCTTGGTGAACGTCAACAAGGTACCTCTCATTTCCTCCCCCGGTGCCCTCGCCTGGGCGGTGATGGACGAGGGGGTCAAAGTCCGCATTGACTCCCCCTATCTTGAAACCGCCACCACGGTCGGTCAGAAAATTGCACAACTAGGTTCAGGCCAAAGCCCCAACGTCGCCACCATGCCGGGCGCCGATCCGAAAACCGACAAGGATTCGCGGCCTCTCGGCAAGCTCTCACGCGAGTATTTCAAAGAGGGATCGTTAGAATTCACGCAACTCCGGAAAGGCATCACGCGCCTTAATTTCACGCTTGCCGGTGAGCAGATCGCCAGCGGAACCGCTGCCGGGCTCAAGCAACTCACTCATGATGTCAGCGTGAGTTCCACCGGACTCTTCACCGACACCGCGCGCGGCGGATTGAAGCAGGACATGCAACTGATGATGGATGCGGCAGCGCTTCCTTCCACCTATGCCGCACAAGGAGTTTATGCTTCCAGGGGAGTCACTAAAGATAAGGAATTGTCCGACCCGACTTGGGAGTCGCTCCGGCAGTATGCCAGACTTCATAACGACAAAACCAAGCTGAATGATGTGTCGGGAGTGCCGGTCCTCAAGGCGAGTGCTCCGCCGGGATGGCAGGCCAGCACCCGTTCTGGAGATCCGGCAGTCACGACCGTCAATCGCAAGACTCCACCCGGAGTGCTCCTCATGCCATCGATCGCCAAGGTGCAGCTCGTCTTCTCACTCGTGGGCCGCGATATTTATAACTACCCTTGGAATGGACAACCCGGATCGCCCCCGCCGCCTCCAGCTACCAAGACTAATCTCCACGGCCCCTTGGATGACCATTTCAAAAACACGAAGTATCACTACGACCTGCACTTACTTTATACCCCGGTCGTTACTCTTCACAATCCTTACAACGTAGCCATCGAGTTCACTGAAATGAAATTCGAATTCGTCCGGGTGCCGTTCTCCATGCAGGTCTTCCGCAATGGCGAAGCGCAGAGCAAAGGAATGGTGCCGCTGGAAACAATGTATGGCGGCAATTTCTCCGGGAGCCGTGACAAGATATTCAGCATGACCTTGAAACCAACTCCCTCCACGCCCGGAGCGGTGGTCCCGCCAATGCGCCTGCTCCCCGGCGAGGTAAAAATGTTCTCCGCCCATGTCCCGCCAGGGAGCAAGTACAATGATGAGGTGCGCCGATATGGATCAGGAATTGGAATGGGCTGGGATGCGAATTTCGACCTAAACAAGAAGTTAAGCCTCGATGGCATCCCCGGCTGGCGCGGAAAAGGCCTGGGATACGCAGCTGACCAATTGGCGGGCAATCTGGCAGTCGACGCCATTCCCACCAACGGTCGCTGGAAATCCAGCATCGCGTTCGACTATGATGACAAGATCCATGTGATATTCGCCCCCTTGAGCACTCCTGAGGCCAAGAATAAGTTCTCCGTCCAAGTGACCGCAAAAATCGGAACGGTCAACACGGTCGTCAACACGATCGAGGTAGACTTCGAAAACCCTAAAGGTCTGCAGGACACCATTCTTGGAAAAAACAATACTCTGCGTTACCCGATAGATCCCAGTGAATCCATCAATGCCATCGACCTGGTGGATCATTCAATGGTCTCTTATGGCTCTCTTCTCGGAGTTAGACCATTCGCCCTCCTGAGCTTCCAGGCAAAATCCACGTCGGGGATGCGGGATGGTGTCATCGAAGATGGAAGATACGCCACGAAACCTTGGTCATTCGCCCACGCGGCCATTGGAGCCTCGACACAAAAAATCGTCAGCGAACATCCTGCCAGCCAATCGCATGAAATCGATCTCCAAGCCTTGAAGTCGGGAACCAACGACTTGTTTGACATCAATCCGCAAGGCAGCTCAAATTTCATCACCGGTCTTCGCTCGTTCAACGGGTCTAAATTCGGAGCACACTACGAGATTCCCCTCGCCCCTCTGCAAAGCTTCTCAACCCTGAACGGGGCGAATCCTGGAGGCGCTTCCGGCTACCTTCCGCGTTTTGCACAGCCGATCGGCAACTCATGGGCTCACCCGCTCATGGCACCGGATAAAATACTCCAACCCGGCTCCGGCGCGAACTATCTGGACCACTCGTTCCTGCTCAATCTCGCTCTCTATGACGCGTTCTATTTCTCCGGTCTGGCAACCCAGGAAGGCCCGTTCGGTTCCGGAATGAAGACCGCCAAGCTGGCGGCTGATTTCGCCGCCGGAGTTCCCCTCACCGACCCGCGCCTTTCCTTCCACCGTCCTAACGGGCGCGCGGCCGGCGAGTTCGCCGCCGAGGCAACTGCAACCACGGCTTACAGCAACGTCGCCGCTTGGCAATTGATGAACGGGGCTTTCAATATCAACTCCACTTCGGTTCCGGCATGGAAGGCCATGCTGGGTTCCGTCCGCGACGCGAAATCACTGTATAACCAAATCACGCGGGGCTCCGGCACCACCGCGGGCAGCAGCAAGTTGGCAAACCTCAGCGGATCATCCTCCACCGACAGTCGCATCAGCCGCTTCAGACTTCCCGCCGCATTGTCGGCGAAGAGTGATCCTAACCCCGGCGACGGCTACTGGCTCGGCCCCCGCGAGTATGATGAAGCGGAGCTGCAATCGCTTGCGCAAAACATCGTCAAGCAAGTCCGCATCCGTGGCCCTTTCCTGTCGATGGCGGAATTCGTCAACCGGCGCCTGGGCTCTGAAAGCGATCCGAAGGCACAGCGCGGCGCACTCCAACAGGCGATCGACGATTCCGATGTCAACCGCAAGTTCGTCCAGTCCACCGTGGTCAACGCGGGATACGAAATCCCGTCAGGCACGGTTACAGATTATAAGTACGACAACAAAACGGCCGGTGCTGGATTGAGCTACCAAGGCGCGCCGGGTTACCTATCCCAAGCTGACTTGCTGGGCGTCCTCGGAAATGCCGCCACCGCCCGCTCCGACACTTTCACCATCCGTGGCTATGGCGAGGCCCGAGACGCGGCTGGCAAAATCACCGCCAGCGCGACCTGCGAGGCCACCGTACAGCGCTATCCCGAGTGGGTCGATGCAAGCGAACCGGTCAACGCGGTTCCCACCGCGCTGACCAGTCCGACTAACAAGACATTCGGCCGTCGCTTCGTGGTTGTTTCTTTCCGCTGGCTGGGTTCGAATGAGGTTTGACCTATGACCTACAAACCCACCGATTTCATGCGCTGTCTCTTGATTCTTTCGCTCATCATCTTCCTGTCGCCCGCCCGTGCGGCGGAAGAGGATGTGAAAATCAACTGTCGCTTTTTATGTCTGGAAAACGCCTCGCCACCCCCGCTGCTCTGCGTCTCGGCCAGCGGAGCCGAGGTGACCTGCAAGGTACCTAACGGCGCTATCTCCGGAGAATCAGTCTGTTTTGTGGTGGAGAACGCGATCACTTTTCTCGCACCAACAGACCGCAAGACCGCCGCCGTCGCGAAGATTCCCGCCAATCTCAAACGGGCAATTCTGATTTTCGTCGCCGGCTCGAAAAACCCGGGAGCGTTGCCGTGGCAAGTCTTCGTGATCGAAGACACCACTAAAAACATGCCGGACGGCGGAGCCTTTTTGGTCAATTTCCACAACCAGGACATCCGCTGCATCGTCGGTGAGGCGAAAATCCAACTGCGCCCCGGAATGTCATCCGGTGTCGGACAGCCGGCGAAACGCGACGATTTCAACATGGCTCCTGTCGCGATTCAATTCCAGCTCGCCGACAAGTGGCGGGACGCCAGCGAGACGATGCTGCGCTTCCTTCCCGGCATGAGATATCTGATATTCGCCTACCTCGACCCGGAATCGAGGCGTCCGAAAGTCCGGACCGTCGAGGACACGAAAATCAACGCGCCGGTGCCGACCAAACCGTAGTTCCGCGGCCGGAGGAAATCTAACTCAACCACCGGACCGGTCTGCCCTTGCCAGCCCCGGCCCGGGTGTTTCAATCCGGTGCATGAAGAAAGAAGACCGCCAATTCCTTTTCAATTTGCTGGAAACCCCCAGCCCCACCGGTTTCGAAATGCGTGGCCAACAAGTTTGGGCGGACTGGATCAAAGCTCACGCCAGCGAAGTCGCCTGCGATGCTTATGGTTCCACTTGGGCGACGCTGCCGGGAAAGACCAAGCGCATCGTCATGTTAGAGGCTCATGCCGACGAGATCGGCTACATGATCAAGCACATCGACGAGCGCGGTTTCCTCCGCATCGACCGCGTCGGCGGCTCGGATGCCGCCACTGCCCGTGGCCGCCGTCTAACGATCCTTGGCGACAAAGGAAACGTCTCAGCCATCGTCGGCAACACCGCCATGCACCTCCGCCGTGATGAGGCGGGCACGGAAAAAGCTCCCGCCGTCCATGAGCTGTGGGTGGATGTCGGCGCGGCCAGCGCGGATGAGGTCACCGCGCTCGGCATCCGCGTGGGCCACCCCGCCGTCTATCAGGACGGGCCGTTGGAGTTGGCTAACAAGCGCCTGATTGGGCGCGCCATCGATAACCGCATCGGCAGCTATATCATTGCCCAAGTGATGAAGCGGATCGCGGCTGGAAAAAAGAAGCCCGCGTTCACTCTCATTTGCCTCAATGCGGTGCAGGAGGAAATCGGCGGTAACGGCGCGATGATGGCCACCTATCGGCTCAAGCCAGACCTCTGCATTTGCCTTGATGTCACCCACGCCACCGACACCCCAGGCATCGATCCCGCCAAGTTCGGCAACGTCAAACTCGGTGCCGGCCCCAGTCTCACCCATGGCACCGCGAATCATCCGCATCTGGTCAAGCGGCTGATAGACGTGGCAAGCCATGCCAAGCTCGCCATCCAGCACGAAGCCAGCAGCCGCTTCACCGGCACCGATACTGACAAAATTTTCCACAGCCGCGAAGGCATTCCCAGCGCCCTCGTCTCCCTGCCGCTGCGCTGCATGCATTCCGTCGTGGAAACCGCACACCTCGACGACATCGCGCACACCATCGACTTACTAACAGAGTTCGTGCTTTCGCTAACGGAGAAAGACGAGTTTAGGCAAGTGTTGAAATAACTCGTGCGAGGAATTCATCCTAGGATGTCGCATGAAAGTTGGACGTTGGGCGAAGAACCGGTTAAAGCCGACCGATGTTAGGCACAACCGTAGCCGCAGGAGCCTGGCTGGGTTGCCTCATTTCCGTAACCGCGCAGCAGGTCATCCCCGGCTTCGATGGCACGGCGGTGGAATTCACTTATGCGGCGAATATGGAATTCGACACGATTCCAGGCAGCCTCCAAATCACAGAGTTCCGGATTCGAAGCCTGCTTTCACAAGCTATCTCACTGACGGGTGACTGGACGATCATTTCCGCATTCGATTGCAAGGCCACCGTCCTGCACTTCGACCAAGTTCCAACCTCCATCTTCTTCAATAAAGACAATCTCCATACCTTCAATGTCTATCCGTTCACTATGGATCTCAGCACCTTGGCACTCTCAGCCCGCGACGATTCACCGTGGATCTATGGTGCTTGGGCGGATGCACGCTTGAGCACTGACTTCCGACGCGTCGGCAGCCAGAATCTAACCTTTTTATTTGCCGCAGGTGCCGCATACAGGTTCCATGATTGTTTCACCCTCGGGCTTGGAGGCGCGGTCACCAATATCAATGACGACCTGAAATTTCATCCGGGGATAGTCCTCGATTGGATGATCACAAATCAAGTCCACTTGGGAGTCTGGGGTCCAGACTGGATCGCGTCCTATATCTTGGATGAAGATTGGCAGTTCGGTTTCTACGGCGAGTCCAGTAGCGACTTTTGGAACATCTCAAACAAAGGTGGTCAACCGCTTTCCATCGCACTCTCGTCCTATCGCATCGGCACCTTCGCAAGCCGCCGCGTGACCGGACAAATCTGGCTTCGGGTGGGCGCGGGTGTCGCCCTCGCGAATGAGTTCCAACTGAACGATTCCAATGGCGACAAGATTGTTAAACAAACGCCGAACCACAGCGTGTTCGGCCAAATTAGCCTGACTATCAGGTCATGGTGATAGAAAATTTTTGGGGTGCCTCAACAATAGATCTTGCCACTCCCAAATGAATTCAGCAAATCTGCTAGGTCATTAAAACAATACCCCCTATGAAAACACGACTCGTCCAATTCATCATGATCTGCGGAACTCTACTTCCCCTGACCCAAGCTCAAGCAGGAGGACCTTCCGGCAAAACCATCGGCGGCTTATCAGCCGGGAAAAAATTTACCCTAACGGTGCAAAGCTTAACTTCATCCCAATCCGTCGGGACGAGAAACAAGTTGTTTGTTCCTATTCCATCAGGGATCCCAAACTTCAGAAAAGGCCAAGCCGTCAAATTCACCATCGGCAGCAAGGGACAATTGGTTGGGCCTGGATTCTCGATCCCTTTACTAAGTACATCTGCGAGCATTAACTCTTACGCCAAGTTGCCAAACCTCAGTTCGCTTTCCCCCAACGGAGCGGGAGTGTATAAAAACACCGAAGGCAAGCCGGTGGGATCTACGCTTATCTTCTACAAATACAGAATCGATGGCTCTACGGTGAATGGCCTTGCCATCAACCAAGTGAGTTATGTGTTGAACTAGCTGGTTGAGGCTACTCTATCGACCATGAAACCGGGGATTGCCCGCGCGTGCTGTGGGGCGGGGCGGTTGATCATTTGCGAATTGCCATTTCCGCTTCCTCGACGACGATTCTTGCCACCACTATGAAACTCCAACACTTCCTCGCTTCCACATTCGCCGCGCCCATGGCTCTCTGCTTGATGGCACAACCGCTTTCGGCGGGTCCGTCCAAGGTGGCGCCCAGGGTTCCTGAGATCGATGTCAGACAGCCCCTGAGCACCAAGCTCGCGGATGGCCAATCCAAAGTGGGCTTCGACACTCTCACCATCGGCAAGAGCGGCCAACCGAAGAAATTCACGATCAAAAACATCGGCAACGGTAAGCTGACCGGTCTAACGGTCACGCGCAACGGGCGGCACGCGAAGGAATTCAAGGTGACTCAAGCGGCGAAAACCTCGTTAGCACCCGGCACCAGCACGACGTTCACGGTCACCTTCAAGCCCTTCGCAAAAGGCACCCGCAGCGCGGCCTTCCAGATCAAGAGCAACGACGCGGATGAAGGCTCCTTCGACATCGTTCTAACTGGCAAGGGTCAGTAGCGAAGCGTCCTGGAGGCACTACACTCCTGTGGTGCTGGTGAATGAGTGGCCAATGAGGTGCGCGAAGCTCGGCTCATTGGCTTTCCATTCGCATCCACGACAGAGTGTCGTGGCTCCGTGTCGTGGCTCCGTTTCACCTCACGCCAACACACCCTTGACCAGCTTGCTGCCCGGCTTGGTGATGTTCGTTAGGCGTTGCGAGGCGCCGTTCGAGGGGAATGTTAGTTTTTCGTGATCGAAGCCCATGAGGTGCAGCATGGTGGCGTGGAGATCGTGGACGGAGACTTTGTCCTTGATGGCCTCGTAGCCGATGGGGTCGGTCTCGCCGTAGGAAATGCCGGGTTTCACTCCGCCGCCGGCCATCCAGAGGGTGAAGCCGCCGGGGTTGTGGTCGCGGCCGATGAAGGCCATTTCCTGGCCGCCGCGGTTTTCCTGCATGGGGGTACGGCCGAACTCGCCGCCCCACACGACGAGCGTGTCTTCTAGCAGACCACGTTGTTTGAGATCCTTCAAGAGGGCGGTCATCGGCTGGTCCACTTCCTTGCAGCGGTCGGAGAAACCTTTGTTGATGGCCTCGCTGGCGCTGGCACCGTGGGAGTCCCAGCCCCAGTGGAAAAGCTGGATGTAGCGTACGCCGCGCTCGGCGAGGCGGCGGGCTAACAGGCAGTTGTTGGCAAAGGATTCTTTACCAGGCTCGGTGCCGTAGAGTTGGTGAGTGGCTGCGTTTTCCTGCTTGAGATCGAAGGCATCGGTAGCGCTCATTTGCATGCGGTAGGCCATCTCATATTGGGCGATGCGAGTGACTGTTTCCGCGTCGCCGACATCATCGGCGATCTGCTGGTTGAGCCGGTCGAGGCTATCGAGCGAGCGGCGGCGGATGTCGCGAGTGATGCCTTGCGGGTCGCCGAGATAGAGGACCGGGTCGCCCTCGGAGCGGCATTGCACGCCCTGATAGACGGAGGGTAAATAGCCGGCACCCCACACGGATTTACCGGCATCGGGATTTTTCCCACCGGATGTTAGGACGATGAAACCGGGGAGGTTCTGGTTGTCTGAGCCGAGGCCGTAGGTGGCCCACGCGCCGATGGACGGAGCGCCAAGATTCTGGCTACCGGTGTGGACTAACAACTGGGCCGGACCGTGGTTGAACTGGTCGGTGTGCATCGACTTGATGAAGCACACGTCATCGACGACGGAGGAAAAGTGCGGCAGCCGGTCAGACAACCACGCGCTAGACTGGCCGTGTTGTTGGAAAGCGAACTGCGGGCCTAACATTTTCGGAACGCCTTGAATGAAGGCGAATTGCTTGCCTTCGAGAAATTCCTTGGGGCATTCCTTGCCGTTGAGTTTGAGAAGCTCGGGCTTGTAGTCGAACAGCTCGTGCTGGGAGGGCGCGCCGGCCATGTGCAGATAGATCACGCGCTTGGCCTTGGCCGCGAATTGCGGGAACGTGGGGGCAAGCGGGTTGACCGGATCTTTTTGCAAAACACTGGATGATCCCCATGCGCGGCCGGCGGTGCTGGCAAGCCACATCGCGCCGAGGCCGGTGCTGCATTTCGAGAGAAAATGGCGACGGGTGAGGTGCTCAAGCTGCGAGTGCTGGAGCCTGGCGAAGTGTTCGGGATTCATGGTGATGGAGGATGAAATGGCTCCGGGCAGGATGCCCGGGCCACAGTGGCGCGGGCATCCTGCCCGCAGCCTAGCGGGTGAGGGCGGAGTCAAGGTTGAGGATGGTGCTGGCCACGACTACCAGCGCGGCGGCCGCTGGATTTTCTGCGAGCTTGGCAGACTCGGCGGGAGCTGCCTGATAGTCTGCTAGACAAGCGGCGTGAAGACTGGCGAGTTCAGCGATCATGGCAGGCGAGGCGGACTGCTGAGTGGCGAGCAGGATGCCGAACGCGAGCTGCACGGGAAGCTCGGCGGAGTTGGCAGCCATGCGTTTGGCCAAGCCCTGCGCGGCCTCGATATAGGTGGGGTCGTTGAGGGTGACGAGAGCCTGAAGCGGCGTATTACTAACAAGTCGGCGGGGGCTACACAGGTCGCGGCTGGGTGCGTCGAACGTTAGAAATCCGGGAAAGCCGCTGGTCCGCTTGCTGTAGGTGTAGATGCCTCGGCGGTAGCGGTCCTCGCCCTTCGACTCAGTCCATTTCGCCCCACTGTAAACGGAGCGCCAAACGCCTTCGGGCTGCGGCGGGAAGACCGGTGGCCCGTGCAGTTTGGCCGATAACAACCCTCCGACGGCGAGCGCTTGGTCGCGAACCATTTCGGCCGAGAGCCGGTTGCGCGGGCCGCGGGCGAGCAGGCGGTTGTTAGGATCTGTGGCGGTAAGCGCCTTCGACGCGCGGTGGGTCTGGCGGTAGGTCGCGGAAAGAACCATTTCCCGCAGCATGACTTTGACGGACCACTTGAAGTCATTCTCAAAGCGCAGCGCGAGGTGATCCAACAACTCCGGGTGGCTCGGCGGGGTACCCGAAGTGCCGAAATCTTCGGCTGTCAGGACGATGCCGATGCCAAACAACTCACTCCACAAGCGGTTCACCATCACGCGGGCAGTTAGAGGATTCTCGGAGCTGGCAATCCAGCGAGCCATCTCCAGCCGGGTCATGCCCTCCCTCGAACTGCTAGAGGCTAACAACTGCGGCACGCCGGGCTTCACCACTTTCTCCTTGGTGAGCCGATTGCCGCGGGCGAAGACGCGAGTCTCGCGGGCGCTGCGCTCGCTCATGATCGGGACCATGGCGCCCCGGATGGCCTTGTATTGCTTGGCCATTTCCTCGCGCGACTGCCGGGTGGCGAGGCGCTGCGGGTCATTGACGAGAGCGGTCCACTCGGGGCGGTTAGAAGTTTCTAATGAAAACCTTCTAACTGGTGTGGCTTGGTTGCCAGCGGTTTGTTCGTTTTGGGTCATCGCGATTTCCAGCGTCACGCCCGGAGCAGGCACGACGGGATTCTCCGGGACGAATACAAACCAGCGCGGACCGTCGAGCTTCGGGTAGCCACCGACGTTGCCGTTGGAGCTTGGCTCGTTCGGCTCGCCGAAGTGATCCACGAAGACCTCCTTCATCGCGACCGGCGTGCTAACACCTGCCGAGTCGGTGAGGCTCACTTGGAAAACGGAAACCAGCGAGCCGCGTTCCGGCCACTTTTTCGGATCGTCGCTATCCGGGAAAATTCTGAGCCGCAACGCGCTGAACGCCGGAGCGGGACCGGAGACCTTGTGGACATTCCCCCTGGGCAAGGTGCCCTCGCTGCGGATCGTGCCGTCGCCTGATAGAGCGAGCTTGCCATGACTCGGCACTAAGGCCGTGGGCGTGAAATTTTGCCAATCCCCAGTCGCGGCTGCTAGAGCGTGGCCGGGCGCATTGAGCTGCTCGCGGAGGATGTACAGGTTGATTTCCAGGCCCGATGTTTCGGCGGATTTGGCGGGGTCCGTCGCGATTTTCATGCGGGGAAAATCGTTGTCCTGGTCGCAATCCTCGGTGCTGTTGAAGAAGGCGAGGAACTTGTAAAACTCGTCGTGATTGATGGGATCGTAAGGATGCGAGTGGCACTGGACGCAGCCGAAAGTGGTGGCCTGCCAAGTGGTCCAAGTGGTGGTGCTGCGGTCAATGACGGCGGCGAGGCGGAACTCTTCGTCATCGGTGCCGCCCTCGGTATTCGTCTGGGTGTTGCGGTGAAATGCGGTGGCGAGGCGTTGGTCGGCGGTGGCGTTTGGCAGGAGATCGCCGGCGAGTTGCTCGATGGTGAATTGGTCATACGGCATGTCCGCATTGAAGGCGCTGATCACCCAATCGCGGAACGGCCAGATGTCGCGGTGAGGGTCTTTTTCAAATCCATAAGTGTCCGAGTAGCGCGCCAAGTCCAACCAAACGGTGGCCCAGCGCTCGCCGAAATGCGGTGAGGCTAACAAGCGGCTCACCACCCCGGCGCGGGCGGCGGCGGGATCATTTCCCAACGCGCTCTGATAGGCTGATAGATCCTCGGGCGAGGGCGGCAGGCCGGTGAGATCGAAGGTGACGCGCCGCAGCCACTCGGCGGGCGGTGCCTCGGGCGAGGGCTTGAGTTTCTCCCGATCCAGGCGTTGCAGGATGAAGCGGTCGAGCGACGCGGTCGGCCATTTTTCGTCTGAAATGTTAGTGACTTTAGTTTCCTGCGGCGGGACGAACGCCCAATGGTTTTCCCACTCGGCACCTTGGAGGATCCAGCGCTCGATGAGCGCGACTTCCGTCTCCGGCAAGGGCGGGCCGTGCTTGGGTTTCGGCATGACTTCGTCGGGATCGGTGCTGCGGAGGCGGAGCAGCATCTCGGATTCAGCGGGCTTGCCGGGGACGATGGGAATTTTTCCCGACTCGCCGGGAGCCAAGGCTTTTTCCCGATAGATGAAGGAAATCTCGCCGGCTTCCTTCACGCCGCCGTGGCAAGCGGTGCAGTGCTTGGTGAGGATCGGGCGGATGTCCCGGTTGAACTCCACGCGCTCTTCCGCTTGGGCGAAGGCGACAAGAAGCGTGGATAAAATTAGAAAGGACAGACGGATCATCGGAGAGCGGCACCCTACGGCAGCATGGAAAAAATGCTATCACTCGGGCGGGTAGGTGGGAGTAATAAGGGGAGTGGACATCTTTGTCCACTTGCCGATGCGCGCACACAGATGTCCGCCCTTCTTAGAAATCTTCGTAAGTCCGCGATTGGCGAACGCAGGAGCTGGCCTTACGATTTCCCCGTGGCCGATGATTTATCCAGCTTCGATCTCCCCATCCAGCTTCAAGGCAAGTTGCTGTTGGCAGATCCGTCGTTGCGCGATGGCACGTTCCACCGCTCGGTGATCCTGCTTGCGGAGCACAATGCGGGCGAAGGCGCATTCGGCCTGATCCTCAACCAGCCGACTGGTAAAACGGTCGGCGACTTCCTAAATGGCGATGATTTCGCGCCACTGCGGCAGCTGGCGGTCCATAACGGCGGGCCCGTTTCCCAAGACCAGCTCACATTTTCCTCGTTCTGGTGGAGCAAGAAACTGGGCCTGCGCTGGGCGATCCGGATTTCCGCCGAAGATGCAGTGACCCACGCCCGCCGACCGGGGCGGATCGTGCGGGCCTTCGTCGGCTACTCGGGCTGGACTGCGGGGCAGTTAGAAAACGAACTCCGCCGAAGCTCGTGGATCGCCGCCCGCCCGCAAGCTGATTTGTTAGGGCAAGAGCACGACCGTAGCTTGTGGGCCGAGCTGCTGCGCCACCTTTCACCGCTCCACCGCATTTTGGCGGAAGCTCCAGACGACCCGACGCTCAATTGAATTTTCCCTCGCACTCATGTTAGAATCGCCTCTTGTTTTCAGCCCCATCCCGGAAATTATCGCGGAGTTCGCCGCCGGTCGCCTTGTCATCATCTCGGACGATCCGTCCCGCGAGAACGAGGCGGACCTTGCTGGCGCGGCGGCGCTCTGCACGCCGGAAATGGTCAATTTCATGGCCGTCCACGCGCGTGGCTTGATTTGCGCGCCGCTCAGCGCCGAACGCGCTGAGAAGTTAGAACTTCCGCAAATGACCCGTCGCAATCGCGAGGGCCACAAGACCGCCTTCACCGTCAGCGTCGATGCCGCAGAGGGGATCACCACCGGCATCTCCGCTGCCGACCGGGCACTGACGATCCGCCTCCTCGCGGACCCCAACGCGAAAGCGGATGATTTCGTCCAGCCCGGGCACGTTTTCCCGCTGCAAGCCGTGCCGGACGGCGTGCTCCGCCGGACCGGCCACACCGAGGCATCCCTCGATCTAGCAGGCCTCGCCGGTTTGCCAAAAGCTGCGGTGATTTGTGAAATCATGAACGACGACGGCACCATGGCCCGCGTTGGCCAGCTCGGAGACTACCAGAAGCGCCACGGCCTCAAAGCCTGCACCATCGCCCAACTCATCGAATACCGCCGCCGTTCGGAGAAACTCATTCTCCGCGAACAAACGGTGAAAATGCCGACGGATTTCGGCGAGTTCGACTGCCATCTCTATCGGATCACCACCGATGGCAGCCACCACCTCGCGCTGAGCAAGGGCATCATCGACCCGGAAAAACCCACCCTCGTCCGCGTCCACTCAGAGTGCCTGACGGGCGACGTTTTCCACTCCCAACGCTGCGATTGCGGCGGCCAGCTCGCTGCCGCGCTTGAGCACATTTCTAACGAAGGAGGCGTGTTGCTCTATCTCCGCCAAGAAGGCCGCGGCATCGGCCTGCCCGCGAAAATCCATGCTTACAAACTGCAGGAAGAAGGGCTCGACACCATCGAAGCCAACGAAAAACTCGGCTTCGGCTCAGACCTCCGCGACTACGGCATGGGGGCGCAAATCCTCTACGACCTCGGCGTCCGCAAAATGCGCCTGCTGACGAACAACCCGAAGAAAGTCGTCGGCTTGGAAGGCTACGGGCTAGAAATCGTCGAGCAGCTCCCGATCAGCCTGCCCTCGAATCCGCACAACGAGAAATACCTCGAAACCAAGCGGACGCGGATGGGGCATACGTTGTGAGTTGTCCAAACTCGTTGTTGCACTTTCCCCGCTCATCCGCAGACTCCCGCCATGGAACTCGACCTACTCGACGTTCAATTTGACCTTCGAAACATCAAACCTCGTGAGCTTGAAGAAGCTTTCGAGGATCCTTTCTCCGTCCGCTTCTTGCCCGACAACGAGCGCGCTGACGGAGCATCCCGTTACTACGCTCTTGGGCGCACGGTCGCCGATCGCTATTTGTTTTTCTCGTTTTGGACCGATGGGAAAATCACCCGCGTGGTCGCCGCGCGGAAAATGGCCGAGGCTGAGCAAAAGTTCTACGATCGCAAATACGCGGAATTCCGCTGATCTCCCCTTTTTACATCCCATGAATTCCGTCACCCGCTGGACCGATATCCCTGACTTTGCTGATGAAGCCGCCGAAGCCCGTTATTGGGAAGGCCACGAACTCGATGGCCGGTTGATGGCCGCATCCGTACACGAAGCGGACTCGCGCGAGTCCACCACCATCACTCTTCGCTTCGATCCACGGATGCTCTCACGGATCAAGCGCATCGCCCGTTCACGCTTTCTCAACTATCAGTCCATGATGAAGCAGTGGTTGGCGGAGCGGCTTGAGGACGAAATGCGCAAGCTCTGAGGATGCCACGGCTGCTTCGGAATCCGCAGTTCTGGCTTACCGGCTTTCTGGTCTGGTTCGCAGTCTTGTGGATGATTTCCTCGTTCACTGGGCGTGAGACATTTGCTCCTCCCAGCGACCATTTGGACAAGGTGGCGCACTTCGGCTACTTCTTCGGCGGCAGTGGCTTGCTCTGCGCCTACTTATTCCGGCGCAATCCACTGCGCCCTAACTGGAAGTTCATCATCGGCGCAGCCATCGTCGCCATCGCACTCACAGGCGTCCTGGACGAGTATCACCAAAGTTTCACGCCGGGCCGCAGTGGAAATGATCCCTACGACTTGCTGGCCGACATCCTCGGTGCAATCGCCGGAGCATTCACGTTCAAGAGAATTCATCATCGGCTGAAGTAACATTCATGCCCGAGGCCTTACTGGCGGGCATTTCAACTTCCCAAGCGCCGCTAACCGGACTAATTCAAGCGCCTCATGAGCATGAATCAACTCGATCAATTGAAGCAATTCACGACTGTTGTGGCCGATACCGGCGATTTCGAGTCGATGAAAACCTACAAGCCTCAGGACGCGACGACCAATCCCTCGTTGATCCTCCAAGCCGCTGGCAAGCCGGAATACCTCCACTTGGTTAAGCAAGCCGTTGAGGAAATCAAAAAAAACGGCGTCACCGGCCCAGCCCTAACGGAAGCGATCCTAGACCGCATTCTGATACTTTTCGGCCTGGAAATTCTCAAGATCGTCCCCGGTCGGGTCTCAACGGAAGTCGATGCGCGGCTCTCGTTCGACACCGCGGCGACCATCGCCAAGGCGCACCAACTCATCGCCGCCTACGAGGCAGAAGGCCACTCACGCGAGCGGATTCTGATCAAAATCGCCTCCACTTGGGAAGGCATCAAGGCGGCTGAAGTGCTGGCCAAGGAAGGCATCCATTGCAATCTAACGTTGCTATTCTCCTTCGCCCAAGCCGTCGCCTGCGCCGAGGCTGGCGTGCGCCTGATCTCGCCCTTCGTCGGCCGCATCCTCGACTGGCATAAGGCCGCGACCGGTAAGGATTTCCAAGGCGACGAAGATCCCGGCGTCATTTCCGTCCGCTCGATTTACAACTACTACAAGAAATTCGGCTACAAGACTCAGGTCATGGGTGCGTCGTTCCGCAACAAGGGCGAAATCCTTGCGCTTGCTGGCTGCGACTTGCTCACCATCAGCCCCGGCTTGTTAGGCGAACTTCAAGCGTCCGACGAGTCGATCAAAGCCCGGCTAACGGCTGAGGAAGCCGCCGCTTCCGATCATGAGAAAATCTCCCTCAACGAGAGCGACTTCCGCTTCATGCTCAACGAGGATCCGATGGCCACCGAGAAAACCGCGCACGGCATCCGCGCCTTCTCGGCGGACATCGTGAAGCTGGAGAAACTCATCGAAGGCATGATCTAACTGCGGTCATTCCAGATCGAGAAACACGCTTGCCGCCGCGCGGATTTTTTCAATTTCCTCGTCGTGGTAAGCCTGTTTCCCCTCGAAGGCCCAGACAGTTCCCGGCCACGCCGGGTCAGCGGCCGAGCGCCCGACGATGTGAATATGCATTTGCCGAACTTGATTGCCGATGCAGCCGAGGTTGAGCTTTTCTGGCTGGAAATGGCTGGAAACGAACTCTGAGACGCGGCGCATCGCGGCCGTGGTCTCTAGGTATTGAGCGGGCGGAAGTTGATGCAAATCTTCAATGCCCTCGACCTCAGGAACGAGGATGAACCACGGGAAGAGAGCGTTATTCTTCAACAAAAGCCGACACCCGCCGAGCCGACCGAGTGCGATACCGCCTGCTGCGAGGCGTGGGTGAATTTCAAAAGACATGCTGTAAGACTAGACACAACAATTTCGTTCTGTCAGCCAATCCCAGCAATCAGCAAGTGGCATCAGATGACAAATCAACCAGTTCTTTCTAGCGCACCCATCAAGACCGCGCTCCTCTGCGCCTCCAGCTTCATACTAACTGCCATGGCATCTCCCGCCGCGACGCGGGTGTTGCAAGCGTTCGAGGGCGACGGATTCGACGATTGGAAAGCGGAAGGAAATGCCTTCGGCCATGCGCCGGTGGCGGGCAGTTGCGATGGCTTGTCCGCCGCGCTGAGCGGTTATTCCGGTGAGTCGCTGGCGTGTTCCGCCCACGGCGGGAATGAAGCAACGGGCAATTTGATCTCGCCGCCATTCGAGCTAACGGAAAATTTTCTAAGCTTCCTCATCGCCGGCGGCAATCATCCCGGCAAGGTCGGGGTGCAACTCGTGGTAAATGGCAAGGTCGAGAAGCAGGCCACCGGCGGGAATTCTCTGAAGTGCAAACCCGTAGTCTGGGACGTCACCGCCTTGAAAGGCAAAACGGCGACGATCCGCATCATCGATTCCGCAACTGGCGGATGGGGAGTGATCGCGGCGGATCAATTCACTCTATCAGATGCGGCGCAGCCAGCGTTTGCCGGAGTCAAGGGCGGCGGAGAATCACCCGGCGCCGATCTCATTTCCACCGACGCCATCCCCGGTCTAACGATCCCGGCCGGGACGAAGGCGACGGTGATCGCGGATTTCGCCACCCACGGCGTCACTTCCCCGACGGCTCTCGCCTTCGGCAAAGAAGGCGAACTCTATGTGTCCGAGACGCACCGCTTCCGTCACGGCGTGGCCGATAACCGGTCCCATCTCTATTGGTATCTCGACGACATTTCTTCACGCACCACCGACGACCGCCGCAAGCTTCACGAGAAATGGCAGAACAAGGGGGCCACCACCTCACTCAAGTTTCTCACGGAAAAGGCCGACATGGTCCGCGTGCTTAGCAATCCCGACGCCAAGGGTGTTTATCAGAAAAACGGCATCTTCGCCGGCAAGTTCGACGATTTGCTAGACGGCCCCGCCGCCGGGGTCTTCGAGTATGAAGGCACGGTTTTCCTCGCCTGCATTCCGAAAATTTACGCACTTCAAGACAAGGATGGCAACGGCGAGGCGGAAGTCCGCGATGTGATCCAGGACGGATTCGGCGTGCGCATTTCCTTCTCCGGGCACGATCTGAATGGCTTCGCGCTCGGGCCGGACGGTCGGATCTATGGCAGCCTCGGCGACCGCGGCCTCAATGTAACCACCCGCGAGGGAAAGCACTACGAGATGCCGGACGAGGGCTGCGTGTTCCGCTTCGACCCAGACGGCACGAACTTCGAAATCATCCACACCGGCCTGCGCAACCCGAAGGAAATCGCCTTCGACGAGGTCGGTAACCTCCTCTCGGTGGACAACAATTGCGACCAAGGCGACAAGGCACGCGTCGTTTACATCGTCGAGGGCGCGGACTCCGGCTGGAACATGGGCCATCAGGGCATGCTCGTGCACTACCGCCAGATCGGCATGGAGGAAAAACCGCCCTGCCGCTGGATGGACGAGAAGGAGTGGGAGCTGCCGAATGCCTCCCAACCGGCGTATGTCCTGCCTCCCGTCGCCCATCTAACATCTGGGCCATCCGGCCTCACCTATCACCCGGGCACCGGGTTCCTCGAGAGCGAGGCTGGGCGCTTCCTCGTCTGCGACTACCGTGGCGGCGCGGCCAATTCCGGCATCTGGTCCTTCAAGGTCGAGTCCTCGGGCGCGGGCCTGAAAATGACGGACTCCCGCAAGCTCAACTGGGGCGCGGCCGTCACCGATGTCGAATACTCGTGGGACGGGAAACTCGCCGTCACAGACTTCATCACCGGTTGGGTCTCGCATGACGATGGCCGCGTTTACTCGCTCGAGGCGGAGAAACCGTGGCGCGCTGAGGAAGCCGCACAGGTCGCCACTCTCATCAAGGAAGGTTTCGAAAAACGCCCGGCGGCTGAACTCGCACGCTTGTTGACCCACCCCGACATGCGGGTCCGGCTTCGCGCCGAGCTTGCACTCACCCGCAAGCCTGAAGCGCTCGGACTCTTGACCGCCGCCGCCACCCAGACGGCGAATCCCCTCACCCGCCTCCACGGAGTTTGGGGTCTCGGCATCATCGCCCGCCGCGGTGCCGCCGTCTTGCCCGGCACGACTCAGAGCCTCGCCGCCGCTCCGCCGCTGCGAGAAAAAGCCCGGCTAGCGTTGCTCCCGCTGCTGGCAGATCCCGACATCGAAGTCCGCGCACAAGCCGTCAAAATGCTAGGCGAATGCGGCCTAACTACCGCTGGAGATTCATTTGAAAAACTCCTCGCGGACAGCTCGCCGCGCGTCCAGCTCCACGCCGCCATCGCTGCGGGTCGTATGAAATCTAGCGGCTCCGTTCCTGCCATTCTCGCGCTGTTGGAGAAATCGTCGGATCCCTATCTCCGCCACGCCGGCTCGTATGCCCTCTCCCTGCTAGGGAATCCCGCTCAGCTCGTCGCGCTCAAAAGCCACGCCAGTCCCAAGGTCCGCATGGCCGCCGTCATCGCCTTGCGCCGCCTCAAATCTCCCGAACTCGCCGCGTTTCTCAGCGATGCCGATCCAAACATCGTCGATGAAGCCGTCAGCTCGATCAACGACCAAGACATCCGCGAAGTCCGGCCCGCCGTCGCAGCACTGCTAGACCAACCCGCTAACAGCAAGCGCACCGCCATGATCTGGCGTCGCATCCTCCATTGCGCCTTCCGCACCGGTGATGAAGCGAACGCGCGCCGCATCCTCAAAGTCGCGCTCGACTCGAAGACTCCCGAGTCTTCCCGCCTCGAAGCATTCCGCTTGCTCAGTGAATGGACCACGCCCCACCCGGTCGATCAGTCCACCGGGCGCATGGCACCGCTGCCCGCGCGCGATCCCGCGATCATCAGCGGCGTCCTGGCTAACAACGTCACTCCACTCATTCAAACCGAGGGGAAATTCCTCAAAGCCGCCCTCGGCCTCATCATCAAAAACAAGCTCGATCTAACATCGGTGCCGCCCGCCACGCTCCAAGCACTCGTCCTCAACGAGAGCGTCCCCGGCCCTGCCCGCGTCGAGGCGCTTGAAATTTACGCCGCCGGCAAGCCCGCTGGTCTTGATGAGTTGTTAGCCAAGCTCGCTGCCGGCAAGGACGACGATCTCGCCATCGGCGCTCTCGCCCGCTTAGTGAAATCCACCCCAGCCGCTGCGCTGAGTGGCTTCGAGAAATCCGTGACGAGCGGCAGCAGCCACCGCCAGCAAGCGGCATGGAAGCTTGCCGCGGAAGTGCCAATCCCCGGTGCCGCGCCGCTCATCGTCGCCCAGCTTGCATCCTTACAGAAGACCAACGGCGTCTCACCCGCTGCGCTCGAGCTGCTAGAAGCCGCCGCCAAGCGCCCGGAGCCTGAGGTCAAGGCCGCGCTGGATTCCTTCAAGGCTACGCAAGCCGCTTCCACCGATCCGCTCGCTGCATGGTTGCCGTCGTTAGAAGGCGGCGATTTTGAAAAAGGTGGCCAAGTTTTCGAATCTCACCCCGTCGCCCAATGCATGAAATGCCACGCCGGTGGCCATGGCGGTGGCGACGCCGGTCCCAATCTATCAGGCATCGGACTGCGCGGCGATCCGCGGCATCTCCTCGAATCCATAGTCAACCCCGGAGCCAAAGTCGCCATGGGCTACGGCATTTCCAGCGTCACCCTCAAAGGCGGCAAATCCGTCGCTGGCATCGTCATCGCAGACACCCCGGACCACGTCGATCTCGACAGCAGCGGCAAAGTTCTCCGCGTTTCCCGCACCGACATCGACTCCATGACTCCATCAGTTTCCTCAATGCCGCCGATGGCCTATCTAATATCGGCCAGCGAGATGCGCGATGTAATTGCCTGGCTCACTTGGCAAAAAGAGGGCAAGTCCGTGGAGAAAAAACGCCCCGCGCCCGAGTTGGTGAAACCGTAATCTTCACGGACCGCGGGATTTATCCCGGCTTTCATTCATTCATTTGAATTTCTTCTAAGGAACAAGTTTTGCCGGAGTCATCCCCATGACTTCCAACCCCAAAAACTCAGTTCCCATGAAATCCATCCACGACCCCGTCCCCGCCCACCGCTCGATTTGGCAAAAACTTGGTGGCCCTTCACTGTCTATTTCGCTGCTCTTCCATGGAGTGCTGGTGATCATCGGAGTGATCTGGGTGTTTCAAATCATCCCCCAACCCGAGCCGAGGGTCGTGAATTTTCTCGGGAGACCGAGCGGAAGTTCTCCGGCGTCCGATGTGAAAGTGAAGCAGCGCGTTCAGATGGAGCAGTCCGCGATGGCACGAGTCGCCGCGCTTGATGTTGTTAGTCCGGTGGTACTTGCCGAGCCTGTGGCGACCACGCAGATGGTTTCGCTAGGAGCACTCGGCAGTGGCGAATTTTCCCAGGGCTTGGGAGAAAAGGGCAAAGGTCTGGGGATCGGCAGTGGGTTAGACATCGGCGTCAGCGACGGGTTGGGCACCAAGAATCCCTTCGGCATGCTCGATCCCGACAAGGGCGCGCTCGTCGGCACTTTCTATGATCTCAAGCAAACGAGCGACCGCGAGCCGACAAACATGACCGACGATGAGATGCGGACGGAGTTGAAGGAAATCGTTAGACGCGGATTCAAGGAGAAGACCTTCGAGAAGTATTTCAAGGCACCGCGGACTCTCTATCAGACCAAGTTGCAGATTCCGATCATGCCGGCGGATGGCGCGCCGGCTGCGTTCGAATGCGAAAAGGAAGTGCAGCCGAAGCGCTGGATCGTCGTCTATCGGGGTGCCGTGCAAGCCCCCAAGTCGGGGCGCTACCGCTTCGTCGGTGCTTGCGATGATCTGATGGTGGTGAGGTTTAACAATCGCCCGGTCTTTGATTACGGCTACACCATCGCTGGCGTCGGTGCCCACAACTACGGGCGCTCTGCCGAGATGACTGGTGCGGCTCAGAACAACGAACTCGCAAAGGAAGTCCGCAAACTAACACCCATGCGGTTGCCGATTTCCTTCTACAAATACACCCAGACTCCCACCTACAATCAAAACATCGGCGGCATGGCCATCGGCCCTGAGTTCGACGCGAAAGCCGGTCAGACCTATCCCATCGAGATCATGATTGGGGAAATCCCCGGCGGTTCTTTCGGCGTCTCGCTGCTGATTGAGGAAATAGGAGTGAACTATCAGAAAGACCCCGGTGGAGCGCCGATCTTGCCGTTGTTCCGCCTGGATCAATCCTTGCCAAACCCGGATCTTAAAGGCGAGGCACCACCTTTCGATCCCACTGGCGTGCCGTGGAAATTTGTCCAAACAAGCGTGAAGTCGGACATCTGACATTTCGTGTCAGAGTCATGGCGCTTGAAACTTCTGCGGCTCCCGTGAAACTCCGGCCATGCGTTTCCTCGTCCCTCTGCTTTCGCTTCTCGTGCTGGCCACCGCCCGCGCGGACAATGCTCCGCTCGAGGCTTGGCTGAAGCGCCAAGTTTCCATCAACACCCTCGACGCCGGGTTCACTCAGGAACGCAAATTGCCTGCGCTGAAAAATCCGACCACCACCGCCGGACATCTGTCGTTTTCCAAGCCCGACAAAGTCCGCTGGCAGTTAGGTGAGCCAATCGAAACGCTGGCGGTGTCGGACGGCAAGACGCTCACGCTCATCGAAACGGCGACCAAGACGGCCCGCCAGACCAGTGTGGACTCGCCGCAAGCCGCCCGCTTCTCGCTGCTTTCCGGGCGGGCGTTCCAATCGCCGGAGAGTTTCTATCAGGCATTTGAAATCATCAGCTCGCGGGTGGAGGCCGGCATTTATCAATATACGATCAAGTCCAAGGATCGCCGGGTTCGTGCGCAGATCCCGTGGATCTTTCTCGATATCGATCCCGAGAAAAACGAACTCCGCGCGATGGAGATGGAACTCAGTGACAAGTCCCGGTTACGGACGGTGTTCAGCAATCCCCGCTTCAATCTCAAGTTGGACGACTCGCTGTTTAAGCCCGATCTAACGGGGTATGAGGTGAAGTGAACGCGGCGGTCTTCAACGTTTGGTTCCGGCTGAGACAGCCGGGACACATTTCTTAGCGCCCCTTCTTCACCCAGGAATCGCGCAGCGCGACGGTGCGATTGAAGACGGGCTTGGTGCCGGGTGTGTGGTCGGCGGCATCCGCGATGAAGTAGCCGGTGCGCTCGAACTGGCAGGAAAAACCTGCGTCCGCAGCGGCGAGCGCGGGTTCGATCTTGGCGGTTAGAGTTTTCAGCGAGTCGGGATTGATGACGGTTAGAAATCCACCTTCCGCAGCGTCCGGGTCTTCGACGTTGAAGAGCCGATCGTAAATGCGGACCTCGGCATCGACGCCGGTGGCGACATCGACCCAATGGATGGCGGCCTTGCACTCGACGCCCGGCGGCGAGTCTGCGCCGATGGTGTTAGGTAAAATTTCCGCGCGGATGAGAGTGATGATTCCCCCAGCATCTTTTTCAAATCCGGTGCAGCGGATGATGTGGCCGCCCTTGAGTCGGACGTGGCGGTCCGGGCCGAGGCGGTGGAATTTCTTCTCCGGAATTTCCATGAAGTCCTCGCGCTCGATCCAGACCTCGTTGGAGATCGGGATGTCGCGATTCCCCAACTCCGGATTCTGCGGGTGGTTGGGCACCTCGACGCTGGCGTGAGGTTCGGCGGACCAATTTTCGAGGACGACTTTTACCGGGTCGAGCACGGCCATCCGGCGCAGGGCGGAGGTGTTGAGGAATTCCCTAACATCGAACTCCAACAGCGCGACATCGGTGGTGCCTTTGAACTTGGTGATACCCACGCGTTTGCAAAAATGCACCACGGCTTCCGGCGGATAGCCGCGGCGACGGAGACCTGATAGAGTCGGCAGGCGCGGGTCGTCCCAGCCGCCGACGTGGCCTTCTTGCACGAGTTGGAGCAGCTTGCGCTTGCTCATGACAGTGTATGTTAGAGCAAGTCTGGCGAACTCGATTTGACGCGGCTTGGAGGGCACCGGGCAGTGCTCGATGAACCAATCATAAAGAGGGCGATGGTTCTCGAACTCCAGCGTGCAGAGCGAGTGGGTGATGTGCTCGAGCGCGTCTTCGAGCGGATGCGCGAAGTCGTAGAGCGGATAGATGCACCAGGCGTTGCCGGTGTTGTGGTGGGCGGCGTGCATGATCCGATAGAGGACGGGATCGCGCAGGTTCATGTTCGGCGAGGCGAGGTCAATTTTGGCGCGGAGCACGCAGTCGCCTTCTTTGAACTCGCCGGCTTTCATCGCGGCGAAGAGCTGAAGATTTTCCTCCACCGACCGGTCACGAAATGGTGAGGGCGTGCCGGGCGTGGTTAGATTGCCGCGGTTGGTGCGCATTTCCTCGGCGGAATGTTGCTCGACGTAGGCCTTGCCTTCGCGGATCAGGTGGACGGCGCAGTCGTGGAAAAACGTGAAATAGTCGCTGGCGAAATAGAGGTCGCTGCCCCAGTCGAAGCCCAGCCATTTCACGTCCGCTTTGATGCTCTCGACGTATTCGGTCTCCTCTTTCTCGGGGTTGGTGTCGTCGAAACGGAGGTGACATTTGGCACCGGTGGCAGCGTTTTCCGCAGCAATGCCGAAGTTCAGGCAGATCGCCTTGGCGTGGCCGATGTGCAGGTAACCGTTAGGCTCCGGCGGGAAGCGGGTGCTGGTGGTGGCGTGTTTGCCAGAGGCGAGGTCAGCGGCGATGATCTCGCGGATGAAGTCGAGCTTGGGAGTGATGGGATCGGACATGGGTGAGAAGAGATAGGTCGTGTAGATCCTATAGGTCCTATTTTCAGAGCGCCAGTTCCTTGAGCAGCGCCTGGTTCAAGCGGATCCCGGCCTCGAAGTTCGCCACCGGGAAATTCTCATTAGGCGCGTGGACCTGCGCGTCAGAAAGTGCGAGACCTAGCAGCAGGGTGTCCGCACCAAGGATGTAGCGGAAGGTTTGGACGATGGGAATGCTGCCGCCCTCGCGGATGAGGACGGGTTCCGCGCCGAAGGACGCACGCAGCGCGGCTTGCGCAGCAAGGCCGTATTTCGAGTTGGGATCGGTGACGTAGGGTTTGCCATCGTGGCCCACACGGACCTCGGCCTCCACGCCGGGCGGACAATGCCACTCGATGTGGCTTTTCACCTTTTCCATGATGTCCTTCGGGTTCTGATCGGGCACGAGGCGGAACGAAAGTTTAGCAAATGCCTCGGCGGGCAGAACCGTCTTGGAACCCTCGCCTTGGTAGCCGCCACCGATGCCGTTGACCTCGGCGGTGGGCCGCGCCCAAGTGCGCTCGGCGGAGCTGTATCCCGGCTCGCCGAATAAGCCGGGCGAGCCGGTGACTTCGAGGAAATCCGCGTCGCTCACGCCGGGGACCCCGGCCCACATTTCGTGTTCCCAATTTTCTAACGGGCGGACTTGATCGTAAAACCCCTCGACGGAAACAGTGCCATCCAACGCGTGGAGGCTAGTGATCAGGCGGGCCATGGCGGCCGCAGGATTTGCCACCGCGCCACCGAAGAGGCCGGAGTGGAGATCGCTCTTCGGGCCACGCAGGATGACTTCGCAACAAGCGATGCCGCGCAGGCCGTAGCCGAATGTCGGCACGCCGGGAGCGACCATCCCGGTGTCCGAAATGGCGATAATGTCGCACTTCAGCTCGTCGCAATGATGGAGCAGGAACGAGGCAAGGTTCGGGCTGCCGATTTCCTCCTCGCCTTCAAACAGGAAAATCAAATTCACCGGCAAGCCGTTCGTTTCCCGCAGGGTTTTCTCCACGCCTAACACATGGGCCAGCATCTGGCCCTTGTTATCGGCGGCACCGCGTGCCCAGATCTTGTTATCCCGGATAACTGGCTCGAATGGCCCGCTCGTCCACAACGCCAACGGATCCACCGGCTGCACGTCGTAGTGGCCGTAAATGAGCACCGTGCGGCGACCGACGATGTGCCCATTTCTCGCGACGACTACGGGATGCTTCGGCGTTTCGTGAAGCTCCGTGGCCAAGCCCATGCCGGTGAGTTTGGTGATCAACCATTGCGCACAAGCTCGGACATCGGCCGCATGGTTAGAATCCGTGGAAATGCTTGGAAAGCGGAGAAACGAAAACAAGTTCTCAAGTTCAGGAGTCACGCTGGGAATGCATGACGGTTGCACGTCCAGCTCGCAAGGCGAATTCGCCGGAATTCCAATGCCCCACAATGCCTCGCCGGAAATGGGACGATATCCAGCTTTGACACGGAAACGATGCATGCTTGGCTGCTTCCGCCGATGTCCCTGCGCTTCTCGATTCACCCATCATTCGCCCGCAAGCTTCTCAGCGGGCTGGCGCTTGCCGGTGCATTCGCGCAGACCGCCAGTGCCGCGCTAGGTGGAAAGTATGTGGAGGGCGAGGTCATCGTCACCTATCGCCCGACCGTTTTGCTCGGCACTGCCAAGGCAGGAGCCGGTCGCCATTCGGCGAAAATGACTAAGCATTTCGCCTGGCTCTCGGACCACCGCAAGCAGGTGATCGCGGTTGTTAGTTCCACCACCAAGTCCACCGCTGTGCTCATCGCGGAGTTAAAAAACGACCCGGATGTCCTCGTTGCCGAGCCGAACTACCTCCACCAAGTTTCCGCGTTAGAGCCGAATGATCCGTCGCTCAACAGACTCTGGGCCTTAAAAAACACCGGGCAACTGGTGAATGGCACCATCGGCACCAGTGGCGTCGACATCCGCTTCGCCGCCGCATGGAACCTCGCCCGCCCGTCTAACACCGAGGTCGTCGTGGCGGTGATGGACACTGGCCTCGACACCACTTACCCCGACATCGTCGCCAACCTCTGGACCCATCCGGGAGAAACGCCAGGCAACAACCTCGACGACGACGGTAACGGTCGGATCGACGATCTCCATGGTTTCGACTTTGTGCAAAACAACGCCAACATCGCGGACTCTGGCAATCACGGCACCCACGTCGCGGGCACCATCGCCGCCACTGGCAACAACTCGCTCGGCGTCATCGGCGCGGATTTCAAGGCCCGCATCATGACGCTCAAAGTCTCCGACGACGGCACGAACATCGCCACCGCTGCGGAAATCGCTGCGCTCGAATATGCAGCCATGATGAAAACCAACGGCGTGAACATCGTGGCGATCAATGCGTCATTCAACGGCGCGGCCTTCAGCAGCGCTGAATCCATGGCCATCGCCGCAGCCGGAAATGTCGGCATCGTCGTCTGCGCCTCTGCCGGCAATTTATCATCGAACAACGACCTCATTGCCACTTATCCCGCAGGCTACCGGCATTCTAACATGATCGTCGTCGCCGCCAGCACCCACAACGATCAGCTCGCCAGTTTCTCTAACTTCGGGGCCACCAGCGTCGATCTCGCCGCGCCGGGCACTAACATTTACTCCCTTTTGCCGACATGGCTCAGCGCCACCAACGCCTCGGCCACCGTCGGTGCCACCCCCTATTTCGCCCAAGGCATGAACTTCGCCGGGATCACCTCTTCCATCACCGCCACCCTGATCAACTGCGGCACGGGAAACTCCGCAGCTCAGTTTCCTCCAAGCGTTTCAGGAAATATCGCCCTCATCCAGCGGGGCACCGAGACCTTCGCCGCCAAGGTCACCCACGCGATGAATGCCGGAGCCGTGGGCGCGATCATCTATAATAATGTAGCTGGCGATTTCAACGGAACCCTCGGCAGCATCGCGGCGTGGATTCCCGCAGTCGCCACCTCCCAAGCGAATGGAGCTAGTCTGTTAGCACAGGTCAATTCTCCGGTCACGCTGGTCAATCTCTTGGTCCCGGCGAACTTCTATCAGTTCAAAGATGGCACCTCCATGGCCACCCCGCAGGTCGCTGCGGCCGTCGCCTTCTGTGCGAGAAATTTCCCAGCCGAGACCGCGGTCCAACGAGTCGCGCGCGTCATTAACAACGTCACCCCCGTCGCCGCCTTGAGCGGTTTGGTGAAAAGCGGTGGCCGTTTGAACCTTCTAAAAATCGTCGATACCAATACCAACGAACTGCCCGACTGGTGGGAGACCGACCACTTCGCCACCCTCGGCGTGAATCCCTCCGCAGACGCCGATGGCGATGGCATGAACAACCACCAAGAATATCTAGCAGCCACAAATCCTAACAACGCCGCCAGCCGCCTCGCCATCACCCAAGCCGGCCTCGTCCCCGCTGGCGATTTCATCCTCAGCTTCCCCAGCGTCTCCGGCATCAGCTACCGCATCGAGACCAACAACACCCTCGCCCCAAACTCATGGACCCCGCTCGGCGCCGATCTAACCGGCACCGGCAGCATCCTCCAAGCCACAGATGCCACCGCCAACAAACCCGCGAAACGTTTCTATCGGGTGAGGGTGATCCCGTGAGGAGCACGGAGCCACCACACTCCTGTGGTGGTAGCGGAAGCGAAGCCAATGAATCGCGCGAAGCACTTCTCATTGGCGGCCCTTCCGCGCTACGACAGGAGTGTCTTAGCTCCGCTACCACTCCGAGCAACTAGCAGCTTATGCAATTGCGGGGTCTATTCTCTGCCGAATCTTCTCGCCCCAAAAACTGATCGACCTCACCTTCCCAATAACCCACTAACATACTCTGGCTAATAAATATGAAAACACTCTTCATTGCCCTATCAACCACACTTTTGATTCCTTCGTGCGCACCGCAGAGTGCAAACGGGGTCTCACGACCTTCAATTTCTACCAATCCAAGATCCTATCTGCGAAGCTTTCCACTTCGGGTCACAACCGAAAATGAGGTTCTGAGCTACGTGGGTGCTCCAACTCGAACCCATGAAGGCGGAGGCAATCGCTACCTCACGTATGATATAGCTACTAGCCATAGTCCCGGCGTATTGGAATATACTTACGTCGTCCAGCGTGGTCACGTTGAAGATGTTACCTACACCAATGCAGGAAACTTCTTCGGTGCGATTCAGAAAGAGTCAGCACAGAACCTACAAAAATAGATGAAAGACTGAAGCCGCTGCGGCATCAAACGGGAGAACCGTGATATGATGAAAATCCGTTAGCACCCGCTGGAATTGCTCGTAAGCGAACACTTGGCTCTGAACGGCAGCTTCGCGATTGATCACTGCCAACCAACCTTGGACAGTCTCTTGAGCAGTCACCACCGTTGTGAAAAGATCGGCATCGGCAGCCAACGCCCTTTGAACCATTCTGCTAGCCATAGAACCACCAGCCACCTAGGCGCTGAAATGATTCGTATCGAGGACGGCAAACATAGAACTTACTGACCCGCCGAATTTGCCTTTACCCGCCACTCTGAACCCAATCGGACCGCTTCCCTGAAAAGCTCGTCATCCTTTTGAGAGCCGATCAGTGCACGCCATGAACCGCTGGAAACTGGCGCGACCTTCGCTTCGAGCGTGTCGATCCGCTTCTTCAAATCTGCCAGTTCTTGCTCAACCGTTGAATGGCTCATGGCCAAAGACAAACACGTCTTCGGACGTTTCGCAAGCACTTGGCTGTGGTGCAAGCGGCGGACTATGGAGCCACCACACTCCTGTGGTGGTGGCGGAAGCGAAGCCAATGAATCGCGAGAAACACTGCTCATTGGTGGCCCTTCCGCGCTACGACAGGAGTGTCGTAGCTCCTTTGCAATCCTCAGCCGTCTAGCTCGCGTAGGACGTCCACGGCGACGTCGAGCTTTTGGCCGCCGGCACCGAGGGTGACGCCGCGGAGGGGGCTTACGTCGGAGAAGTCGCGGCCCCAGGCGACGGTGATATGGCGGTCGCCGGGGAGCAGGTTGTTGGTGGGATCGGTGTCGATCCAGCCGGAGGCTTCGCCGCAGAAAACGGAGACCCAAGCGTGCGAGGCATCGGCCCCGGTTAGACGGATTTTGCCGGGCGGGGCGACGGTTTCGAGATAGCCGCTGACGTAGCGGGCGGGCAGGCCGAGCGAGCGCAGACAGGCCAACATGAGGTGAGCGAAATCTTGGCAAACCCCGGCACGTTTTTTGAGAACTTCCGAGACGTGGGTGGTGACCTCGGTGGCTTTAGGATCGAATTTAAAGTCTTTGAAAATCCGAGTAGTTAGACCGAGGACGGCTTCAAGAATCGGGCGGCCATGAGGAAACTCGACGCTGGCGTAGTCGGCGAATTCCTTGCCCAGCGGGACCATCGGCGAGGCGAAACGGAAGGCACCGGCCTCGGAGCCGGGAGTGAGCTTCTCGACTTGGCAGGCATCCCGGACCGTTTCCCACGGCGGCGTGGCGCTGGGGTCGCGGTAGGCAGGAGGCAGTACTTCCACGAGGCTGCGGGCAGTGACTTCGAGGGTCTCATGTTTGCCCTCAATTTCAAAATAGGCGGTGGCATTTCCAAACGAATCGAGGTGGACGCCGCTGCCCACGGGCTGCGGGTCGATCTCTAACTCATGCCAGGGACAAGTCTGCCCCGGCAAGGTGCGTGGAGCCAGCCGGGCAAGGTGGTGCGAGACGGTGACGGCACCCTCGTAGGTGTATTTCGTGCGATGGACGACGCGGTATTTCATGTCAGTAGACGCGTCTAACGGAGTGACTGAAGTAGTGCTGGGTGAGCATGTCTGCGAAGTCCTCTAACGAAAGAAAGCAGAGGTCGAACGCCTCCAAATACGGAGCTGAGGTGGCGGTGAGCCGTTGCTCAATCACCTGCAAGTGCTCGCGGATTCTCGGCAACAGGCCGAACTCTGGATCGCCGGGCATGAGGGTGATTTCCCGATTGAGAATGCCGATCTGATAGGCGACAGAGCGCGGGTTGGTGGCATCGAAGAAGATGAGGTCGATCACTGCGTCGAGGCGAGGTCGGGAAAAATGACGGCGACGGTAAGTCATCACGCTGTCGCATGTTTCTAGCAGCGGATCTAGCAGCGGGGACTCGCCACCGCCCTGCCCGGCGGCGGCACGCAAGAGCTTGAGGCCGCTCAAGGCTCGCTCGATGCGGCGGCCCACTTCGAGGAAGCGCCAACCTTGGCCGCGAGTCATATTTTCCGCCTGCATCCCGGCGAATGCGGCGAGGTGCAGGACGAGGGTATCGAGCGTGCGGAGAAGCT
>JAYTLO010000362.1:0-4135 GCA_043729385.1 Akkermansiaceae bacterium
AAGCGCCTTGTGAATGGTGGCGTAGGCCGCCGCGCCCGATAGATCGTCGCCGATCTCGCCGAGCTTGAGCTTCCACTCGCGCTCTAGCAGATCGGCGAGTTCGTCGCGGACGTTCGCCCATTCCATCACGCGGCGGGCGTTGAGGAACGCGGGTCCGCAGAATTTCCGCAGCGCGTTGCGTTGCCAACGGCCACGGTTGTCGCGGAATTTTGCGAGATCATTCCAGAGCCGCAAGAGCAAGATGAAATCGCTGTCGCCATCCTTCCAGCGGGCGTGCGCCGCATCTGCTTCACGGGCTTTTTCTGCCGGGCGTTCTCGCGGGTCGCTGGACTCTAACGCTGCGACGATCGGCAAGACCTCCGCTAAGCAATGCTCCTTGCGGGCCTCGATCAACATCCGCCCTAACCGAGGATCGACTGGCAGACGCGCGATCTGGCGACCGTAGTCAGTGAGGCGTTTTTCTTGATCAAGGGCGTTGACCTCGCGCAGCGTGCGATAGCCTTCCGCGACGGCTTTCGGCGATGGTGGATCGAGGAAAGGAAACTCGTCGATCTCCGGCAACCCCAGCGCTTTCATCCGCAAAATAACACCTGCTAGAGAACTGCGGCGGATCTCGGGATCGGTGAACTCCGGGCGCTCGGTGAGTTCCATTTCCTCATAAAGCCGCACGCACACGCCATCTCTAACACGACCGCAGCGGCCTTTCCGCTGGCGCGCGCTGGCCTGGCTGACCGGCTCGACTTGCAATCGCTGCACGCCTTTTCCCGGACTCCAGCGGCTGACGCGAGCCACCCCGGAGTCGATCACGCAGGCGATCCGTGGAATCGTGAGCGAGGTCTCCGCGACGTTGGTGGCGAGGATCAGGCGGCGTTTATTTCCCGGATTGAAGACGCGCTGCTGGTCGCCGAGGCCGAGCCGGGCGAACAGCGGCAGCACTTCGGTGCCGCGATACTGGCGGCCTTCCAGCGCATCCGCGCACTCGCGGATTTCGCGCTCGCCAGGGAGGAAAATCAGGACGTCACCATTCGGCTCCACATCGCCCAGATAGTCCACCGCGCGGGCGACGTGTTGCGGCAGATCCTCATCGTCGAAGGGCGGCAGGAAAAACTCCGCGACAGGAAACATCCGGCCCGGAGCGACGATCACCGGCGCGGGCACCCCGTTATTTGAGAAAAACTCGGCGAAGGCTCCAGCGTCTAACGTGGCCGAGGAAATGACGAGTTTCAGATCTTTGCGACGATCTAGCAGCCGCTTCACATAGCCTAGCAGGAAATCGATATTGAGCGAGCGCTCGTGGGCTTCGTCGAGGATCAGCGCCTCGTACTGTTGCAGATCGCGGTCGCCCTGAGTCTCGGCTAACAGGATGCCGTCGGTCATGAACTTGATCCGCGTTTCCCGTGAAGTCCTATCCTCGAAGCGCACCTGATAGCCCACATAATCGCCAAGCGGCACCTGCAATTCCTCCGCCACGCGCTTCGAAACGCTGGCCGCCGCGATCCGCCGAGGCTGCGTGCAGCCGATTCGCCCGCCGTCCACACCGAGCGCCTCGGCCACCATTTTCGGGAGCTGGGTGGTTTTCCCCGAGCCGGTTTCACTGACCACCACCACCACCGGATGCGCGCGAATGGCGGCGAGGATTTCCTCCCGGTGCTCGACCACCGGCAGCTCGTGCGGGTAGTTCCACTTCATCACGCGGCCACCGGTCACGCGCGGGGAAGAGCTGGATTCATCGGTCGGAAAATCATCAGCGTCAGGCTGGCGATCACGTCCAAGGCCGTCAAACGGATATTCGGGATTGCATGAAGCTTTGCGATGCAAGGAGCGGCGGAACGTGTCCGCCGTGTCCATGAAAAGCCAATGAGTCGAGAGAATCGCTTCTCATTGCCACCTCATGGTCAGGGCGAACCCGTTTCGCCCCTCCTTGCTAGAACGGCTCATCGTCACCCCACGCATCCGCGTTTCCCACCTGCCATTCCTCGACCAGCTCGGGCGGGAAATCTTCGAGGAAGCGCGACGGGCGGCAGATGATGTCTCCCGTGTAAGACTTCGGGTTCATCATCGGGAAGGTTAGATACAGATCGTCCTTCGCGCGGGTGAGGGCGACGTAGAAGAGACGGCGCTCTTCTTCTAACATTGGCTGGTCATCGGCTTCGAGGATGCGGCCGTTAGGGAATTGGCCGTCCACCAGCCAGATTAGAAACACGACTTTCCACTCCAGACCTTTCGCTTGGTGGATCGAGGAGAGGGTGACTTTTTCGTCGTCTATGTCGCTCTTGTCGCCAGTCGGTTCGCCATCGACGGAACTCATCAGCGAGAGTTGGGCGAGGAACTCGAGGATATCGTCGAAGGTGCCGCCGTATTGCGAGAGTTGTTCGATGTCGCCGCGGCGGTTCTCGAAGTTTTCGAAACTCGCCTTGAGATACTCGTCATAGACGCCCTCGAGGATGCTGAAGATCATGTCAGACGGGCGGGCAAATTCACCGTTAGGCGTGAGTTCGTCCAAGGTATAACAGAGCTGCTCCCAGTGCTTCGCCGCCTTTTTTGGGATCTTGAATTTGAGAAATAAGTCCGACCATTTCGGTGGCAACTCGTCCTTGCTCGCCCAGCCGCTCTTCAACCACTCGCTCCACAAGCGCTGCGCGGCGACTGGCCCGCAGCCGGGCAGCAGGTTAACCATCCGCATGAAACTTACCTCATCGCGGCGGTTCACCACGAAGCGCATGAACGCGGAAATGTCCTTGATGTGTGCCTGCTCGAAGAACCGCAACCCGCTGGTGATCGCGAACGGAATCCCGCGCACTGTTAGCTCCATCTGGATCTCCAAGCTCTGGAAATGCGCCCGATAGAGCACCGCCATTTCCTCCAGCGGGATCCCCTCTTCGCGCAGCTCTAACATCCGCTGCGCGATGAACGCCGCTTGGCTGCGCGGGTCTTCCAGCGCGACGAGCGCGGGCTTCACGCCGGCGCCGCCGCGCGACGAACGCAGATCTTTTTCAAACCGCCCCGAGTTCGCGCGGATCGCGGCGTTTGATAGGTCGAGAATTTCCGGCACGCTGCGGTAGTTCGTCTCGATGGTGAAGACCTTGGAACCCGCATAACGCCTCGGGAAACTCAAGATATGGTCCATGTCCGCGCCGCGCCACGAGTAGATCGACTGCGCGTCATCGCCCACCGCCATCAGACTGTTCGACGGGCCGACTAACAAATCAATCATCCGGCCCTGCACCGAGTTGGTGTCCTGATACTCGTCCACTAACACATGCTTGAACTTCTGCTGATAGAGTTCCAGCACGTCGGGCCTATCCTCGAACAAGCGCACGGTCATGACTAACAAGTCATCGAAATCCATCGAGTTCGTCTCCAGCTTTTTCGCAATGTAGCCAGTGCGGACGAGTTCGATTTTCTCCAGCCAGTCGTAGAAATGATCGTAGCGCGCGACGATCACATCCTCCAAAGTCGCGCCGGTATTTTCCACGAGGCTGAAGATCGAGGCGAGCACGTCGGCCTTGGGGAAACGGCGTTGCTTGGTGTCGATGTCGCAGTTCGTGACCACTGAGTTGAGAAGGGATTTCTGGTCGTCGCGATCAAGGATGGAGAACGAGCGGTTGAAGCCAAGGTCGTCCGCATGGCGACGCAAAATCCGGCTGCCGATCGAGTGAAACGTCCCGGCCCACAAGTCCGACGTGTCGTGTGGCACCAGCTCGCGGACGCGCTCGATCATTTCCCGCGCGGCTTTGTTCGTGAACGTGAGTAGCAGGACTTGTTTCGATTCGATCCCATGATCTAGCAGCCAAGCGACCCGATACGTCAGCGTCCGCGTTTTCCCCGAACCGGCACCCGCGATCACCAGCGCCTTCCCCGGCGGCGAGGACACCGCCTCATATTGCTCCGCATTGAGCGCCGCCACGTAATCGATGCCAGAAGCCGCAACAACTTGCGGGCGATGAAGGGTGTATTGACGGGCCATGCGCGGCGCGAGACTGACACCGGTTTCGGCAGCGGGCAACCGGTATGGTGCCGAGGCTAATGAAACCAGCCGCTAGCAGCCTGTCGGATTTGAAGTATTCTTGGAGACGATGTCAATTGGTGGACGCTTGGTCGCTTGCGGATACCGCCTGTCGTGGTCTGCTCTCCG
>JAYTLO010000363.1:0-8026 GCA_043729385.1 Akkermansiaceae bacterium
CGGAGAGCAGACCACGACAGGCGGTATCCGCAAGCGACCAAGCGTCCACCAATTGACATCGTCTCCAAGAATACTTCAAATCCGACAGGCTGCTAGCGCCTCCACATGGTGGAGGATCGTTTTGTGTGCCGACTGATCAGAAAGGAATTGCTGAGCAACGATTCGGTCATCCCAGAGGGTTCCGTTCGCCAGTCGCCGCATGTCCCACCATGGCTTTTCTTCCAAGAGGTTGGTGATATCGGCAGCGGCATTGATCAGGTCGATCGAATCATGGGAAGAATACCTTGGTTTCTCACGCCCGGTATCGAAGTCCGGCTTGTGAGTGCAGCGAAAGACATCGACCCGTCCGGGAAGGCGACGGTAAACCAAGGGAACCGCCCCCCAGCTCCAGAGCCGACGATGCAGGACCGCAAAGTCGTCGTTTGTCCGAGTGCAGTTCTTGGCCGTATCGTCGAAAACCAAAGCCTCGGGTACCGTGGAGCGGCCAAGGCGCGAACGGAAAAAAACATGGGATGCCCCAAATGAATTTGCTTTCTCCAAGATCAGCCGCGCATCGGCTGACAAGGCGGTACTGCGGTCCAAATCACCGACCGAAACCAGCCCAGAAGCCAGCAATGACGGCGTTGGGCGTCCGGTCTGCCAAAATGTGATGTAGTCGGCTATTTGCAATACGGCGGATTATTCTCAGGAATTCTTCTCTGCCTCAAGCTGCTATTGCTAGGTCGCGAGGACAAATTTGGACTTCCTCGGCGATCTTGAGGCTGGTGAAGGTCTTGCCGGTGCCGTAGGCCATGATGAGCTTGCCGTCGCTCCAGTCGTTGGTGGTGGTGACGATGTAGCGGAGGGTGAACGGCTTTTGGCCGGAGGCGGTGAAGAAGCTGTCGATGTCGGCCTTCCGGACGTGGTAGTCCTCGGCGTAGCATTTACACTGGATGGCGTGGAATTCCTCGGTGCCGTGGGTCTTGGCGACGAGGTCGATGCCGGTGTCCTTGGCGGAGAAGCCGTGGGCCTTCGCCCAGTCGGCGAAGGGCCAGACGTCGGAATAGGGATCGGCGAAGCGGAAGTAGGTGCGGAAGTAGGTGCGGATGAGCTCCTCGAAGTAGCCGCCCTTTTCGCGCTCGGTCTGGGATTGGGAGCGGTAGGTGGCGAGGATGCTTTTGAGGGAACTCATGAAGTGCCGGGAGGTTAGACGAGCGGGCGGGGAGGGTAAGCAATATGGTCGGGCCGCGTTCCAACGAAAAAGCCCCGCCTGTTTTGAGGCGGGGCTGTTTGATTTCGATAGACTTCAGGCGAGGCGCTCGGACTCACGGCCAGGAGCAGGGATGCGACAGCCACGCCGCTCACTTGAGCTCAGCCGCAGTCCACGGTTTGGCACGGCTAGCGAATTTGGCGCGGGTTTGTTGGATGAGGGTCTCGCTGACTGGGCTGCCACGCCGAGGGCTTTTTTCAAAATGCGGTAGCGCTCGATGGGGTCGTGGGCGGGGCCGTTAGCGAGTGGGGCGCCGAGGAAGAGGATTTTCACATGGCGGGCTTGCGCAGTGGGCGGCTTGGGAGTTTGGGCAAGCCCGAGGGCGGCGGCGAGAAGGCCGAGTGGAAGGAGGAGAAGGAGTTTTTTCATGCGGAGCGGCTGCGTGGGCGCCAGATCGAAGTGCGAGCGAAACGTGGGTTCAGTTTGATTTATTTCAAGGCGCGGCGGCTTGTAAGATTGCGAGTGTGTTGTGTAAGATGCCGCCAGATGAATCTGGAGCAGCAGCACGAACAGTGGACCAAGCAACTTCCGCCGGGGCAGTTTAGGCATCTGTTCGATCACCTGCCGGCCACGCTTTTTTTCGCCAAAGACCGCGAATGCCGACTGATGGCGGGAAACCCGGCGTTCATCCAGCGCTGCGGCTTCCGCACCGAGGAGGAGATCATCGGCATCACGGATAGCTTGATTTTCCCGCCACGGCTGGCGGAGAAGTATCGCAAGGACGACGAGCAGGTGATGGCCACCGGCAAGCCGCTGTTAGGGATCATCGAACTGTTTCCTAACAGCACTGGCAAGCCGGAGTGGTATATCACCGACAAGCTACCATTGTTCGACATCGCCGGCAAAATTTGTGGGATTTGCGGGACGGTAAGAAGTTACGAAGCTCAACGCGCGGCGATGCAGCCCTACCTCGAACTGGCGATGGTGGCGGATCATTTGAAGGTCCATTTCCGTGAGAAACTCGATGTGCCGTCGCTGGCGAAAATGGCCCAGATGTCGGTGCGGCAGTTCGAGCGGAAATTCCGGGCTGCGTTCCAGATGACGCCGCAAGACTATATGATCCGAATGCGAGTGATCGAAGCCTGCGATCTGCTCGCGCGGACCAACCAACCCGTGACCTCGGTGGCGCTGGAAGCAGGTTTCTATGACCACAGCGATTTCGCCCGCCAATTCCGCAGGCAGATGGGGCAAACCGCGAGCGAATACCGTGCCGGTCATCGTGGAAAGATCGCGGTGCCCAAGGGCTAACTCTCACGCACCGTCGCAATCCTACAAATGGGTGGCGGGAAATTCCTAGCAGGTGGGTGATTTTTTGCGGCAAGGTGATTTCAGCGCAACGAGCGCAAGTTTTTCTAACTCAACTTAAACCCCCATCACCCACCAGTCATGTCAGGAATCAACATTGCCATCGTCGGTCTCGGCTTCGGAGCCGAGTTTATCCCTATCTATCAGCGTCACCCGGATGCGAACATGTTCGCCATTTGCCAACGGACGCAGATGAAGCTGGATGAAGTGGGTGACAAGTATGGGATTGAGAAGAGATACACTTCTTATGAAGAATTGTTAGCCGATCCAGACGTACACGCCGTCCACATCAACTCGCCGATCCCAGACCATGGACGCCAAGCGATTCAAGCGCTCAAAGCCGGCAAGCACGTGGCGTGCACCGTGCCTATGGCCACCACCGTCGAGGAATGCCGCCAGATTGTGGAGCTGGTGAAGCAGACTGGTTTAAAATACATGATGATGGAAACTGTGGTCTATGCCCGCGAGTTTTTGTTCATGAAGGAAATGTATGATAACGGGGAACTCGGCAAAGTGCAGTTCATCAAAGCCTCGCACCAACAAGACATGGAAGGCTGGCCGGGCTACTGGCCAGGCCTGCCGCCGATGTTTTATGCCACCCACTGCGTCGGCCCGATCCTCGGTCTAACACGCGGCGAGGCCGAGTATGTTTCCTGTTTCGGCTCAGGCACCATCGCAGAGGAAATGCACGCCTGCTACGGCTCGACCTTCGCCGTGGAGAGCTGTCATATTAAATTCAAGGACAGCGATCTATCAGCCCAACTCCATCGGTCGTTGTTCGACGTGGCGCGTCAATACCGCGAATCGTTCGAAGTTTACGGCACCAAGAAATCCGTGGAGTGGCCGCTGATCGAGCACGATCCGTTAGTGATCCACACCGCGAAGCTGCCCGAGCCGGAAATCCCGGCTGAGGTCAAGTGCCCGGACTTCGCGCACTATCTACCCGAGGAAATCCGAGCGTTCACCACCGGCGGCGTCTATGGCGGCGACGAGGGCGGCGAGCATCTATCATTCACCCAAGGCGGTGGCCATGGTGGATCGCACCCGCATCTAACGCATCGTTTCGTGGAAATGCTAAAGACCGGCAAGGATGCCTATCCGAACGCGATCGAGAGCGCAAACAGCACCTGCACCGGCATCCTCGCCCACGAGTCTGCTCTCAAGGGTGGCGAAATCGTCCGCCTGCCGGAGTGGACGCACCGGGGGTAAGGGGAAGGGGCCTTCCTGTCCCTTCATGCATGGACAGGAATGTCTATGCCCCTCAGTTCTTCAACACGATCCGATGCCTGGCATTTCCCGCGCGGAGCTGGTCGAGCGCGGCGTTCACGTCGTGCATCGCGAATGTTTCACAGCCTTACCAATCCTCCTTCCGGCTTGTCTTAGAAGCAATATGGCTATGTCCAGGGGAAGAGGTGCTGGCATCACCATATGGCTTTGGTGTGTTTAGCCATGTTGTTTTTCCTCCCGGAATTCAACTTTCCGCTGCAACTCGTCTATCTGTCGACGCGGACTCAGGAGGGATTGTTTGGCAGCGGCTGGTTTTGCCCGCAGTTGGAGTCATTCATCCTGCCCGTGGGCAAGGGCGCCCTGTTATGGACGATGCCCTCAGGCGGCCAGGTCGCACTCCAGCAGAATCCCGACCGCAGTAGCGAATACCGCAGCGCGGACCGCCTGTGGAAGGCCGAGGTTTCTCCCAGCAAGCAGACGGTCGCCAACGAGGAGGGCTGGGAATACCATTACAGCAAGGGCAAGCTGGAAGGCGTCGTTTCTCCCAGCCGGCGGATGCTGGAGTTCGAGTGGCAGAACGGCCGCCTGCTAGGCGTCCGGTTCCTTGATCTCCCTACCAATTCACGGCGGCTCGTGCTTGTGGCTCTCTACGGCGAGAACAAGCGCCTCAGCAGTTTCAAGCTGGACGGGCAGTTGCACCGCTTCGCCTATGTGAAGGATGGCACGGTCGAGCGCCTGTCCGCGTGGGAGCCACCGGTCGGGGAGACCGCCCGATTTCTCTACCACCCGGAGACCGGAGTGCTGGCCAAGGCCGGGATCGGCAATACGGAAGACCCCAAGCGGATCGAGGAGTTCAAAACGGAATTCGTGAATCAACAAACCGACGGCACGTTGGCCGATGAATTCGCGGCCAAGAGGCAGCCTAGGAATTACTGGCTGATCGCGGACCGGGACAGCACCTACTCTTACGGGGGCTTGGGGAAGGATAAAAAGCAATGGAATCCGGCGCATGTCACGGTCACCCATCGCAGCGGCCTCGTGGAAAAGATGGATTACGAGGAGGCCCGTGGCATCGTGTCCACCCAGCGGGATGGTGCCCAGGAGAAGAACTATTACTACCGCTCCCCCGGCCAGAAATACGACGGCAAGCTCCGCCGGGTAGAGGAAAACGGTAAGCTCATGGTGGAATACCGTTATGACCGCAAGACCGGCCTGCTCACCGAGACGGTCGATGCCAAGGGTGTGAGCACCTACTTCGACTACGATCCGAAGTTCCGCCCCTCCAAGCGTCTCGACTGGGAGCCCAAGCCACTCCGGGTCCGCCAGGGAAACCGCCGCAAGTCGGAGATCATCGCGGAGTATGCCTACAGCGACGACGGCAAGGTCATCGGCGCCAAGGACCGCCACGGCGACCTCACCCGCTACACCTACACCGTCCGTGGTGAGCTTGAATCCGTCACCAACCCCGCCGGAGACAAGGTGTCCTACACCCACGACGACTTCGGCAGGTGCATTTCCGTTTCGTCCGCCGGGCGCAAGCAGAGCGTGGAATACGACGAAAACGGCCGAGTCAAATCCCAGCTCGCCGCCGACGGCTCAAAAACCGAGGTGGTTTACGATGCGGATGGACAAGTGTCCCAGATCAAGCGTAATGGCACCGTGACTAAGGAACTGCTGCGCGATGAATTCCACCGCGTGGTCGGGGAAAAGGACTCCCTCAACCGGCTTTCCCGGATCGAGCGGGATGCCCGGGGCAATCTCACCGCCCAGATCGCGCCAAACGGCTCCACCACCCGTTACGAATACGACGCCTCGGACCGGCGGGTCGCCCAGATCGACGGCAATGGCAACAAGATCACCTTCGAGTTCGACCCCGCCGGACGCATGACCAAACAGGCGAATGCCCTCGGCGGCACCCAGACTTGGAAATACGATCCCCAGACCGGAAAACTCCTCGAACGCACCAATGGCGAGCAAGTCATCAGCCACACCTACGACAAGAGCGGCCCGCTTGCCACCATCGACTACGGCAGCGGCCAGAAACTCGGCTATGCCTACGACAAGGACGGCCGCCCGGTTTCGGCCACTGGCCCTGACACCACCTTCGAGTCCAGTTACGACGAGCAAGGCAAGCTCACCGCCACCCGCGCCATCTGCGGGACCGAGGAAAACCTGCTCAGCTACCGCTACAACCGCCGCGGCCAGCGCACCGGCCTGATGATCTCCAAGCTGGTTAAAAACCCAATCATCCCCGCCTATTACGAGACTATGCAGCAGACCGAGCAGATCTTCGACCCTGAGGGCCGCTTGTCCGCCATCCTCACCAATGGCATTCCCGCCATCAGTTACCGTTACGACCTCACCGGCCGCCCCATCCAGAAAACCTACGGCCTGCCGAAAAATGGCAAACCCGCCCTCAGCGTGGACATCGGCTACGATTCGAACGGCCACCTCGGTCACATGACCTTCCAAGGCGGCAAGCTCACCTCACCCCTGGAACTCAGCTACGAGTGGGACCCCGCCGATCAACTCACCCGCCGCACTTGGAACGGCCAGACCCTCCGCTACGAATACGACCGCAGCGGCCAGTTGCTCAAGGTCATCGACGACCAAGATCAATCCCTCCTCGAAGCCTACACCTACGACCCCGCCGGGAACATGCGGACCAAGCTGCTCCACGGCCAGCTCACCGTCATGACCTACAACGCCGCGAATCAGCTCGTAAAATCCCTCGATCTCGGCCCGGCCACGGCCCAGACCGTCGCCAGCCTATCCAAAACCCCAGAAGCCGTGGAAAAGCTCGCCAAGTCCACCCTCGCCTACACCTACGACCGCGCCGGACGCATGCTCGGCACCGGCCCGCAGCCACAGAACACCTACGGCTGGCTCGACAAACTCACGTCCCTCGCTCTCCCCGACGGAAGCACCGCCACCCACACCTACTGGCCCGACGGCCAGCTTGCAGAAATAAGGAGCGGGGACCTTACTGTCCCCTCTTCTCCATCGTCCCGGTCTTCAAGCGAAACCTTCCTCTGGGACGGTCTCGCACTCCTCCAGCGGAACGACAGCCAGTATATCATCGAGTCCCACCCCAGCGGCGGCATCCCCATCGCCTCCCACCCCGTCGGCAAGCCAGAGGAAATCACCTACCACCTCAACGACCTGCTCGGCACCACCCTCGCCACCGTCGGCCCGGCAGGCGTGAACTTCTCCCGCCTCACCTCCTTCGGTCAGCCCCTCAAAGCCAGCCCAGGCGGCGCATCCCTCGGCACCGCCGCCCCGTCCTCGCCAGCCAACCCCGTTCCGACGAACAACCAGCTCCCGCCGACGAAGCGTTGAATATAGATCGAAACGCAGAGGCGCGGGGAACGCGGAGCAAGAGCCGCGGAGAATATCTGAACCTCTTCCCAAATAACTCTTAACCCATAACTTTTAACCTCTTCCTACCCCTCTCCCAGTGAGAACCCAAACACATAAAACAAAAATGAAATACAAACTGACACTCGCCCTCGTGGCGGCCACGACAAGCAGTGCCTTTGCGGCGTTCCAGGCTCCCCTGCCGGAGTTCAAGAACGAAAAGCAACTCGCCGAATGGCGGGCGGAAAAAGCGTCCGATTCCACGAACCAAAGTTATGCTTCCGAGGAAACCGCCTTCTACACCGGCAAGCCTTACCTCGCATCATCCAGCGGCTACGCCTTCAAGTACCGCAGTTATAACCCCGAAGTGGCACGCTGGACTTCTGAAGATCCGAGCGGGTTTCCGGATGGAGCAAACGGAAACGCTTACGCTCCGATTCCTACATCGAGTTTAGATTTTGCAGGACTTTGGAGGGTGAAGCTGGTTTCTGGCGGCGGTTATATTTCAGCCCCACACTATGAGCAGACTACAGCAGGTGGCAGATTGCAGGTGGACGCCAGCCAGGGTGTATACACTCATAACTTTTTAATTGATTGCACTGTCGCTGTTGGGAATGGTGCCGGGTTGACGTCTACAAGTATATCTGGAAGTGCAATACTGACTCCAGGAGGCGATCAAATTATGCTTAACTTGTCGGCACCATCAAGTTCAACCTCATCAGGTCTAGCAAATGCATCCGTGGCGATCGGTAATATTACATATTTCGATAATAACAAAACAGTGAGCTTCAGCCCATTCGCGTCAGGTTAGCGCGTAAATAACTGGTTTAAAGTGATTTATACAAAAACAATTCAATTAAAAGCTTGACGAAGTGAGCGAGCCGGCAA
>JAYTLO010000364.1:0-3974 GCA_043729385.1 Akkermansiaceae bacterium
CTGCCGCAACCTAATCACCACGCCGCTACTCGCATTCGCCTTGGCAACGGGCGTCGCATCAGCCGGCACCACTGAAACCATGGCATCTGCTCCTCCTGCTCCACCGGCTGAGGACGTGGTGTCCGGAGTTCTCAAATTGGATTTCAACTCCCACTTCGTCTCCTACGGCGCTGATGTCTGGAGCGACGGGGCCTCCATGTCCGACATGGGCTTCAACCCGATGTTGGAACTTTCGTTCGATCTGCCAGGCGGATTCACCAGCACCCTTGGAACCTGGTGGGATGTGAACTCCAAAGGCAGTGCCCCGCTTGGTGGTCAGATCCAGGAAATCGATGTCTGGACCGGACTCTCTTACACTTACGAGAAATTCACCGTGGGTGTAACCTTCCAAGACTGGGTCTATGCCGACGCGACGGAGGAAATCCTCGACGTGAAGTTCGCCTACGATTGCTTCCTGACTCCATCGTTGACTGTCCACAACCGCCTCGGCGCGGGTGGATCCGGTGGCAGTGAAGGAACCATCCTCGTTCTCGGTCTCGGCCACAGCGTCGAAGCCGGTCCGGTCACCATCTCCTTCCCATTCAATCTGGCTTACTTCCTTGAGGATGATTTCCACGCCGGAAGCACTGACAGTGGATTCGGTTACTTGTCGATCGGAGTTGGAGCCGCCCTGCCGCTCTCACCCTACATCGGCGATGCCATCGGTGACTGGACGCTCAATGCCGGGCTTACCTATTACTTCACGGATGACGACGTGGTCGGCAATCCTGACGAGGATGACTTCCTCACCTCGAGCGTCGGCCTGAGCCTCGCCTTCTAATAACCGAAGTTTTTGCTTCATCGAATGGTTGCGGCGGGAGGGTCCTATTGATCGGATCGGTATCGATGCCCTCCCGCTTGTTTCCACGATTTGATTTATCCGAATTGTCCGTTCACACAAAATCTACCCACGAAAATGATCTCGAAACTCATCCCCTCCGCGCTTGCCGCGTTTGCCATCACCGGTGCTTCCCTGCAAGCACAGGAAACCGTCAAAGTCGGCGTGCTCCACTCACTCAGTGGAACCATGGCGATCAGTGAAACCTCCCTCCGTGATGTTCTCCTCTTCACCTTCGATGAAATCAACGCCGCCGGTGGCGTGATGGGCAAGAAGATCGAACCTGTCGTCGTGGACGGCGCTTCGAACTGGCCGCTGTTCGCCGAGAAGGCCAAGCAACTCCTCGACCAGGACAAAGTGTCCGTGACCTTCGGTTGTTGGACTTCCGTATCCCGCAAGTCGGTCCTGCCGGTCTTCGAGGAGAAGAAAGGCCTGCTCTTCTATCCGGTCCAATACGAGGGCGAGGAAATGTCCCACAATATCTTCTACACCGCCGAGGCGGTCAACCAACAGGCCACCCCCGCCGTTGATTACCTCCTCGCCGAAGGCAAGAAGAAGTTCTATCTACTCGGCTCCGACTATGTCTATCCGCAGACCACCAACTTGGTGTTGCTCGAGTATCTCCTCAGCAAAGGCGTGCCACTTGAAAACATCGGCGGCGGCTTCACCAAGGACGGCTCCGGCAAGATCATCTCCGCCGGCAAATACACTCCGTTCGGCCACACCGACTACCAACAAATCGTCTCGGAAATCAAACAGTTCTGCGCTTCCGGCGACGCCTGCATTGTCAGCACCCTGAACGGCGACACCAATGTCCCTTTCTTCAAGGAGTATGCTGCCGCCGGCCTCACCGCGGAAACCGCTCCTGTCGTTTCCTTCTCGATCTCCGAGGATGAGTTCCGCGGTCTGCCTGCGAAACAACTCGTCGGCCAACTCGGTTGCTGGACTTACTTCCAATCCATCAAGAGTCCGGCCAACGCCAAGTTCATCAAGGATTTCCAAGCATGGCTCACCAACACCACCGTTTCTGGCATCGTCAAGGAAGGCCGCGTGACTTGCTCGCCGATGGTCCTTTCCTACAATGGTGTCTATCTCTGGAAAGCCGCCGTGGAAAAAGCCAAGAGCTTCGATGTCGAAAAAGTCATCGCCGCGCTTGAATCCGGCGTATCCTTCGATGGCCCTGGTGGCACCGTCACCAGCCAGAAGAACCACCACCTTACCAAGAACGTCTACATCGGCGAATCCAAGGCGGATGGCCAGTTCAAGATCCTCAAGGAATTCAAGGGCGTCGTAGGCGAGCCTTTCCTCAAGGGCACCTTCAAGTAAGTTTTTTTGGTTGTTGTTTGGTTTTAAACCATGCCCTTTTGCAGAGGGCATGGTTTTTTTACGTGATTGCTTGGCATGGCCATTGCTCGATTGTAGTCTCAGCGTCAGCAAGATCATGAACATCCTCAACATGTCCTACCGGGGTCTATCCGCCAGCCGTCTCCTTTGCACGGCAGCCTGCCTTTTTCCGTCGCTGCTGATGGCACACCCGGGGCACTCTCACCCGGACGAGACCGACGAGTTTGATTTCCTTCGGGCTAACTTCTTCCACCTGCACGGCGCATTGGATTATCTGTTGGCGGCAATCGCGATTTCCAGTCTTGCAGTGGCATGTCTCCATGGGAAACCTGCCGTAAAGATTGCCGCCATCGTCGCGGCCACCGGCTCCCTTGCCCTGCTGCCGACGCTCTAACCGCGAGGACCGATGCATCTCTCCCCGCGCGAACAGGAAAAACTTCTCATCGTCGTCGCCGGCGATCTCGCCAGCCGCCGCCGTGCCCGCGGGCTCAAGCTGAACTACCCGGAGACCGTCGCCTTGATAACCGCCGAGCTGCTGGAGGCCGCGCGCGACGGGAAATCGGTTGCCGAGCTGATGAGCTTCGGCACTACCCTGGTTTCCCGCGACGAAGTCATGGAAGGCGTCGCCGAAATGATCCACGACGTCCAGGTGGAAGCCACCTTCCCCGACGGCACCAAACTGGTCACCGTTCACCAACCCGTCCGATGATCCCCGGAGAAATCATCACCCCGCCCGGCGCGCCCGACCTCGATTTGAATGTCGGTCTAACCACCGTGAGTGTCGTCGTGGCCAACACCGGAGACCGCCCGATTCAGATCGGCAGCCATTTCCATTTCGCCGAAGTGAATTCCTCGCTCCACTTCGACCGCGCCGCCGCCCGTGGTTTCCGGCTCAACATCCCGGCCGGCACCGCCGTCCGTTTCGAGCCGGGCGACACGCGGGAAGTGCCGTTGGTGGCATTGGCCGGGAAACGGGAGGTCTATGGCTTGAACAACTTGGTAGATGGAAAGCTATAGGTCCCAGCAGACCCATACGGCCTATGAAACAATCCAGAAGAAACTACGCCGGCATGTTCGGCCCCACCACCGGTGACCAGGTCCGTCTCGCCGATACCGAGCTGTTCATCGAGGTCGAGCGCGACCTCATCGCCGAAAACGGCGGCTATGGCAACGAAGTGAAATTCGGCGGCGGCAAAGTCATCCGCGACGGCATGGCGCAATCTCCAATCGCGTTAGATGCTGATTCCCTCGATCTCGTCATCACCAACGCCCTCATCCTCGACGCTGCCCAAGGCGTCATCAAGGCGGACATCGGCATCAAGCACGGCCGCATCGTCGGCATCGGCCATGCGGGAAATCCGCTGCTCCAGGACGGCATCACCATGACCATCGGCGCTGCCACCGAGGTCATCGCCGGCGAGGGCTGCATCGTCACCGCCGGTGGCATCGACACGCACATCCATTTCATCTGCCCCCAGCAAATCGAGCACGCCATCGCCAGCGGCATTACTACGCTGATAGGCGGCGGCACCGGGCCGGCGCATGGCACTTATGCCACCACTTGCACGCCGGGGAAATGGAACATCCATCGAATGTTAGAATCGGCCGAAGCGTTTCCGATCAACCTCGGGTTTCTCGGGAAAGGAAATTGTTCCTCACCTGAACCCCTGCGCGAACAAGTCTTGGCTGGCGTCATCGGTCTCAAGCTCCATGAGGACTGGGGCACCACACCCGCCGCGATCGACACCTGTCT
>JAYTLO010000365.1:0-3509 GCA_043729385.1 Akkermansiaceae bacterium
GCATTTGATCCCGACCCGAGGCACGTTGAACGGGACAAGAGAACCCGAAAATCTCCTGTAGAATCAGGCATCCTAGCCTTAACCTGACGCAAATGGCACATAGCCTAACCGCCAGCCGGTGATGGAGTAGGTTTTAGAAAGCGAGTTGCAGGTGATGGTCCGCTCGAAGGCACCCGGCAGTGCGGCGAAATAGACATGCTCGTGCGGCGAGTAAATTATATGTTCGTAAGGTTCGTCCGTGATCACGAATGCGTCATGTTCCTCGGCCAGCCGCAGGATTTCCAACAGCTCGTCGCGGGTGAATACCTTGCCAGTCGGGTTCGACGGATTGCATACCACGATCGCCTTGGGCTTTTGGGCGAAGGCCCGCGCGAGTTCGTCGGAATCAAAGCCGAAGCCCGGTGGCCGCAGTGGCACATAGATCGGCTCCGCTCCTGATAGAATGGCATCCGCCGCGTAATTCTCATAGAAGGGCGAAAAGATGATCACCTTATCGCCCGGATTGCAGGCCGTCATCATTGCGACCATCATCGCCTCGGTGCTGCCGCAGGTGACGACGAGGTTCTCATCCGGGTGGATCGGAAGCCCGGTGAAGCGCTGGATTTTTTTGGCCAGCGCTTCGCGGAAACGAGGTGCACCCCAAGTGACGGCGTATTGGTGATGCGGGCCGCGAGTGGCGCGCTCCAGCGCGGCTAACAACTCTTCAGGAGGATCAAAGTCTGGGAATCCCTGCGCCAAATTGATGGCTCCATATTGGTTCGCCAACCGGGTGGTGCTGCGGATGACGGATTCAGTGAAAACAGATAGACGGCTCGCGGTGGCTGGCATGGTGGGTCAGGAAGCTGGACGGCACCCTGCCCCGTCATTTCTAAAATGTCCTTGCCCGGCCACGACGCCGGTCAATGGCGATAGTAGCCACCTCTGCGATAGTAGCCGCCACCATTATAATAACCGCCATGATGATAGTGACGATCACTACGGTTGCTTCCAGCCGCGTAACCGACCAGTCCCGCAGCGGCTACACCCGCGACGGCGAGGCCGGGATCCACCGATTGGACGGGGCGTCCTTGCGCATCGTAAGTGGTCATGCAACTGGAACTAACACCCATGACAGCGGTCAACGCGATCACCGAACTCAGACGTAGCAGTTTATAGTTTGTATTCACGCACCCATTGACGTGTCGCCCGGTCCATTATTCAACTGAGATTTTGAAAAAATCGCTGCGAGCTGCCGCAGGCCGAAAACTTAAGCCCGCCGGATTTTTCCGCTCGCTGTTAGGGGTAGCTCATCCACCACCGTCACCCGCACCGGCACTTTGTAAATCGAGAGCGACCTGCGGCACCACGCGATCAACTCGCGTGGCAACAAGGTTTCTTCATCATGGAGAATCACCTCGGTCACCGGCACGGTGCCTAGGACCGCGTGACTCAAACCCTTCACCCGACACCGGCGGACGGCGGGATGTTGCTCGATGATGGCCTCCACTTCCTCGGGAAAAACCTTCATCCCATTCACGTTCAGGACGCTTTTCTTGCGGCCTCGCAGATACACTCGGCCGGCCGCGTCCGTGACTGCTAGATCGCCTGTCGCAAACCATCCGGCCACGCAAATTTCATCCACCGTCTGCCATGGCGAGAGATAGGCGTCGAACATTCCTGGCCCCTTGATCCACAGCTCGCCCACGCGGCCCACCGCCACGGGCAGTCCTTCTTCGTCGCGCAATTCCACGTCGAACGCGGGCAACGGCCGACCCACTGCTGTCGGAGAATCGGCAGCTCCACCAGTATTGAGCAAGGGCAGGCCGATCTCGATAATCCCTAAGCCCTGAACCAGTGGCTTGCCGAAACGCTTACGAAATCCCAGCGCCAGTTGCTCAGGCAGGGGAGCCGCCGTGGTCACCGCCAGGCGCAGATCCGGCCACGCGTAGCCACCGGGGTCCGTTGCTAACAGCGCATGGTGAAACGGTGCGCCGTAAATCACTGTCGCCCGCGTCGCCTTGGCCATTTCCAAAACATGTTCTGCTAGATGCGAGGTGCCTAACACCGTGCAAGCTCCGTGATACAAATAGAGCACGATCGAGACTGCGAAGTGATGCGCCATCGGCAGCATCCAAAGCACCCGGTCGCCCGGGCCGATCTCGAGTGCAGCATTTGCCGCCACGATCCGCTCGCGAAGCTTCGCGTGGCTCAGCACCACTCCCTTGCTGCGGCCGGTCGTCCCTGAGCTGAAGCGGATGAACGCCGGATCCAGGGCGGAAAATTCTGCTTCATTTTGCAAATCCGGCGTTGCAAGCGCCTGCCACGTCGCGCCGGTGGATTTCTCGCTGCCCGCCGCCGCATCCCGGCCTTGGACGATCCCGCACAAGCTTGTGCGCTCGATCACTTCTTGGCGTTCCGCGTCTGTTAGTTCGTCGGCTAGCGGTACCAAGCAGCCGCCTGCTTTTAGAATCGCCAGCGCCAGCACGATGTAGTCCACGCCGTTTCCACAGGCCAGGCCCACCCGCGGCACGCCGTCGCGGCGGAAGCCCTTGCAACGATCTAACCACGCCGCCGCCACCGACACTCGCTCTAGCAAATCGCCGAAACTCAGTGTCACTCCGTCCGCCACCAGGGCCGGACGTTCCGCCGATGCCCGCAGGGCAATTTGATCCACAATATTCACGCGCCGCAGTCGTAGCTTCCGGATCGGCCAGCGACAAGATTTTCAAAGTCGGTCACGGCTTGCCCTCATCCACCGTCTCGTCGCGCTGATAGATCGGAAGTTGGCGATAGGGCACGGTGAATGCCAGCACCATCATTGATGTGCCGTAGATCCGCCCGGCCTCGCGGCTGTCCCAGGAGCCGTCGGTCTCCTGTTTTTTTAAATACGTGGCATACATCCACGGTGCGTATTCTTCCCAGTAACGCCCACCGATTTGGAACGAACCCTGAGCGTTGTAGTAGTTCCCGTAGAACTCGAATTGGTCGCCGGGCAGCTCGCGGAAGGTCTTCATGACGTAGTCGGCAGCCCTCACCGTTTCCGGGGAGCCGTGCTCGCCACACAGTTCGAGGCAGAGCAAACCCATGCCGGTTAGAGATCGCTCGTGGTCTTCCGTGCCGGTGTAGCCGAAGCAGCCGCGCGTGGGATGCTGGTGGCGTTTCAGATAGGAAACGGCGCCATTGATCGCAGCATCCGGGACGGCCGCGCCGTTGAGTTTGGCGGAGCGCAGTGCCATCAGCGCCCAGCCGCTGCACGAGGTGTCGCTAGCGGTCGAGCCGGGGTGATAGCGCCAGCCGCCGCGGTTTCGCTCGTTCTTTTTCACGGCCTGGGCGCGGAGGATGAGAGACAAAGCTTCCGGCAAGGCCGCCGCGATTTTCTCCTGCCTGCCAGGATCGACCATCCCACTAACTTCGGATAGAAATAGCGTCGAGATGTTATGGGCATACATCGGGCCGGTGCCGGCGTTGCCTTTTTCAAACAGGCCGTCGCCTTTTTGGTTGGCGAGGACGAAGTCGATGCAGCGGTTCAA
>JAYTLO010000366.1:0-1042 GCA_043729385.1 Akkermansiaceae bacterium
GCCGATCTCGCGGCGGAGCCGTTGCACGCGCTTGCGGTTGACCTCCACGCCGTGATCGCGCTTGAGAACCGTCACCAACTTGCGGCTGCCGAGGCACGGGTCGACCAGGTAGATCTCGTCCAACAGCCGCTTGATGCGGAGGTCTTCCGGGTTTTCGGCCACGGCTTGGTAATCCACCGTGGAGCGGGCCACGCCGAGGAGTTTGCACTGTTTTCTCATGCTCAGTTCGGGATGATTTTTTTCGACCAACTCGGCGCGCTCCCTCACAGGCCAAGTTGTTTCGACTTTTTTCGCAGGAAGTCCACCTCGACGGTCAGCTGCCCGATCTTGGCGTGCAACTCGTCGCGCTGGCGCTCGAAATCCTCGGTTCCTGCCTTTTCCCGGCCGGGCCCGAAGACGCCGCTGGCCCCTTCGGTCATGGCCTTTTTCCATTCGGAAACCTGGGTCGGGTGGATGTCGAAATCCTTGGCGATCTGCTGGACGGTCTGGATGCCCTTGAGCGCTTCGAGTGCCACACGGGCTTTGAATTCGGGGTCGTGTCTCTTTCGTTTTGCTTTCATTTTGTGTGGTTCAGGTTGGGGTTTTCGCCCGCCCCCGGCCACCACAATCCTAGCTTAGCCCCTGGCCCGATTTTCGGGGTCCGCCTCAGATTGCGCGGACGCGCGCAACAATTTCCCGCGGCGAAAAAGGTTTGATGACGTAATCGTCGCCGCCTAATTCAAGACCGAGGATGCGGTCCACCTCACCATCGCGGGCAGTTAGAAAGAGCACGGGAATGGACGACGTTTCCCGCAAGCGACGGCACACGTCGAGCCCAGTCATGTCGGGTAGGCCGATGTCGAGGATGGCAAAGTCGAAGATTTCCCGCTCGGCTGCCGCAAGCGCGTCCGCGCCGGTCAGGGCGTGGACGACCTCGAAACACTCGGTTCCGAGCGCATACACGAGCGTGTCGGCAATCGCCGGTTCATCTTCCACCAGTAGGACGCGGGGCATGAGTGGATTTGAGACCGCCCCCGTGAAATGCCAATGAAGAACGCGTGAA
>JAYTLO010000367.1:0-19313 GCA_043729385.1 Akkermansiaceae bacterium
GGCCTGGGCCTTGAACTCGGGTGTATACTGCTTTCGTGGTTTGCTGGGATTCATGAGCGGATTCTGGTGCTTTCCGGTCCAGAAATCTAGCGCACCTCAGATGTCCCAGTTTCCGGCAGGGCTTAAAATATTGGTGAGGAGACCGTTCGAGCCGTTGTAGCTCATGGTCCAGTTGGTGGGGAGCGGAGGAGTGGTGGTGTAGGAGGCGGGACCGGTGTGGGAAAAGGTGGCAAGCTTTTGGACTGCATCCGGGGTGTAGGTGAATGAGGCCGTCCAGCCGAGCGAGGTGACAGATTGAAGCTGGGACAACTGGCCGGGGACGTAGTTGAACTTCCATTGTGTGCCGACTGTGTCCGTGACCGTATCAAGACGGTCTGGATCAGTGACGTAGGCGAGGGTCACCGTGTTGCCATTGAAGTCGCGGATTTCGCGCAAGCGGCCACCGGTGGCGGGGGTGTCGAAAACGTAAATGAGACGTTCGGGCGTGATCCAAAGCATGGAGTCGGAGCCTGAGGGGCCGTCCAGAAATTCGCCGCGATATTCGCCGTGAAGGGTCTTATAAGGCTGGCCGAAAGATTTCTGCCAAGTCTCCAGCGATCCATCCCAATTGAGGAGGCCAATGAATAAAATGGGTCTGCCATTGGAGTCCAGCGGGGTTCCTTTGAGGAAATCATCGGCGGGCACAAGGCGGGTCTGAAAACTATGACGCCACCCCGGACCAAGAGGAGCATCACCGGAATAAAGAGTGGCACCGTCATTGAGAGCGTCGCTGTTGAATGAGACTCCGCTGTTGTAGCCGATTCGGAATTCAAATGGAACTCCTGGGGTAGGTCTGCTCAGGAGCGTACGCTGCCAAGTGAATGCGCCGGAAAGAGGTGAAATGGCATCTCGTCCTTGATTCTTCTGGGAGTCGAATAGGGACTGCTCGCCGTTTTTATCCGTCTCCGGGAAGTCGATGACGCCTGTGCCTTCCTTCGTAGCGCTCGGAACGGCAACCAACGGGGTCGTGGGCGTGGCCGCAAAGTTTTTGAGACTATCCGTGGCTACGCTGGAGTATCCCAGTTTGTAGTAGCCTCTCAGTCCGGCGGAAGTCGAAGGAATGTCCCGGAAGCGGTTGGTGTTGATGCTCGTCTGGGTGAGCGCGCCCTGGAAGATAGCAAGTTCTTGAATTTCACCGAAGAAGGGTTGGGCCGTGAGCAGGCCACCGATGGAGACTCCATCACTGGTAGCAGTGGATCCAATGTCTGGCAGCGACTGAGGAAGCAAAACTTTCCGACCGTCCACGTAAAAGGTCCATCCAACTGCACCACTTCGGACCGCACCCAAATGATACCAGCGATCAAGATAAGGCCGCTGCACCAGCGCTACAGGAGGTAGTGAAGCACTTGCGCCTTTGGCGGAGAACTCAAGGTTTCCCGTGGTGGCGTTAAAATAGAAGCGGTAAGCGTGATTCGAATTCCAATCTCCGGTTCGGCGATTGCCCAACAGAGTCATGTCCTCCGTGAGCTGAAAGCCAGCGGTATCAGGCAGCGAAATTTTCGCCCAGAACATGACGGTTAGATTCGTCGAGGGGCTGACGGACGGGTTCCAACTTAACAGACCTTGGGAGTCTGAAATTTCCAGTCGCGCGGCTGGTGAGTTGGGAGTGGGAAGAACCGCAGCATAGCAAACGAAGTTTGACAAGAATGCTAACCAGAGTGAGACGCCGAAGCGAAAAGCTGGAGAAAGTTTTACGCTCATGGTGGGACGTAGAAACTCAGGAAACGATGAGATATTGCAATCTAAAAGGCCGAAAGAGCCGGGACTGCGGTTAGTGCTTTGATTCCGAATGGCGCTAAAATGTCAGGATGCTTTTATGAATTATCTGTTACCACAAAAACGGGTTCAGATTCGCGCTTTAACTTAGGTGGCTTCGCAAGCCAGGAACAACTACCGCCAAGCTTGGGCGGACATCGACAATCTCGGTGGCGTCAGCTCCACCCGCTTCCGCGCCGATCACACCGCAATTTCCTTCGGCCCGACTTTGGAGCGCCGGTTGGATCAATGTTGGACCCTGCAGGGAGGCGCCGGTGTTACCCTCCATTGGCTCCACTGGTCGGCCACCCAGGACGAATCTCTAACGGTCGCCCGCAACGGCAAGGTCACGGAGTTCGCGAGCTTGAGTGACAAGAGTTCGGGCGATGAAATTCTCGGCGGAGTCTATCTCCAAATTGGTGCCGAGTGGCAGCCCAAGAACCTCGATTGGTCGATCAAATCATTTTTAAGAAAAGACTTCGGAGCAACCTTCTCAGAAAAAGTCGGCCCCAGCCGTGTCTCCTACGATGTCGATGGTTTCACGGCCGCCGTGATGGTTTCGCACGCTTTGTGAGAGTCAGATATGCTGATCGACGCAGGCGGGAAAATCACCGCCCAAGGGCAGCCGGAAAAAATCGTTAAGTCCAAAACTTCGCGCGCGGTACTGTGGCTCTGGCTCGTCATAATCCGTCGCAGCAGCAAATCTTGGACCGTTGACGGAGAAGCAGAAATCTGCTTTTCTTCCCCCCATGAGAACGACCTTGAATATTGATGAAACGCTGTATCGGCGCGTGAAGGCCAAGGCGGCGATGGAAGGACAGACGGTGACGGAACTGGTGGAGGCCGGATTGCGAACCCTCATTGATCCCCAGTCCGCCAACGCTTCCAAGGAGCCTGCTTGGAAACGCTTCGCAGGCGCGTGGTCCGGGCCGGGATGGGAACAGGACCGACGGCAGATGGATGCCGCAATCGAGACTGAGTTTGGACAACTGGAGCCAGAGGATCGGATGACTCCGGAAGAGGTTGAGGCGAGTTGGAAACCCCGGCCATGATTCTCGATACCAATGCGTTGTCGGAGCTTCTTGAGGGAAACCCGGCGCTGGAGGAGGTGATGGCCACTCTGGGGGCCATGGTTTTGAGTCCGGTGGTTCTCGGTGAATTCCGTTTCGGTCTGCTGCGATCTTCCAAGCGCCGCGAGCGGGAAGCGACCTTGCAGGAAATGGAAGCCGCCTGCGAAGTGATTCCCATTTCCGCGAAGACCAGCCGGATTTACGCCGTTCTTCGTGAAAGCCTGCGCGCGAAAGGACGGCCGATTCCCGCAAACGACCTTTGGATCGCCTCACAAGCAGTCGAACACGGACTACCGCTGCTGTCCCGGGATGACCATTTCTTGGAAGTCGGCGGATTGAACCTCATCACTTGGTAAGAGCAAATGGCCAAATCCGACATCAACAGCGAGGATAAGCTGGTCCAGGCGACCTTCGCGGAGCATCTGGAAAAAGTGTTGGGATGGGAGAGCGCCTTTGCATTCAATACCGAGACCTTCGGCCCGGAGGGAACGCCGCCATTTGATGCGCAGGAGATCGAGCTGGCCGCATCACGGATTTACCAGCACCTGTGGACCATTGGGAAAGACGATTCGCGCCCCGGTCAGGCGGCTTGAGGGGGGCTGTTTGGAATGGACGAGGCGTCCATTCTCCTCAATCCAAAAACTTTCCCGGATTCAGGATGCCGTTCGGGTCGAGGGCGTTTTTGAGCGTGCGATGGGTGGCGAAGGAGACTTCGCCGAGGGCCTGGCGGATCCAGGGCTTCTTGGCGAGGCCGACGCCGTGCTCGCCGGTGATGGCACCGTGGTTCGCGAGGATCCAGGTGAAGAGGAGGTCGAGTGCGGCATCCGCTTGGGCGCGGATGGCGGGATCCTCGTAGTCGCGGACCATGAGGTTGGTGTGGATGTTGCCGTCGCCAGCGTGGCCGAAGCAGGCGATGGGGATGCCGGTGTCTTTTTCTAACTGGCGGGCGAAGGTCACGAGCTCGACGAGCTTCGAGCGCGGGACGACGATGTCCTCGTTGAGCTTGGTGAGACCGGTGTCGCGGAGGGAAAAGGAAAACTCGCGGCGGAGTTTCCAGATGCGTTCGCACGAGGCTTCGTCTGGGGCGCGTTCGATGAAGGTGGCACCGAGTGATGTCAGGAGCTGATGAAGTTCCTCGATCTCGGAAAGCGTGGCGGCAGGGCGGCCGTCGATCTCGACGATGAGATGGGCGTCGCCGGGAGGGAAGGTTTCGGCACCGAGTTTTTTTCTAGCAGCGGCAAGGGTGAAGGTGTCGGTGATTTCGAGGGCAGAGGGAAGATGGCCGGCATTGAGGATGGCCTGCACGGCGGCGGCGGCCATTTCGAATTCGGGGAAAATCGCGGCGAGCATCGCGCGGCTGGCGGGCTTCGGAATCAGGCGCAGCGTGGCCTCGGTGACGACGCCTAACATGCCTTCCGAACCGGTGAAGATCCCGACGAGATCGAAACCGGTTTTGTTTTTGTGGAGCCGTCCGCCGGTGCGGAGGATTTCGCCGCTGGCGAGCACGACTTCCAGGCCGAGGACATAACTACGGGTGACTCCGTATTTCAAACAACGCGGGCCACCGGCGTTGGTGGCTATGTTGCCACCGATGGAGCAGTCCTTGAGCGAAGCCGGATCGGGCGGGTATTCCCAGCCGACGGCGTGGGCGGCGGCTTGCAGGTCGCCGGTGATGACGCCGGGTTGCACGATGGCGACCCCGTCCTCCGGATAGATGCCGAGGACCTTGTTCATCCGAGCGGTGGACAGAACGATCCCGCCCTGGACCGGGACCGCCCCGCCGACGTAGCCGAAGCCCGCGCCACGGGTGGTGACGGGGATTTTGTGTTCGTTCGCGAATCTCAGGACACCCGTGACATCGGCGGTGGACTCGGCGAAAACGACGACGGCCGGCGGGTGGCTGGCGGACCATTTATCACCGGAATTCGCGGCAAGGATATCGGCGGCGGCGGTGACTTTTTCCGGGCCGATGAGAGCGGCGAGGTGGGCTGCTAGTGTTTGGGAATTCATGGAAGAAAAGAATGGGAGCGAGACGCTCCCATCACGGTCTGGAGCAGGGATGCTCCAGCCACTCATTAGACGTAGATCTTCTTATAATACTCGTCCACCATGCGGTCGGCATCGAAGAAGGGGACGACCTCGTTCATGGAGTTGAGAACGAGTTGGTTCCACTCGGCGGGCCGGTCGTAGTAGAGGGGGAGGATTTTTTCCTTCATCAGTCGGTAGAAACCTAGCAGATCGTGGCGGTCGCGGTCCTCGTGGCTGAGAGATGGATCGGCGGGCGGGATGATGAAGGAGTTGTGCCCGTCCTTGGCGAATTCGCAGACCCAGCCGTCGTAGGTGGAGATGTTGACGGAGCCATTCATGGCGGCGGTCATGCCGGAGGTGCCGGAGGCTTCGCGGGTGACGACGGGGTTGTTGAGCCAGAGGTCGGAGCCGTTTTTCAGGAAACGGGAAAGCTCTAACTCATAGCCGACGAGGACGGTCGCGTTCGGATAGTCTTTGGTTAGACGGATGAGGTGATTGAAGGTGTCGATGGCGGAATAGTCGAACGGATAGGGCTTGCCGGCCCAGATGATTTGGATCGGGTAGTCGTTGCCGTGGAGGAGATCGCGGAAGAGTTTCATGTCGCGGGCGATGAGGTCAGGCCGCTTGTAGCCGGCGAAGCGGCGTGCCCACACGAGCGTGAGGACGTTCGGCTTGAAGAGCTTGCCCGTCTGGTCGGCGACGACGCGGAAGAGGCGTTCCTTGAGTTCGCGCTTGCGGTGTTGCAGTTCCTCGATATCGCTGCGGGTGCGGGCGTGCTCGATGCCGTGGTCCGCCCAGTATTTCTTGTTCTGGGCGTTGGTGACGTGGGTGATTTGGCAAATGTTAGGGTAGCCCTGCCACATGTGGCGGGAAACTTCGCCGTGGAGTTTCGAGACGCCGTTGGCGATGCGAGCGAGGCGGAGCGCGGCGAGTGAGTGGTTGAACTCATCGCCATCGATACCGGTGATCTCGCGGACTTCTTCTTCGGGCACGCTGCCGAAGAACGAGAAGTCGCGCAACAGGTTGAAGCCGTGTTTTTCATTTCCCGCTTCCTCGGGGGTGTGGGTGGTGAAGACGAGACGCTTCTTCACCTCGGCGAGGCTGCGGTGTTTCTCGTAGATGTGAAAAGCGGCGGATAGGCCGTGCGCTTCGTTGAGATGCCAGATGGTTGGGTCCACGCCGAGTTCGTCTAGCAGGCGCGCGCCGCCGGCTCCGAGGATGATGTATTGGGCGATGCGTCGGAGGTGGTCGTGATCGTAAAGACGATGGGTGATGGCACGGGAAAGACTGTCGTTTTCCTCGACATCGGTGCTGAGGAAAAACATCGGCACCGTGTTGAAAATGTCGCCGGGCAGAAACATCGCCTTGACCCACACCGGGTGGCCGTGGACCGGCACGGTGAAGCGGATGCCGGTGTCTTGGAGGAACGCGTATTCCTTCTTCCGGAATTGCACGGCCAGTTCGCGATCCTCGCCACGGGCTTGATTGTAATAGCCGTAGGTCCAGAGAATCCCGATGCCGCAGAGGTTCTGGCGGAGATCGGCCGCGGCCCGCATGTGCGAGCCAGCGAGGAATCCGAGGCCACCCGAGTATATCTTGAAGCTCTGGTCGATGGCGAACTCGCAGGAGAAATAAGCGGCGCTTTTTGCGTACTCGGGAGCGATTTCGTAGTGGTGGGCGAAGGGTTTCGGAAGAAAAGAGGAAGCCATGATGAGTCGGTGGGATCGAGGAGTAAGTGTGTCTAAAATGTCGGGATCAGCTTGATGGTTGGGATCAAACTGCCGGATCGGGTGGATGAATCCGAGCTGCGACAGATCGAATTCTAGTGAGAATGAAGGGTGGAGCGGGAAGATGGGTATCGACCGGGGAATTGTCGAGTCCAGCGCGGCTTCGACTGCTCATTTCACACCTAGGTCCAGCTGTGTCTGAAATCGGTCGCCAGTCGGGACTACTTTTTCACGATCATTCTTGGAGCTGATTTCACCGGATTTCCCCCTTCCAAGCGCGGAGTAAGCTTGGCACGGACGCCTTGCAGCGGTTGCTCGATCCAGCGCCACGAGGCGAGCGTGAGTCCCCACGTCACCACCGCGTAGCTGACAATTTTTAAAACCTCACCGGTTGCCGTTTCGAATGGGGCGTCCCAGAGAAACCAAAATAGCTTCCCGGCCACCAACGGCGCGACGTTGTGAAACAGATAGATTCCGTAGGAAACTTGCCCGATTCGCTGCAGCAGCGGGTGCTCTAGGAGATTTTTCAAAATTCCCGTAAAGCCGACCGACCCCGCCGCGATCATCCCGCAGAGCGCGATCGACAGCAACGTCTGCTGAAATGACCGCAGCCCGAATGTCGGCCAGCCCCATTCGTGCGACCAAAAAATCCCGAGATAGCCCGCGAGCCCGAGCGCTGCCAGCCAGCGCAGTCCCGGACTCTCCAGCGCCATCCCGCGATGCACCGCCAGGGCTAACAGCCCGCCGATGCCGAAGTAATCGAAGGTCGCCCACGTCAACAATTCCGGCCGGGCGAACCATGGCAGCAGATTGTCATGACCCATCCGCGCCGGTGGGCCGACCGCCGCAAAAAACACTATCACTGCGACCAACCATTTCCGCGGCACGAACCAGATCACGAATGGCCAGATCAAATAAAACTGCTGCTGGATCGCTAACGACCAGAAATGATTGGTCCCCGCCGGCCAGTGATCGAGCGTGGCCATGTGGATGTTAGAGAGGTGGAACACATACCAAGCCAGCGACGAATGGGCATCCGGCGCCCACACCAGCCAGGCCAGCGCCAACGCTGCGTAGTAGGGCGCGAGAATCCGCAAGCCACGCCGGAGCTGATAGTTCTTCAGCGCCTCCATTTTCCAAGCCCCGCCGCGCGCATCTCTACGGTCCCGCTCGCGGAGCAGCGAGCCAGTGATGAGGTAGCCCGTTAAAACGAGGAAAAAGAACAGGAAGATTTCGAACGGAAACACCCTCGGCCAGCCCGCCGGGCACCAGTGATCCCAGCAAATCGCCAACATCGCGATCGCCCTCAGCCCGTCCAGTTGCACCGCACGCCCGCTCACTCGCTGCTTGAAACCATGAACTGGCGGTTCATGCACGCTTTTCCGGTGACGAGTGAAGTCGACGCCGGGCGAGTGGTCACTCGTCCGCTTGTCCTACCCACTCCGAAAGGCGTTGCTGCAGCGCGGCAAGATGAGTGCGATATTTCGAGAGGGCGGGATCCCCGACCCAGGCATCCACGCGGTCGATCGCGGCCCGGTCACCAGCTTTGATTTGGTCGAAGGTGTAGGGGGAGGGCGGCGATCCGTATAGACGAAAACCCGTGGTGGCGCTGCGAAGGGGGAAAAGGTTCAGGAAAACGGCGGCTTCCTCATCGGTCCGATCCGGACTCCGGAGGTAGGTGTCCACTGCGGCGAGTTGTCCGGCATCGGCAGGATCCGCGCGGGCCATCAGGCGGGCGCGGGATTTGCCGGTCACGGAGGCTTCGATATCGAGCACCTCCATCATCGCTTGGGGATGCTCGGCGGCGAACTCGTCCATGGCCATGGATTTCAAAACCGGATTGCCACCCCAAGCCGTTAGCTTGCGGGCCGCTTCGGCGGAGCCGACCACTCTCGCGAGATCGAGCGCTTCGGCAAATCCCCGGGATTGGTCCCATTCCGGGTGATCGAGCATTTCCCCGAATCTGGAAACAAGCTCGCTGTCGTCAGCGCGGGCGATTCCCTGGCGGGTCAGCGATCTCAGGGCGGTGGCATATTCGTCGGGAGAGTCGGTCCGGTCGAGAAGATGCCTTGCGGTGTCGGCCGCCATCTCTGAGTCGGAGGTCGAGAGGACATCGAGCAGGAAGACCCGCAGCGTAGGCCACCCGGCGAGCAGGCTGTGGTTTCCGACCTCGAAATCGAGGCCGGTCACCGCGTCCTGGCCGGTTTCCAAGAGTTGGCGCAAAGCTTCGGCCCGGGCCTGCGGATCGGTGGTAGTCCAGGCGATCCGGGTGGCCAGTAGGCGGGCCTTGATCTCTTCCGCCGACGGCGGAGGGACGGAACTCAGCCACTGGATGAGGGCGTTCCAGTCCTTCTGAATCTTGCTCCGGGCGGCGGCTTGGGCCACGGCAAAATCCCCGTCCGGATCCGGGTTGTTAACCGGATGCATGGAGCGCTCGCGGGCCAGCACCGCGGTCTTGGATTCGCGGGATGAAACCACTGGGTTGCCCTGCGCGAGCCAGATAGCTGCGATGATGGCGGCCAACAACACCGCGAAGCCTGACGCTTTGCGAACCGGACTCATTCGTCCGGACCAATGATCGGTGCGTCATCCACGGCGATTTCCAAGAGGATCGATTTCAGTTTGGCAACGTCACCAACCAGCCTGTCCTGCACCCTGAGGAACCATTTGCCATTCGGATCGATTCCCATAAAGGCTTCAGTGAAGTCCTGATTTTTGATAATCAGGTTGTTACTATCGGCACCTTGTTCGTTGTGCACCAGCACTTGAACGCCTCCCGGTCCTTCGAGGACGACTTGGAGGTCTCCCCGGTGAGCCGTGCGGATATCCAGCGAAAGTTTCACCGATTTCAAGGTGGAGAATTCCGGAAATTCGTCCACCTCCATATGGACACTCGTCCAACTGTGCTTACCATCCGGGATTTTCACGTCCTTCTTGTAGGAGAAGAACAGGGAGCTCGCATCCACGCTGCCAATGGTGTTGGAGCTTTCGATCCCCCGCTTGATCACCGGTGCTGCGGCGCGGGTGAGTGAGTGGATATCGCTGGAAAATGCGTATACAATGGATTCCGATGGAAGCCCGCCCACCAGGACTCCGGCGGCCTTCCAGTTGGAATTACCGTCTTTCGTCCAGATCGGTCCACCGCTGTTGCCGTGCCCGGTGGTGACGAGGGTGGTGGCAAGGGCTCTTCCGGAGAAAGTTTTATAGGGGGTGACCGCCGGCCCGGTTTGGTGCATGTAATATCCAGCGATGTCATCCCCCACATACTGATTATCGGCAGGGTAGCCGGTGATTATCGTTTTGATTTTCTTTTTGAGATCGTTCGAACCGTTCAGGTTCATACCTGCGGGAGAACCCTTGATGAAATCCCTGAAGGCGAACGCAAGAATCACGTCGCGCCCAAATTCTTTCTGACTGGAAGTTTGCCAAGCGACGAGACTGGCATAGTTCGCCCACCGGTAGTAGCCGCGGCTTGGAATCCCTTCCGAATCGTCCAAGGTCGCCGAGTGGTTCGCCGGATACCAGGTGGGTGCCTCGAGCCAGTGATCCTCGCCATACAGGACGTGGGCCGCTGAGAAGAACGTGCTCTTGTTCCATGCGCAGAATCCACTGCCTCGGAAGTCCCCCGCAAGTACCACGCCGTTATAACGGTATGGCGCGGTATGAACCTCGTTTTTATCGATTATCACCGGGCTGGCGGTTTTCGGTTTAGCCGTTGCGGCCAGAGAGCCAGCGAGAAACAGGACTCCAATGGTGGGACAGGATGGAAATTTCATAGCATGTAAGGTTCGGACAGGCGGAAGTTCCGCAAAAATTTAGTAGATAGCCATCGAAAAAGCCAGGAATGTTAAAAAAGTTTGACCAAATGGTGATGATTGAGAAGATATTTTACAACACAGCGGCGCATCTGGCTGCTTGAAATTCCTGAACTGCCGGTCTCCTCCTTGTTCTCGGTCAATGGCACCGGGTCGAACCCGGACCCTGCCGCCGCCGCGCAAATCGCGGCTCGTCGGTCGGAAAGCACTTCGTCCCATTCCTCAACAAGCTGACCGGAGATCATTCAGTTACGCCGCCAGACGGTGACCAGCGAGGTCGTCCACTGGAACTTGCGGGCGGTTTCTCGGATCAGGAACGGCTCGTCGGCTAGAAGTGACAGCGAGAAAGCCGGGGCGAGTGTCGATTGCAACCACTCGAAGGTTCCGGCGGCGGGCCAATTTTCTGGCGGAGTGAACTCTGCGAGCCAGGTGCATGGCGTCGCAATCCAGTTCATCGATAGACCTTCCCTCACTCCCCGCCGGCTAGCAGGAAACGGTTGTTGATGGCTTTGAAGGACAAGCGCCCGCTTAGAAGTGCGCTGCGGCGTTCTCTCGCTGGGCGGATGACGATACCTTCGCGCTCGTTTTTGGTGCCGGGATAGACGCCCTCGGCAAGCGCGAGCAGCGACTCGAGGGAATGCCCGAAACTCTCGCCGCGCTCGATCACGGAAACCATTGGAATCCGTGTTTCCGCTAGGAAGGCCGCGGCCTCGTCGTGATCGAAATAGCGGGCCTCCGGGCGGAAATAGACATTGAACGCGAACAGGCTGACCCGCCGGAGTCCGAGGAGGTTTTTCTGAATCCCCGGGCCGACGATCTCGCCTTGGATGACGATGTCGGGATGTTGCCGCAGGATTTCCTCCAGGCGTAGCGAACGCGCGATATGCCAGTAAGCGTTGTCGCAATCTTTGATCGCCCAATTCCGGCCACACACCAGAAACTCGCCGGTGTGCGGGCGGAGGCCGAAGGTGGCTGAGGTGCCGTCGCATTTGAGCGTGATGATGTAGGGCAGGCCATGCAATTCGTCGAGCACGCCGGGTTCGCTTTGCACGCGGGTCTCGTCGGTCTTCGGCACGCCGGGGACGAACGGCCCGGCCACGTCGCCATTCAAGGGAACGGGCGCTTCCCATTTCGTGATGCCCAGGGCCTCAGTTAGATCGTCGCCCGGCGAGAGATCGGCGGGCAGTTCGGGAAAATCCGGCAACCGCAGCAGCAGTCCTTGGGACAACGCACCGCGCAGCCGGATGGTGCGCAAGCGGTAGTTTTCCGGCCGGGCGACGGGCGCGACGGCGGACTTGGGCGTCCAGAGAAAGGCGTAGCGAAGCTCGTCCGGCGGTTGCGAGTCGATCTCGAAAAACACGCCGAGATCACCCTCGGCGAATTCGCCTTTTTTGACAACACACTGCCAACCCTGGATGCGTGCCAACTCAATGGCATCGGCCCCGGCGATGGGTTCGAGCGCGTGGACCGTCTGAATGGAGGCGAGCTTGCGGGTCATGCTGAATGATTGTGCCCGGCATCTTGCTTGCGGACAAAGGATCTTGAAAAGGCGATTTAACCGTGACCGGAGATCATTCACTTGCGCCGCCAGACGCTGACCAGCGAGGTCGTCCACTGGAACTTGCGGGCGGTTTCACGAATCAGGAACGGCTCGTCGGCTAGAAGTGACAGCGAGAAAGCCGGGGCGAGTGCCGCTTGCAACCACTCGAAGGTTCCGGCGGCGGGCCAATTTTCTGGCGGGGTGAATTCTGCGAGCCAAGTGCATGGGGTCGCCAACACCAGTTCGCCGCCAGGTTTGACGAGGTCGGCAAGACGAGCTAACAAGCGGTTAGGTTCGGGCAGGCGGCAGAGGAGATTGGCAGCGTGGACGCGATCAAATTGCCCGAGGTCATCCGGCAGGGACATCGCGTCGCCTTGTTGGAAAACGAGCCGAGCCGGATCAACTCCGGCGGGGAGGCGTGCTGACAACGGGGAGTAGAGGGCCGCTTCTTCGCGGCGGTCGTACGTTAAGATTTCACCGTTTCGCAAGACTTCTGCGGCGTGGATGAAGGCGTGGGAGAAGTCGATGCCGACCACCTCTTCACAATGGCGGGACATTTCGAACGCCGAGCGACCCACGGCACAGCCGAGATCCAGCCCCCGTTGCACGAGGTGGGGTGAGAAATGGGCGGCGGTGCGGACGGGAAAATCTAACGCCTCGCGCATTCCGGCTGGCCACGAACGGTCAGTGGTTAGAATTTCCTCCGCCGTGCCGAAGTGGAATAGCAGATACTCCGCGAGGATCTTGTCGGACTCGTAAATGGCGCTCACTGCTTGGCTTTCAGTTCGGCTTCGTCAGCGCGGGAGAATCCGTCTTGGGCTTCCTGCAGGGAGATCTTGTTGTCGCGATTGGTGTCGTAAAATCCGAGGATCTTGGCAGGCGGTTGGCGGCTGATTTTTGACGCTTGTTTGAGTTCCGGCGCGGTGAGGTGACCGTCGCCATTGTCATCCCAGCGGTCGAATTTCTGAAGCAGGCCCACCATTTGGCGCTCGACCTTGGTCTTGGGAGTGATCGGCCCGGGGCCGTGGGCGCAGGAGGCAATTGCTAGAATCAAAGGCCCGGCTAGGAGTTTCATCATGAATTGAGGTTGGCGGAGCATGGGATCACGGGCAAGCTCAGATCCGCTGCATGCAAATCCGTCTCATCGTCGCCGGTAAACCCGCGCTCGCCTATGCCAAGGCGGGCGTGGATGAGTATTTGAAGCGCCTCACGCGGGCGGGCGGGCACGAGCTGGTGGTGATTAAAGCGGGCAGCCGAGACGAGGTTTCCGCACGGCTGCTAGAAAGTTCGCGGGGCTGCTTCCGGGTGGCGCTGGATGAGCGCGGCGAGTGCCTAACAACCCGCAAATTTGCCGACAAACTCGAAGCGTTAGAAATGCGGGGCGACGTGAAAACGGTAGCATTTCTAATCGGTGCAACGGACGGCCACACCGAGGAGCTGCGGGAAAAGTGCGATCTAGTCCTCACCCTTTCACCCTTCACGCTGCAACACGAACTCGCGCTGTTGGTCCTGCTAGAGCAGCTCTACCGGGTGGCCACTTTGAAAAGCGGCTCGCCCTATCACCGCGACTAAAGCGGGATCAGCGGCGGTATTGGTTCTGCGGCATCGCGCCGAACTGACCTTGCCCTTGTCCGGCGACCGGGCTGTTCCAAGGCATTTTGCTAGTGTCAGAAGTCGGGCCAGCGGGTGGTTTTTCCGTCTCGTTCGCACACGAGGTGAATCCAAAGCCGGTGGCGAGAACTAGCAGGAGCAGTGAGAGATGGCGCTTCATGGCGCGAACATAAAAAAAGCCCCGCAGCTTGCAAGCTTGCGGAGCTTTTCGAAAGAAATAAGCGGCGATCAGTTAGAGCTCGCCTTGGAGAGGATCACGCGATCGCCGGGCTGGAGGCGGACGCCTGGGGAGAGGCTTTCAAGATCGATCTCGGCGATCGTCTGGGTGGGCTCGATGGATGAAGGACGGACGCGACCGATTTTGCGGCCATCGCGCTCGACTAGCAGGCTAGTCTGCGGGGTGAAGCCGGAGTTAGATCCTGCGCCGATCACTAGAAATCCCCATTCTTGATTCACTGCGGTGACGACGGCTTCCATCGAATTTGCGGCAATCCGCGAGCTGCGCTCGATCACCCGCTTGCCAAGGCGATCCAACTCGGCCCGGCCGGTAGCCAAGGTTTTTTCAGCTCCGCCGATCAAGGTTTGGAGTTCTTCGAGTTTCGCTTGCTTGGCCTTCTGGTCATCCTCGATCTGAGTGATTTTCTCGGGCAGGGTTTCGAGGGTCACGCCACCGCCGAGAGCTTCCAGGATTTTGTTGACCTCTGCGAGGGCTTTGGCGAGCTGGGCGAACTCTTCGTCTTGGACTTTCAGGTCACCGTCCATTTTGGAAAGTTCGCTGTTCAGAGCGCTGCTTGCGGACTTGAGGGAGGAGACGCTTTGTTCGAGCAGCCCCTGTTTGTCCTGAGAACTCGCGAGCTTCGCTTTCTCGTCCTTGATGTTCTTATCGGCAGCTTCTGCCTTGGTGGTCGCTTCCTTGTTTTTAGAAATGGTCTCAGTCCGGTCTTTTTCGAGGGCGTCGAAATTACTAGAATGGGTCATTGAGAAAAAGGCAGCGCCGCAAGCAACGACAATGGCGACGATGTAGAGAATGGCTTTCATGAGTTATCCTTAAAAGGGTTTTTACAAGGTGTCCGAGGATCAGTTGCTGGAAGGTTTAGCGGCTTTCGCGGCGGGGACCACACGATCGCCGACCATGAGGGTGGCGTCTGCGGCGAGTGAATCCGGCACGATGCTGGCGGAGGCTGAACTACTTTCAACGGCGGTGACTAGCAGCTTGGCGATGGTTTCACCGTTGCGCACCACATTGAGTGTGGAGTTCGCCACGACGCCTGCGTTATTTCCAGAGGCGAGAGTCACGAAACCCCAGTTCGGGTAGATCGAGCGGATCCGGGTATTCAGTGCGGGGAGCGATTGGCCGCTGGTGTAGTTATCAAACTTGTCCTTGGCAGCACTGACTTGCGCCTCGTTCGAGGAATTCTGAGCGGTTAGGTTGGCAAGTTTGCCAGTGGCTCCGTCGATTGAAACAGCCAACTCCACGAGCTCAGCACTGGTGGCGCGCAACTTGGCGGCAAGCTCGTTGATGTTACCCGATTTCTCGGTCTTGGCGCGGATGTCGTCGAGCTTCTCCTTGTTAGCCGCGATCTTGGCGGTCTTCTCGCCCACCTTGGCGGTGAGGTCGTCGTTGGCCTTCTTTTGGGTCGCTTCGGCGGTGGACAACTTGTTAACCTCGGCATCCAGTCCAGAGATCTCGACCGGCACTGCGGTTAGAACTTCTTGGGCGGCTTTCAGACGAGCTTCACTCTTCGTGAGGTTCTCTTTCTGGGTTTTTGTTTGGTCGATACTTGTCTCGTAAGCGGCCTTATTTTTAAAAGCAACGAAGGCCGCGAGGGCGAGGACAATAGCAGTGAGGATTCCTAAGACGTTGGCCATGGGGTTTTTTTGTGAGCTTTGAATTCCGTAAGTGGCCAGAGACTAGGAAGGTCGAATTGACCTCCGCAACCCCAAATTTCACGGAGTTTCAAACTTCGTTCGACCTTGCCTTTACAAAGCACCCACATCGGGACATCGGTCTCCGTCCCTTATGAAGTCGATCTTGCGCGTCTTTTCTTATTTGCGTCACTACCCCGGCCTAGCAACGGCTCAGCTTTTATGCGCGGTGGGGATGACTTTAGCGGTTTTTGTGTTCCCGAACGCGACCGGCTACGTGATTGATAAAATAATTCCGAATCCTGCGCGGCATGGGGAATTTTCTTTTTGGATTATCGCGGCATTGCTCGGGTTTTTGGCAAAGGATGGGCTGAACGCGGTGCGGATTTTCATCAATAACATTTTCGAACAGAAAGTGATCTATGACATCCGCTCGGACCTCTATGAGAAAATCCAGCGACTGCCCTTGCAGTGGTTCGATACGCGGCGCACTGGCGACATCATGACGCGGGTGGTCGAAGATGTGACAAACATGGAGCGAGTGTTGATCGACGGCATTGAACAGGGACTCATCGCGGCGCTGCAAGTCATCGGCATCGGCATTTTCCTGTTCTTTCTGAATCCGACGGTGGCGGCGTGGGCCACCTTGCCAGTGCCGTTTCTCGCGCTCGGCGCCTGGGTTTACTCGACCCAAGGCCGCGACCGCTACCGCAACCAGCGCGACGCCGCGTCTGATCTCAACGCGCTGCTGCATGACAACATTTCCGGCGTGCGCCAAATCAAGGCCTACGCCGCTGAGCCGGACGAGCACGCCCGCTTCAATCAGTTTTCCGACCTCCTGCGACATGCCTCGCTGCGGATGATGAAATGGTGGGCGATCTACTCGCCAGGCATGTCTTTCCTGCGGATGACCGGCTATGTGTTAGTGCTAGGATTCGGCGGCGGCGCGGTGATGCGGGGCGAACTAACGATTGGGGATTTCGCGAAGTTTCTGCTCTTTCTATCACTTTTCTACGAACCGATCGACCGCCTGAACTCACTCAACCAAATGATTCTATCAGGCAGAGCGGCGGCGGACCGGGTGTTCGAAATTCTGGATTCCGAAGAGGAGCCTAACTCCACCGGTGGTGCGCAGCTGCCCGCCACCATCGCTGGGCATGTGCATTTCGAAAAAGTCTCGTTCGCCTATCAGGATCAGCCGACGTTGCACGGGGTCACGCTGGATGCGCTGGCCGGCCAAACCATCGCGCTCGTCGGCTCGACGGGTGCGGGGAAAACCACAGTGCTCTCGCTGTTAGCGCGGTTCTATGAGTCCACTTCGGGAAACATCACGATCGACGGAATCGACATCGGCACGCTCGCGAAATCTTCATTGCGCGAGCGTCTTGCCTACGTGACTCAGGAGCCATTTCTCTTCAACGGCACCGTCCGCGAGAACCTTCAGCTCGCCAAGCGCGATGCCACCGATGCCGACTTGTGGACCGCCCTGGATGCGGCCCATGCCGATACGTTTGTTAGAGGACTTCCCGAGCAACTCGACACCAACGTCGGCGAGCGCGGAGTGAAACTATCCGGCGGTGAAAAGCAGCGGCTATCCATCGCCCGCGCCCTGCTCAAGAACGCGCCGATCCTGCTGCTAGACGAGGCGACCGCGTCCGTCGATTCCGAGACGGAGCGGCAGATCCAAGACGCGCTCGACCGACTGATGGAAAACCGCACCGCGTTCGTCATCGCCCACCGGCTTTCCACGATTCAGAACGCGGATCGCATCTATGTGTTAGAAAAGGGCGAGGTCATCGAGCAAGGCACCCACGCCGCGCTGTTAGCCCAAGGCGGGAAATATGCGGAACTCTGTCAGAAGTCGTTCCTCGCGCCCGATCCGTCACACGCCGCCACCTAGGAATTGGCTGCCGATCATCGACTGATAGGTCGGGTCCGTTTCCCGCAGCGTCTCGTGATTTCCGTCCGCCACGATGCGGCCTTGTTGGAAAACCAGCACGCGGTCCGCGATGGTGATGGTGCTGTAGCGGTGAGCGATGATGAAGGTCGTGCGGCCCTTCACCAAAGCGGCCAGAGCCTGCTGGACCATCGCCTCGCTTTCGGAATCCAGCGCACTCGTCGCTTCATCGAGGATCAAAATCGGCGCGTCTTTAAGGAAGGCACGGGCGATCGCGATCCGCTGGCGTTGTCCGCCTGATAGAAGGTCGCCGCGTTCGCCAACCTGCGTCTGATAGCCTTGTGGTAAGTTGAGGATAAACTCGTCTGCATTGGCCCGCCGGGCGGCTTCGTGGACCTCCGCATCCGTCGCATTTTCGCGACCGACGCGGATGTTTTCCGCGATGGAGCCGATGAATAACGACGGCATCTGCGGCACCACGGCGATGGCATTGCGCAAGTCCTTTTTCGCAAACTCGCGGATGTCCGTGCCATCGAAAGTGATCCCACCGGATTGAGGATCGTAGAACCGGGGAATGAGATGGGCGAAGGTCGATTTCCCCGCGCCGCTGGGGCCGACGAGCGCCACGACTTGGCCGATGGGGATGGTTAGAATCACTTCCCTCAACACCGGTTCTTCATCGTAGGCGAACGTTAGATTGTCGAAGCGGATCGCCTCGCGCGGCGCGACAAATGGCTGCGGCGTGAGTGGATCCGACAAGCCATCCGGTTCGTGGGAAATGAGCTCGATGCGCTCAGCCGCCGAGTCGCCCTGCTTGAACAACGAGTGGACCATGCCCAATTTCTTGATCGGGTCGTAGGACATGAATAGCGCCGCGCCGAGCGCCATGAAATCCTTTTGAGACATCCCTTCTCGCACTCCCAGATAGAGTGCCACGGCGAATCCGGTGGCGGCCACCAGCTCGATCGACGGGGAAATCGCTTGGCGGTATTTCACCACTTTCATGCTCACTTTTAGCATCTCGTTGGTCCGCTGCCGGAAAACGGAAATTTGCCGTTTCTCCAAGTTGTAGGCGCGAATTTCAAGCGGCGCCTGCAAGCTTTCCGCCAGCGCGGCGGTCATCGTGCCACCTTGCTCTTGGAGCATTTTCGCCCGTTTCGCGAGTTTCTTGCCAGCCGAGCGGATGACCATCACGCACAGCGGCACCGTCACCATCGCGATCAGAGCGATGAAAAAACTGTGATTGGTCCACGCCTTGTAGCCGAGGTAGCCCAGCGCTCCTAGCAAGGTGGCCGGCTGCTTGATCAAGTCGCTCGATGCATTCGCCACGATCTGCCGGAGCACCGCCGTATCGCTCATCAGCCTCGCTAACAAATCGCCGGATTGATGTTTTTTGAAAAACGACAGCGGCAGCGCCTGCAACTTGATGAAGAGATCTAACCGGATGTCTTCCACCACCCGCTGCCCGACATACTGGATGAGGTAGGAATTCGCGTAGGATGCCACTGCGCGGATCAGGAAAACGAAAGGGATCCAAAGGCAAGTGACGAGTAGCAGCCGTTGCCCGGAAATGCCGCCGAGCTGCTTTTGAATCCAGATGACATACCACTCATCGGCCTTGGTCCCGCTCTTGAACAACACCGGAAACACCACATCCACCATCAGCGGAATTCCCAGTCCGCTGGCCACCGCATACACCAGACCGGCCAGCACCCCCATCCAGAACTGCCAACGGACCGGCCGCAGGTATTTGTAGTAAGGTTGATAGCGGTTGACGGACAAGCCGGGAGGTTCTCCGGCCCATTCGCCGGGGGCAAGCGCGTTTCTTCGCGGTCTTGTGGCGGGAGGATTTCTCAGGAATCGCTCCAGGGTGATTGGCAGGAAGACATGTGATCGTCACCGTTCCGAGATTGCAGCTTTTCGGCTAGACATGACGCCCCGATTTTGCATGGTAGGGATGTCATG
>JAYTLO010000368.1:0-3047 GCA_043729385.1 Akkermansiaceae bacterium
GAGATGACGATGACAAGACCCTTTGGACCACGAATCGGCTCATCATCCGCGTGGGCGGACACGTTCCGCCCCTCCTTGGGGCCAACCTCAGACCACTTCGTGTCTAGGATAACTTTTTTGTCCCGCACCCTGGGCGGACCCATCGGTCTGAGATTTCTAAGATCTCAGAGAGATATAGAAACTACTTTTTCGGCTGCGGATTGGTAGCCGCGCCGGGAGCAGTTGTCTTGAGATTTGGCGGGATCTCTGCTTTCACATCCCCTGTGGTCCAGCGGATGGCGCCGACTAAGATGTCTTGGAATAGGGGGTTTGACCAGATGTCGTCGCGGTGGCCCATGGCGGTGTAGAACACACGGCCCTTGCCTTCCATCCGTGCCCAAGTGGTGGGGAAAGGAGGGCGATTGTAGTCATTGCCCTTCATGGAAGGTGAGTCGATGACGGTGATGACATGCATGTCAGGATTGAGATTCTTCAAGGAATACCATTCCTCATGGAGACAAAATGAGGACCCAGCTGCGGCGAGACCCGGGAACTTGGTATTGGTCACTGTGTTAGTCGCTTCTTGCTGGTCACCGTGGCTGATGAACTCGCCGCCTAACATGTTGATATAGGTATCATTCGGGTTAGTAGGATCGAGTCCCGCATCCTTGCCGGTGTGGAAGGTATCCGTGGCGGAGTGTACGCCGATGAAGCCTTTACCACCTTTAACATAGTCGAAAAGCGCTTGCTTGCCGGCCGGAGTCATCGCGGGTTCGCCATCATTGCCTACGGTCGTTAGATCGCCGGTGGTGTAGAAGATCACGGCGTCAAATCCAGCGAGATACTTGGGTGAAAACAGTGAACCATCCTTGGAGAACTCGAACGTCCAAGAATGTTTGGCACCCAGATCCAGGAAGACCTTATCCGCCAAACTCGGCTTGCCGGACTTCCATGAGATCACCGAGTGCTCGAAGCCGCTCGATTTGGTGAAAAACAGAATTTTGTGCGCGGGAGCCGCATTGAGCGAAAGCGGAATTCCCAAAGCCAACGACAAGAGGGTGTGTTTAAACATGGCTGGAACTAGGGTATGACGGCGGCGAGTGCAAAGTTAATTCCAAAGGGAAATTTATCATGAAGCTTCGTTCAACTTTCCCTCGATATCGGCGCCGCAAACCGCAGCGTTGCAGTCGGATCGGGTTTCCCTAACGTCGCAGGACATGAAACTTGGCAGCATCCGCAGCCTTTGTCTGGCCCGCCCGCGCCCTGCAAGCGGGCACCTACCGCTTGCTGTTGCGCGCCGTAAACCCGCTCGAACGCGGCCTCCCGCTGCGCTTTGCGAACACCTCGCAGGACGCCCATCGCCAAGGTTGGCTGACGCTCGGGACCTTCACCTTGCGCTCGTCGCCCTGACGCGCCCTCTGAATGATCGCATCCACGCTTGGATTACCTGCGGTTTCGGCATCCACTGATGGCTGACCATGAAATCCATTCTCGCCACCTTGTTGCTCCTCACCGCGTTGCCCGGCTCCGCCAAGGAAGAAATCGCCGCCTTCCAGCCGGAACTCATCGTTCCCGGTGGCACCATTTTGCCGCTCTATCCGGCGGACTCGCCATTCCTCAAGCAAGCTCGCATTACCGAACCAGAAAAATACAACTCCGCCACCGGCAACGCCAAGGGACCGATCACTAACGTCATCAACATTCACAACCCTTCCATCGAAGTTCACCTCGTCCCTAACGGCCCGACTAACACCGGCACCGCCGTGATCGTCGCCCCCGGAGGTGGTCACAAAATCCTGTGGGTCGGCCCCGAGGGCGCGGACTATGTGCCTTACTTCGCCAAGGTCGGCGTCTCCACCATCATCCTCCGCAACCGCCTCCGCATCGACGGCTATGAACCCACCACCGATGCCGTAAACGACGCCCTTCAAGCCATCCGCCTCGTTCGTTCGCACGCCAAGCAATGGAATCTCGATCCGGCGAAAATTGGGATGATCGGTTTCTCCGCCGGGGCCGAACTCGCAGCACCCGCCGCGTTGTTCTTCGCGGATTTCGAAAAGAAGAATAACAACTCCAGTGATCCGCTGGCCAAGATCTCCGCGCGTCCAGACTTCGTCGGCGTCATCTATCCGGGACCCACGCCCTTCACGAAATTTCCCGAAACAGCCATTCCAACTAACGTCCCGCCAAGCTTCATCGCCTGTGCCGGCTCGGGCGACCGCGTCCACGCGCTATGGGCTACGGATTATTTTCACCCGATGCTGAAAGCCGGCGTGCCGAATCTCGAAATGCATATCTATGGCCGCGGCGGTCATGGTGTTAGACAACAAGAACGTGACACCATCCCGTGGGGCAGCTGGCGCGAGCGTTATCTCGACTGGTTCCGCGATCTCGGATTCCTCGGCAAGCCCGGCGAGGAAACCAAAGCCGCCCGCGAAGTGGCGGAGTTTGCAAAAGCGAAAAAGGAATAATGATTTAGTTAGTTGAGTCAGCGATGGGGCCACTTAAAATATGCAGAAAAAAGCGCCCCCGATGGTTCCAACTCGCCATCTCTGATGTTGACGTAAAACCATAAAGCCGGAATTCTGTTTTTATGAAAACGACGCTTGACCTACCCGATCCGCTGATGCGCCGGGTGAAAATCCGCGCTGCCTCCGAAGGACGCAAGCTCAAGGACATCATCTCGGATCTGCTTGAAAAAGGCTTGGACGCACCTCTGGTTGTAACGCTGCCGGAAGGCGAGCTGCCTTATTATCGACATCCAACAACCGGCTTTCTGGTATCCCGTTCGCTGAACACTCCCGGATTCGTGCCGCCCACTGTGGAGGAGTCCCAAGCGAGGATCGAACGCGCCAACGAAGAGGAGGATCTGCGCCGTGCCGGGCTACTTCGTTGATACCAATGTCTGGATCGCCTTTAACTTTGAAGGCCATCCGCACAACAGCCACGCCATTGCTTTGGGTGCGGGAAAAAAAGTTATCCTAGACATGAAGTGGTCTGAGGTTGGCCCCAAGGAGGGGCGGAACGTGTCCGCCCACGCGGATGATGAGCCGATTCGTGGTCCAAAG
>JAYTLO010000369.1:0-2267 GCA_043729385.1 Akkermansiaceae bacterium
CAGGAGGCGCGGAGACGCGGAGGTGAGAGGAGGGAAAGTAATTTTTCGAGCAAGCCTCTTCCCCTCCTCTGATGTCCTGGTCTCAGCGTCTCCTGTTCGTTGTTTATCTCTGTGGCTGTCCGATGAGGTTGAACCGTAAGCGTTCAGCCCCCTACCCGCCGCTCGCCAGCGCTTCGTTCGCTTTTCGCTTCGCGCGCGCCATCGCGGCGGGGGTAAGTGCGTCGTAATTCACGTCGCCGGCCAGCATGCGGGCGCTGATGTCGCGTAGGTAGGCGACGGGGTCGATGTTTTGGAGTCGGCAGCTTTGGATGAGTGAATAAAAGCAGGCGGCGTTGTGTCCTCCGCTTTCGCTGCCGATGAAGAGGTGATTTTTTCGGCCGACGGCGATGAGGCGTTGGACGTTTTCGGCGGGGTTGTTGTCGATGGGTAGGTCGCCGGTGTCGGCGTAGTGGGTGAGCTGTTCCCAGCGGGTCAGGCTGTACATGACGGCTTTTCCGAGTGGGCTGTCTGGGGTGGCGGGATTTTTTCCGTCCAGCGGTTTCCAGTCGTCGAGTCGTTGTTTGATTTTGGCGAGAACGTGGACGCTGTAATTTTGGCGCATGCGCATGCGCCAGCGACAGGCGTCGTAATAATTCAGTTTTTTATTTTCGCGCTGTTCTTTCGCGCTTTTTTCGGCGGCGGCTAATTTCCCGATCAGGATGAGCATTTCGTGGCAGCGCGGATCGGTGTGGCGGGCGTTGTAAAATCCGCGTCGCGCGTGCGACCAGCACAGCAGGCGCATGATGAGGTTGGCGGCAACGATGCGATCATATTGCGCAAGGGCGTCGGCCATTAACAGGCCGTGATAATGGGCGAGCATATCGCTGGGATGTCGCCCGGCGCGGTCTTCGGTGAATGAAAAGAGGACTTGCGGTAATTGACCTCCGTCCGGTCCGTGGCCGAGGTAGCTCCAAAAGCGGATGATTTTGGTTTTCCCTTTTCCAGGGTCGAGCATGTTTTCGGGGATGTCATCGCTGTAGAGAAGGTTGCTCGCGAGCACCTGTTTTTCTAGGGCTTTGAGCACCGGACCGAGGAAGAAAGCAAATGCCGTCAGCCAGCCGCACATGGTCGATTTAGCGATCTCGCAGCCAAGGCGGGCGAAATCTTTGCTCTGGCGATGCAGTGGCAGGTGCAGACCGAATTTCGCAAACACGATTTGAACCAACAAGGCGGTGGTGGGCAGACCGCCCATAATAATCTGCGGCGCTGGTGGTGCCGTGATCGTCGGAATAGTGCTGAGAGAGTTGTTGCTGGCGAGAGATCCGTCGTTGGGCAAACCATAGACGATCAGGTGTTCGACTTCGGCAATAAATTTGGGCTCGATGAAATGAATGCGCTCGTTGGTTTCTTCGCCGACGGGAACCAACACGCGGCCATCCGCCAACGTGCGCTGTTCCAGAGATAACTCGCGCGCCGGAAGATGCACCCGCTCCATGGTATCGGGAATTGGCTTTTTCTTGGGTTTGACGGCGCGCACTTCTTTCCCGGCAACGATGCCCATCGCCAACGGCGGAATCACCGTCACTGGACCAGCGGGCGCACCAGGAGTCACCTCGCCCAAATCAATGCGTTGCTGTTCGGGATGATCATAACTTTCACTGGAGCGACTAAAAATCCGCCGCGCCAATTGATCAATGCGGTACATCGCCGCTTCCAGTTGTTTCGTCAACAACGCGCTGTGCGCTTTCAATGCCGCGATGACCAGATCCTTTTCCGCCCGCACGGACGCGATGGTTTCAACCGCTGTCGTCACCGAAGAAGGATCTTTGCTCACGCCGGAAACCATCTGGAGGAATCATATTATCGCGAGCGTAAACTCCTATTTCTGTCGATGTATTCGCATTTTGCATTAACGACTACCACTACGGACATACCACCATTTACGGCGGCGAAAGAGCGACCGACGGATGCCGATATTGCGGCCGATACCGCGCCTCGCGAATCTCAATACCCTCCAACAACAACTGCAATTCTGCCGACGACAACTCCACCTGCACCGCCTTCGCATCGCCGCCCGCCTGCCAACGACCAGCCGCACCAAAATGCCCCGACGACAACCGTTTTGACAACACCCAAAAACCCGACCGATCGAACACCAAAATCTTCACCCGATTCACCGCCTTCCCCACAAACACAAACGCATCACCCGACAACGGATCCGCCGCGAACTCTAACCGCACCAAACCCGCCAACGAATCAAACGACTTCCGCATATCCGTCGCCCCACG
>JAYTLO010000370.1:0-1591 GCA_043729385.1 Akkermansiaceae bacterium
AGCATTTCCAGCAGGCACTTGGCTCCACGACCAGCGTGCCAGTCGAAGTAACAAGTGCGGGCGACAGGGTCGCGGTAGGCCCAGAGACGACCTTCCCTGACGGAGCCGTGACCGGGATCCTGATAGTCGATGGGGGTTTCGTCGATCTCAAGCGCGGTGGCCTGGAGGAGTTCGGCCTTGATGGCTTGATTGATGGGGTGGAGGTGGCGGGCGGTGGCGTGGGTCCAGGTGGTGAGGGTCTGGCGCCCGATGTCGATTTGGTGTCGTCGTCGGAAGCGCTGGGACTGCCGGTAGTGGGGAAGGTGGTCCTGGTATTTGTCGGTGATGATCTGGGCGGCGAGTGCGGGCGCTAACAGGGTGCCGGGGATGCTGGGAAGCGGTGCGGGGGCAATGACGGGCGGGCGGGCTTTGTCGGTCTTGTGGACGAACTTCTTGCGGATGGTGCGGCGCCAGAAGATCTCGGCTTTGATGACGTCCAACTCGTCGTGGTGCTCTTCGCCGATTTCGTTCCAGTCGTCGGGGTTGGCGAGGACTTGGTCGGGGATGGTGATTTGATCGACGAGGATTTTGAGGTTCTTGGGGAAGCGGTCAGCTTTGGTGCGGCGGGTTTTTGGGGCGCTTGATTTTCCCTCCTCCGGTGCGGATGTTTCGCCGCTTGCGTCCGGAGGAGGGGCCGGTTTTCCCAGCAGCAGTTCGTCTAGCTTGAGCTGGAGCTGGGCGGGATCTAACTTCTCGGAGCTGGAACCGAAGAGGCGCTGCTGGAGGCCGGCGATGATCTTGTCCTTGCGGGCGAGTTCGGACTTGAGGTGGGTGTTTTCGGCCTCCAGGCGGGCGAGCTTTTTCTCAAGCTCGCCGAGGCGGCTGAGGAGCTGTTGGAGGTCTGGTGGGGTGCCGTTTTCCACTGGAAAGGTGGTAGCAACCGGCGTGCCTAACCGGCTCTAACTTTCGGAATTGTCCATGTCATTCCGGACGCTCGTACCAGGGCTTGAAGGCGGCTCCGCGGAGGTCGACGCCGTCGATGAGAAGTTGCAGGGCTTCGGCGTGGAGCTTGATGCGGCGCTGGCCGGGTTCGCTGGGGGCGGGCCAGCTGAAGCGGCCTTTTTCAAGACGTTTTGCCGCGACCCAGGTGCCGGTGCCGTCGAAGTAGAGGAGCTTGATGCGGTTGCGGCGTTTGTTGGTGAAGACGAAGAGGGCATCGCGGGCGGGGGCGGTCTGGAGCTGGTCGGCGGCGAGGGTGTGGAGGCCGTTGAAGGATTTGCGCATGTCGCACGGATCGAGCGCGAGGAAGACCTTGAGGGCGGCGCTGGTGAGGTTCAGCACGGGCGGCCTCCTTTCGCGGCGAGTTGTTTGCGGAAGGTGGCGATGAAGTCGGCGGCGAGCGGGATGGCGGCGTGGTCTTCTATCAGCAGCGAGAGCCCTTCGCTGAACTCGATGGCGAGTCGGGGCCGGACCTGGCGCGGGAAGTCGACTTCGACGAAGCGCACATCGGTGCAGGTGAGCCGGCGGGATGATGTGGGGCGTGGTTTGGACATCCCGGCGAGGATGCACGATCAGCAGCGGATTGGTAGGGGGTGGATTTTAGGACCCTTAC
>JAYTLO010000371.1:0-1327 GCA_043729385.1 Akkermansiaceae bacterium
CTCCATTCCACCGAAAACAGCGAGGAACCAAAATGAGTTCTCAACTCATGATCAATTTGTCCGATGGAGTGTATCAGCCATGCGGTATCATGAGCAAAACGACAGTGTAGCGGGCTTCCGGGCTCCCGGTTTAACGGGCGCGGGAAACCATATTGGGCCACGCGTTGGGATGGGCCGGGCTTTCGTCCGCGCCAGTTTTCACAGCGCGTTTGGCGGAGTTCTCCTCAACCTCATTTCACGGAGTCTCCCGGCCACCGCTTCATCGTCCCCCTGCCCTGACCAAGGCTGAATGGAGACCAATGACCAAGAACCAAATCAACCGTTTGCAAATGAAGAAGACGGTCATCGCGACGCTGGGCGAGACATCCGGCAGCCATGCCGGCATCCCGGCCGTGGGCCAATGCTGCGATGAACTGGCGGAGGTGACCTCGACCATCGAGGATCTGGCGGTGATTCAAATGAGCAAGAGCGGCTTCGCGGAGGCGAAGAAGACGTCGAAAATTCAGCTCGGCGACCTGGCCAACGAGGTCGCCGCGGCGGTGGTGTCCTATGCCGGCAGCATCGACGATGAGGTGCTGGCGGGACGTTGCAAATTCTCGCGCTCGCAAATCACCAAAGGCCCGGACCCGGAGGTGATCGCACGCTGCAAGGACATCCATGCGACGGCCACGGAGGTGGCGGGGTCGCTGGGGGAATTCGGCGTGACGCCGGCCAAGCTCTCGTCGTTGCAGGGAAAGATCGACACGTTTGACAAGCTGAGCACAAAGCCGCGCCAGGCGGTGGGCAAGAGCAGCTCGGCCACAAAGCGGTTACCGACCTTGTTCAGACAGGCCAGCCGTATCTTGAGGCTGCGCCTGGACAAGGTGATGGTGCAGTACAAAGCCATACAGCCGGATCTGTATAACCGGTATCGCACGGCGCGCAAGGTGGTGGATTTGGCGAATGCCACGCCGGGCGAGGTGGTGCCGCCACCCGCCGTGAATCCTGTCTCGAAGGCGGCGTAGGACGCGATCCCATTTCCGGGCGAGGCTGTGGGCAGTCTCTCCTCCATTCGGTATGGAGGAGAGAGATGGGGAGCACTGCCTTTTAGCCGGAACGATGCAGACGGAAAAGGCTGTTGTCCCGCGAAGGAGTCGAAGGGTGCGAAGCGGGAAGGGTTGGCCAGGTTCTGATTTTGACCACCGTTCGGTGAGGCAGGCCAAAGCACCGTTTCCCGTTGTTCCTTCGCCACCTTCGCCTGCTTCGCGGGACTCTCTTGGGTTTCGTCTGCATCATTCCGGATTAGCGTTTATTAGCGGTTTCTACTGCGGCGTTCGGGCTTCATCTT